>JBEKVS010000012.1:0-38948 GCA_049513795.1 Occallatibacter sp. | reverse complement strand
GAGTTGTCGCCGTTGAGCTTGGTCCAGGTGGCTCCCGCGTCATCGGAACGGAACACGCCGCCTTCCTGGGCCTCGATGAGCGCCCAGACGCGCTCAGGATTGGCGGGTGACACGGTGACGCCCATGCGGCCGAGAACGCCCTTGGGCAGGCCTGGGTTGTGCGTCAGCTCCTTCCAGGTATCGCCGCCATCGGTCGACTTCCAGATGCCTCCATCGGGGCCGCCGCTCTCGAAGGTCCATGGCTTGCGCACCACCTGCCAGATGGCGGCATAAAGGACGCGCGGGTTGCCGGGATCCATGGCCAGATCGACCGCGCCGGCATTCTCGCTTTTGAAGAGAACCTTTTGCCAGCTTTTGCCGCCGTCTTTGGAGCGGAAGACGCCCCGCTCGGGATTGGGGCCGGCCATGTGGCCCATGGCGGCGACATAGACGAGATCGGGATTCTTCGGGTCGACGCAGATCTGGCCGATCTGCTGCGTCCCTTCGAGGCCGACATGGGTCCACGTCTTTCCGGCATCGCTGGACTTGTAAACGCCGTCGCCGTGGGACGCGTTGCCGCGGATGGTGCTCTCGCCGGTTCCAACGTAGACCACATTGGGGTCGGAAGGCGCGACTGCAATGGAGCCGATCGAGCCGAAGTTGATCTGCCCGTCGGTCACCGGCGCCCACGTGTGACCGCCGTTCACGGTCTTGAAGACACCTCCTCCCGTGCCTCCGAAGTAATAGACGAAAGGCTGGCCGGGAACCCCGGCAACTGCGCCGACCCGGCCGCCGCGGAAGGGGCCGATCTGGCGCAATTTCAGCGCCGAAAGCCCGTCGAATGGGCCGTCCGATTTAGGTGGATTCGGCTGCGGTGCCGGCGGCTGCGCGGCAGCGGCGAGGGCCAGCGTTGTGATGGCGGAGACGAGGATGACACGGCAAAAGAGGCTGGACATCAAAGAACTGGGCACGAGGGCAAGCTCCCTTTGGACAAGGTGTGGGTTGGCAAGATCGGACAGACAAAGATCAAACAAAAAGGATGACCGTTATTGGGGGCTCGTTATACTTGTCAGCATAAGCACGTCGGCCAAGAAGAGCGTCTGCACTCTGCCCGCGTTGCGCCGAACTCCGCGACTCCCATGCAACCTAAAAGGCGACCATGACTCTGCTGGATCTTTGTTCCTATCTCGGTCTCGGAGCGGCAGCGGGCGCTGCAATCAATCTCCTTCTCGGATTGCTGATCTCCCTGCGCTATAGCCCGGTGCGTTTCTGGCCGCATCTGCGGATCAATCTCTTTGCTCTGCATCAGTGGACCGCCTATGCAACGATGCTGCTTGTGCTTACTCACCCTTTGGTGCTGCTGTTTCTCGACAAGCCGGTTTTTCGCGTTTTCGATATTCTGCTGCCCATTCAATCGCCGCTGCAGCCGCTCATCAACGTGGCCGGCGCCGGAGCCATGTATCTTCTGCTCATTGTCTTCGTAACTTCGCTGCTCCGCTCCCGCATCGGGCGGCCGCTATGGCGGCGCTTACACTACCTTGTTTTTCCCGCAGCGGTGCTGGTCTTCGTGCATAGCATATTTACCGATCCGAATCTGAAGGATGGGCATCCCGATCTGCTCGATGGAGGCAAGATCTTCGTGGAGATTCTGGCTCTGGTCTGCTTTTTCGCGATCACGCTGCGCATTCGACTTCGCGGCCGAGGGCTACGCCCGGCTGTGGAGAGCTCCGCGAAGGCCGCAGCCATCCGGCAGGAAAGTTGATCGCTCTGCCCGCAACTACAAGGTCGTTTATGCGCAGCGGTGTAATCGACGTTGCATTCATCGAGCGATTCTTTCCGGCGAGGTTCCTGTATACTACCCGCCGAATAGTCGAAAGATTACGAGGTCATCCCAGCGTGAAGCGAATGTCGTGGGCAGTTGATGGCGGTCTGATTTTTTCGAGCATCATGGCGTCGGCCCTGGGCACATGGGCGCAAGTCAATCCCAATCTCTATACAGGCCTGCAATGGCGGAACGTCGGGCCTTTCCATGGGGGGCGCATCTCCGCGGTGAGCGGTGTCATCGGCGACGCGGGCACGTTCTACATGGGAACTCCGCTGGGCGGCATCTGGAAGACCACCAGCGCCGGCGTGACCTGGTTTCCGGTCTTCGATCAGGAGACGAGCGTGGATAGCATCGGCGCCATCCAGGTGGCTCCCTCGAATCCCGACGTTGTTTATGCCGGAGCCGGGGACCCCATTCAGGGCAGCCTTGGAAACGGCATGTGGAAGTCGGCAGATGCAGGAAAAAGCTGGCAGCACATCGGCCTCGAGGACACGGTGAAGATCGACAGCATCCTTGTCGATCCCGCCGATTTCAACCTGGTAATCGTCTCGGCGCTTGGCGACCACACCCGCCACGGCGGCGGGGTCTACCGATCGACGGACGGCGGCCAAAGTTGGACCAACGTCTTGAAGCCCGACGACTACGACGGCACGCGCGACCTTCAATATGCTTACGACGATCCAAGCGTGATGCTGGCTGCCACGCAGGGAACCGGCGGCGCAGGCCCCGGTGGCCCTCCCCCAGGCGGTGGACAGACCAAAATCAAGCCGGCGCTGGTTTTCAAATCGACTGACGAAGGCAAAACCTGGACCCCGATCAAGATACCGCCCTACCAGGGCCGCATTGGGGTGGCGGTGGCCATGCACAGTGGCGGCCAGCGAATGTACATTGTGGGCAACAACATTGAACACGGCTCAGGCCTTTATCGTTCCGACGACGGCGGGGCGAACTGGAAGCATATGGCGGGGAAGGATCTCCGCATCAGCAACGGCCAGGGCGCTTATAGTTGCGGCGTCTTTGTGGACTCGCAAAACCCGGACATCCTTTATACGGTAAGCACGGCGATGTATCGCTCCACCGATGGCGGCGTGACCTTTGAGCCCTTCAAAGGCGCCCCCGGCGGCGAAGATTATCACAAGCTGTGGGTCGATCCCAGCAACGGAAGACGCATGCTGGTCGGTTCCGATCAGGGAGCCAGCGTCACGCTCGACAACGGCAAGACTTGGAGCCTGTGGTATACCGAACCAATCTCGCAGGTCTACCACGTGGCTACCGACAACCAGTATCCCTACCACATCATGGCTGCCCAACAAGACACAGGCGCGGTCATGATCAGCAGCCGCGGCAACTGGGGCCAGGTCAACTTCACTGACTGGAGTCCGCTGCCCTCCTCTGAATTCGGGGTGGACACGCCCGATCCTAAAAACCCGAACATCATCTACGGTGTCGGCTATGGTCCGGGCGGGGGCGGCAGTGGGCTCGTGAAAATCGACATGTCGTCGGGTCAATGGCAGAACATCGCGCCCAACTTCGGTTCCGACGCCACCAAGTACACCGCCGGCCGGGATTTTCAGAAGAAGTTCGACCTCGCCTTCGAGCCCGGCGCGCTTTACGTGGCGTACCAATGCTTGCTCGTCACGCGCGACGGCGCTCATTCCTTTACGGCCGCCAGCCCCGACTTGACCACGGCTAAGGATGCGCCGCAGATTGCCTGCGGCACGCCGCATCCGGCGCAGACGCCCCCGCCCGCTCCGACTCAAGTGCCTGCGGGCGGTGCTGCCGTGGCGGCTGCTGCGCCGACTCCGACTCCGGCTACGACTGCTGCCGCCCCGCCTGCCGCCGTCCCCCCTCCGCCTCCACCATCCATCAACGACTTCTCCATCTCCAAGGTCAAACGGGGAGTGATGTGGACCGTCAGCAGCAACGGCCAGATCTACAACACCATGGACCGTGGCAAAACCTGGATGAACGTGAGCAACATCGCGGATGCGCCCGCCCACACCAGCTTTAATACGATTGAGGCAGGCGACGAAGTCAATACCGCTTACGTTACCGGCCGCATTGGCGGCCAGCGCGGCGTGATCATCCCGCCCGACGAAGACGCCGACGTGCCGCTCATCTGGCGCACCACCGACGGCGGCAAGACCTGGAACAGCATTGTCAATGCCTTGCCCAAAGACGAGCGAACGGGTAGCTGGGTGAACAGCCTGCGTGTCGATCCCGCGCAGCCGGGCCTGCTGTTCGCCGGAACCGAAACCACCGTCTATGTCAGCTTCAACAATGGAGATCATTGGGCGTTGCTGCGGCAAAACCTGCCCAGCACGTCCATCCGCGACATCGATGTCCACGTCGATCATCACCAGAACGATCTGGTCATCGGCACATATGGGCGCGGCTTCTGGGTTCTCGACGACATTACGCCGCTGCGCCAGATTGCCGCCGACGCCCAGACGATCGGCTCGTCCGCCGCCTATCTCTTTGATCCCGAAGAAGCCATTCGGGCTCGCATCAACAGCAACTGGGATCAGCCTTTCTCCATCGAAATGCCCCATGTGGCCAACGTGCCGTATGGCGCAATCGTTGACTATTACCTCAGCCGCGAACCGAGTGGTCCCATTCAGTTGCAGGTCTTCGACGCGCAAGGAAATCTGGCGCGCACCATGACCAGCACCCTGCCTAAACCCATCGAGGGCGAGCTCTTTCCCCGCTACTGGCTGGCCGCTCCCGAGACGCGCGCCCTCAGTACCCATGTGGGGCTGAACCGCGTCAACTGGAATCTGCAATATGACGATCCGCCGGCGCTGCGCCACGACCTGGAAAACGAAATGAACATGGTGCCCGGCGCAGCCACTCCCGGTCCTCATGGACCGCAGGTCATTCCGGGCGTTTACGTGCTCAAGCTCACCGTGGACGGTCAGCTCTACACCCGCAACGTAACCGTCGTGAACGACCCGCGCGTGGGCCAGAGCCCGGAATTGATGGCCGCGCTGCGCAATCAAAACAAGCTGACGCTGCTTTCCGTTCAAGGCATGGAGCAGAGCTTTAAAGGCCATGAGGAGGTAGACGCTGTCAAAGACCAGCTCGCATCACTCACCAAAGGCAACCTTCCCGCCGATGTCGCCGCGCAAGCCAAAACACTCGACGCCGGCCTCACGAAGATTGGCGGCGTCCTCCCGCCGGCAGGTGGCATGGGGGCGGGCTTCGGCGGCGGTCGCGGTCCGGCCGCCGACCCCAAAGCGCTGCAATCTTTCATGGACGCAAACAACGCCTTCAACACCATGGTCAGCATGATGCAGGTCGGCCTGGATATGGCGCCCACCCCAACGCAGATCGCCACCTGGGAAAGCGACTGCAACAACTTGAACCGCACCACCGCCGCATGGAAGGAGATGCAGAAACAGGTCGGCGACTTCAACGCCCTGCTGGGAAAAAATCAGTTGCAGCCACTTACGCTCACACCCACCGCGCTCACTGACACGGCCTGCACCTTCGCACCCGAAGCCGGCAGGAACATAAAGAGATTGACTAACGCGCCAACTGCGCCCGGTTCGAAGTAAATGACGCCTTCAGAATTTCAACAGACATCGCGCAACCTTGTGCGCACCGAGCCACGCAGAGAGGCGATTGCCGGTTTCCAACTGAAAAGCCCTGGACGAGGTATGCATCCTCCTCTGTCTTTAGAAATTCGAGATGTGGACTGAAGTAAGAGGAGCAGTGACGCTCTCAGTGCGAGATGATCGCGTGGTCCCTATCGTATTTCTGCTCGGTGTGGCTGGACCTTTCCGCAGCCCTCTCGGCCAAGCCGTCAATCCTTTGCTGTGCGGTTGCGTCCGAGACCGTTTCATCTTCGAGCCCTGTCGCTTCCGGGTTTCATCGGCTGATCATGAGTGAGCAGGCGGCGCAGTTTCTCCGCGAGGTGTACTCAATTCCGAGTGGAAAGATCGATATCATCCCACATGGCGTGCCCGATTTTCAGTTCATGGATCCCAATTACTTTAAAGACCGGTTCGGCGCCGAAGGCAAGTCGGTGCTGCGGACCCAATGGGTCAGCAGACTTGGGTTCCAGCCCCGCCGCCCGTCTTCACCGGGAACAGGTATTCCCCATCGACCTTCGCCACCGGCATTAGAAAGACCGCAATGTCGTTCAACCGGGGTTCGCGATCGGGAACCGAGGCCATCCACTCGCGGATGGCGCCAGGGTCATCCTCTCCACCACTAGGTGGTCGGCCGCAAGAAGTATCCATTTGATCTAGTCAGCAAAACCCACTTGCAACATGAGATGCTGGAACCGAGGGTCGCCGCGCAGCGGGTCGTAGGTAGGATCCACTCTAAGTGCGGTCAAACCGTTGGAATGCTGGGCTTGCGCCTTTTCTAGCCAGGCTAAAGCCTGATCATTGTTCCCCATGCCGATGTAGGCTGGAACAATGACCATTGGATCGATTGGTTGGCGCCGGTTCGAATCCAGCAATTTCCTCAATTCGTGCGCCGCTTTTTCCGGTTGGCCCGCGCGTCCATAGGTATAGGCCAAGTGCGACCAGCGCCAGGGGGCTTCCTCATGCATGTGTTTTTCGACATCAGCCTGGGCTTCCGCAAACATTCCTTTTTGCACGTAGGCGGTGACAATGATTGAGGCCCGCGGGAACTCGGGGTCCAATTCGCGAACGCTGGTTATCTGAGCGATCGCCCGGTCGTATTGCCGCGAGTAATAAAGAATCGCTGCATTGTCGGTGGCGATAATCAGCGAAAGCGGATCGAGTTGTCGCGCGCGTTCACTTTCCCGGAGAGCCTCATCGAATCGGCCTAGCCATGCCAGATGTTCGGCATACCAATGATGGCCGGTGGCATAGTTTGGGTTTAATTCAATCGCTCTTTTGAATTCCTTCTCGGACGTTTGCCAGTCATAATCATGATTTTGGACGATCAAGGCCAGGGCCGCATGGGCTTCGGGCAGGTTGTCATCAAGCTCGAGAGCTCGCGTCGCCGCCGAACGTGCCTGCACTGCAAATTCGGCAGCCGGACTTCCACTATAGGCGCCGATCAGAGCATAGCTGGCAGCCAAACCGGCGTAGGCTCGCGCATCGTTGGGGTCCTTCTCCGTCGCTTGGCGAAAGTATCCGATCGCCTGCTGAAATCCCTCCACCGTTCTCTTGTTCCAGAAGTACTGTCCCTTCAGATAAAGGTTGTAAGCCTCGAAAGCCTGTGGTGAGAGAGCCGGATGAAGAGTGGGAGCGATGGGCTCGCGCTCTCCAAGAGCGGCTCTGATCTCGCCGGAGATTTCTCGAGCAATCTCGCTTTGCGTCACCAGCAGATTCTTGGTATCACGGTCATACTCCCGGGCCCAAAGGTGGGTTTGATCTCTCATTTGAATGAGCTGGGCCGTGATTCGCACTTTGTCGGCGTCGCGCCTTACACTACCTTCCAGCACGTACTGTACGCCCAGTTCGCGGGCGATCTGCTGCAGTTGCTTCTGGCTATGTTTGTAGTACATCACGGAAGTGCGGGCGATCACACCCATGTGCTGCGGATCGGAGCTCCCCAATTGCGTGATCATCTCCTCCGTCATGCCGTCGCTGAAATACTCCTCGCCTGCGTCTCCGGTGAGGTTTTCAAATGGCAGAACCGCCAGCATGGCTCGTCCGCCAGGCTGCAGAGTCCTGGTTTGGAACTCGAACCATCGGACGTATGCGCCCCAAGCTGCAATCAGGACGATCGCCGTTGCGAGAATCGAGATCCCAAGTACGCTTCGTCGTGAAAACTTGGCAGCGAAGTCCTCGCGGGCAGGAGATTGGGGCCTCTCGGCCACCACCGCCGGTTCCGTATCGGGCGAGCTGA
Organism: Occallatibacter sp.; assembly: GCA_049513795.1. Classification (GTDB taxonomy): domain Bacteria; phylum Acidobacteriota; class Terriglobia; order Terriglobales; family Acidobacteriaceae; genus Telmatobacter. The sequence goes on along the minus strand of JBEKVS010000012.1, from coordinate 31,312 downwards.
CCGGCGCGATAATCGGAGCAGTAACCGGCGCTATGAAACGATACCCTTTACCTGAAATTGTTTGAATGAACCGAGGCTCTTGGGGGTCGTCCTTCAGAACTTGCCGGACCTTCCGGATCGCGCCGTTGATGCTGTTGTCCGTATCAAGATAGACGTCCTTCCCCCAAATCTTTTCGACCAGCTGTTCACGGGTCACAACCAGTCCCTGACGTTGTACGAGAAGCTGTAGAACTTCCATGGGGATACGCTCGACTTTGAGAAGCCGACCGGAGTGGCGCAGTTGGCACGCAGAGCAATCGAGCTCGAAGCCATCCCCAAATTTGAGTGAATCTTGGATTTTGGCTGGCTCCAACGACACGGCATTCCCCTAACGGTCAGGGCAATATTTTACCCCGCCTTTCAGGCTTCACAACATCATCATTGTTTCCTGTAAGTTACCGGGACATAAAAATTAAGATTCCGACAGGCGTCTAGCTATTGTAGTTAGCTGGGAGCTTCGGCCACACTGCCCCAGCGTTTTGGTAGCAGGCATCCGATCACGACCGTCGGCGCGAAAAACGACCGACGCAAAAAACTGAAGGAGACCGTTCATGAGGCGCCGACGCGCTGATTAAGGGCGATTCGGGCACGGCCAGCGTGTCTTTGAAGATGACTGGGAAATGTCCGAGGTTCGGAGAATTTGTTGTTCTTTCGGAGAACCTTCGTTACTAGGTCCGGAATCGCTGCTGGCCGCATTGGGCGGGATGAATGATTCCCGACGCGCCATGCGGGGAGCACCGAAATAAAGTAGGGTGCCGAGTTGACGCGGATTGTAGCAACGCGCAAGTCGGCCATCAAGCCGGTATTCAGTAGTTCAGCCCCAAAGGAGGATCGAAATATGGCAACAGCACAGGCACCAGCTCTCGACATGAACAAGCTCAACACCTTCATTGGTCAGTTCGTTACTGACCTTGGCGCTTCGGTGCACGCCGGCATGGTGGTCATCGGTGAAAAGCTGGGACTCTACAAGGCTCTGGCACAGGGCCCAGTCACATCGGCCGAACTGGCCCGCAAGACCGGAACCGACGCACGCTATGTTCAGGAATGGCTCGCGTCTCAAGCCGCCGGCGGCTATGTAACCTATGACAGTTCGAAGGACGTCTTCAGCTTGACCGAGGAGCAGGCGTTCACTTTGGCGCAGGAGGATAGCCCCGCCTATCTCCCCGGTGCCTTTGAATTGGCAATTGGGTCCCTGGCTGCTGTCCCGCGCATTACGGAATCGTTCCGGACCGGTCGCGGAATGGGATGGCACGAACACGATGATGGGGTGTTCCACGGTTGCGAGAAATTCTTCCGCCCAGGGTATACCGCAAACCTTGTCAGCTCCTGGATCCCCGCCCTCGATGGTGTGCAGTCGAAGCTTGAGGCGGGCGCACGTGTAGCTGACGTAGGTTGCGGCAAGGGAGCATCCACGGTTCTGATGGCCAATGCCTTCCCGAAGTCACAGTTCTTCGGCTTTGACTACCACGACAAGTCGATCGAGGGAGCTCGAGAGACTGCCCGGCGAGAGGGCGTTGCCGACCGCGCCGTCTTTGATACTGCGACCTCAAAGAGCTTTCCCGGCAAAGAGTACGACTTTGTCACCGTCTTTGACTGCCTGCACGATATGGGCGACCCCGTCGGAGCCGCAGCACACGTTCTCAGTTCTCTTGCAAAAGATGGCACATGGATGATCGTCGAGCCCTTTGCGAAGGACGAACTCAAGGACAATATGAATCCGGTGGGCCGGGTCTATTATTCCTTCTCCACACTGCTCTGCACCCCCTGCTCGCGTTCGCAGGAGGTTGGACTTTGCCTGGGGGCGCAGGCGGGCGAAAAGCGTATACGTGAAGTTGTTCACGCCGCGGGCTTCACTCGTTTCCGCCGCGCCACTGAGACTCCGTTCAACATCGTTTATGAAGCCAGGCCTTGAGAATGCGACCGGCTGAGTGACCCGGATTCTGTGGGCTTAGCCAAGGAAGGTCTCTCAACGAATTACCAACGTTTCTCTGTGATGTTTCTTCGGTGTGCCAGCTTCGTGCTGGCGTCCACTGTCAGCTATCGATGCCGAATCGCCTATGCACTCAGCAAGGAATCGCTTCTCGTGTGGCGGCGGTATTACCCGCCATCGAGTGCAACCTTGGGCCTGGTTGATGTTAATTTGATGTATAAATGGTGAGCAGCGGATTCGAGATTGTTTGCTTCGATCGTTCTGCGATTGCGATGACGGCAGGAGCACGGTCATTATGCATAGGCGAGAGGTACTCAAGGCGAGTTTGGCGAGCGCAGCCGCGATTGGAATCTCCTCGAAGCGGGCCGTGGCTGGGCCCATCGAATCTGCGGCCGGCGCGGATGGCCAAGCTACTGGAGGGCAGGAGAACCAGCAGCCGGTGCTAGCGAGCGTGTACGACTATGAGACTGCAGCCAAGCGGAAGATGTCGCTGCCAGCGTGGGAATACTTCAGCAGCGGTTCGGCCGATGAGATAACACTGAGACGGAACCGTGAAGCGCTGGACGAGCTAAGGCTTAAGCCGCGCGTTCTGGTGGACATGACTCGGGTTGATACAAGCTGTATAGTGCTCGGCAACAAATTGCCCCATCCGATCCTGCTGGCGCCGACGTCGTCGCATCTTCTAGTCCATCCTGATGCCGAAACGGCGACGGCACGCGGAGCGGGGGAGGCCAACACGATTATGGTGGCGAGCACCGTCTCGAATCGCAGCATCGAGGATATCTGCAAAGCGGCGTCGGGACCAATCTGGTTTCAGCTCTACGTTGATGACGACAGAAAGGCTGTTCAGGCACTGATCGAGAGAGCGGAGGCGGCAGGATGCAAGGCGCTTTGCATCACGGCTGACATTCCCATGCCTTACGCGCGGAACCGCGAGGAGCATATCCGGGCGCAGTCGCCGATTCTTCCATTCCCAAACCTGGGGACCGAGGCGAGGCCTGGAGGTGGAGGCGGCCGGACTCGGAGACATTTCAACTGGAACGATCTTGAATGGATCCAATCGTTCGCCAAGACTCCGATCATTCTTAAAGGGGTTCTCAATCCTGACGATGCCGATGAGGCGGTGCAGCGCGGTGTTGCTGCAATCGTCGTTTCGAATCACGGTGGCCGGGTTCTCGACACGGAACCGGCAACGATCGAAGTGCTTCCGGCGGTGGTGGACCGCGTGGCCGGTCGTGCACCGGTGCTGTTCGATAGCGGTATCCGGAGGGGTACTGATGTTTTGAAGGGGCTGGGGTACGGCGCTTCTGCGGTTTTGATAGGGCGACCCTATTTGTACGGATTGAGCGTAGCCGGGGCGGATGGACGGATGGAGTGCGCGATGTCGTCAACATACTCACATCCGAACTGGAGGTCGCGATGGCGATGACCGGACGCACACGCCTGGATCAGATTGATCGCTCAATCTTCTGGAAGTCTCGCGACTATAGCTCGTAGGCGATAGTGCCTTTCAGCGGACTCCAGATTAGATTCTCTCAGGACCGGTCATTTAACAAGCGTCGTCGGCAACGTGCGAGTCGTACTCGACGAGGACTTACTGCAAAACCCCTACGCGCTTATCGACTATCGTCAAAAGGCTCTCCGGGTCGGAATCCGAAGGTCGTTCGATGGTGGTAACCGCGATAGGCAAACAGCTCCCACTTGAACTGAATGGAACATACCATCTGCCGTACTTCCCAAAGGGAGGGCGATAGTAGAAACCGCTGTCCGGGCAGTCCCCGGGGCCAGTCCGGGCCGCATGGTCCGGCAACTGCTGACCGAAAGCATTGTGCTGTCGCTTACGGGAGGGGCATTGGGTGTAGCAGTCGCTGCATTTGGCTTGCGCGCGCAGCTTGCGGCTCTTCCTCACAGCCTGCCGCGCTCTGAAAACATCGGCCTGCACCTCCTGATGTTCACCATGGCTGTTTCGTTCGCGGCAGGTATCGTTTTCGGTCTGGCTCCCGCATTGCACAAAAGCGAATGTGCGAGGTGCCTTGCAGAAGGCCACCAGAGGTGTTACGACCGGACGAAATGTCAATCTCAGCCGCCTGGTCCAGTTCGAGCGGGCAGCCAGTCGTTGACCCTCGCCAGACATCTTTCATCTCTCTGGCCTCGCCGTCTGTTCTCGGACTTGCCAATTCGCCAAGTCAGTTCAGTGGGTGAATTGGCGATTTCATTCATCCTCGCCCCTGAGAACGGGATTGGTTTACGGTGCTGCCCGCGAAGCCGGTGAGGTTATGATTGGTGCGGAGATCCAACATGAATCGCCGCCTGAGTCAAACAGTCGTCATTGCCACCACTCTACTCTGCAGTATTGTTGCAGCGCCGAAGTGGCGATGCATCAGGCCCGTCGTCCAAGCAGCAAGCATATCTCGAACACAGATTCGCGCGCTCAAAGTGACACTGCTTTCCACCATGCTGGTCGCTGAGCCAACCGGTATTGGCGAGTGGGGTTTTTCTGCGCTGATCGAAGCCGATGGACATCGTATTCTCTTGGATACTGGCGCGCGTCCCGAAACAGTGTTGCAAAATGCCCGCGAGATGAATCTTGATCTCTCCGGCGTACAGGAAGTTATCCTCACGCACAATCACGACGACCACGTGGGCGGTTTGCTGACCTTGCGCCGCGCGATGATGAAAAAGAATCCAGCCGCGTTGTCCGTCGTATACGTCGCCAGGGGAATCTTCTACAGCCGGCCGTCGGCCCACGGCGAAAGCAATCCGATGATTGCGATTCGAAGAGAATACGAATCCACAGGCGGGCGATTCGTCGAGTACTCCGAGGGTGCGGACATCTTCCCAGGCGCGTGGCTCACCGGTCCTGTTCCGCGGAAATTTCCAGAGCGTAATTGGAGCGTGAGCGGAAAAGTGCAAACTCCCGATGGCTTGGTGGAGGACACCATACCAGAGGATCAGTCGCTGGTTTTGGATACGACGCAGGGTCTGGTGGTGGTGACAGGGTGCGGCCATGCCGGCATCGTCAATATCTTGACCGATGCAACGGCGAAATTTCCAGGGCGCGATGTAGATGCGGTCATCGGCGGATTGCATCTGTTCGCGGCAAGCGACGAGCAATTGGATTGGACCGGTGACGAGTTCAAGCAGTTTAAGGTCGCCAATCTGATTGGCGCGCACTGCACCGGCATCGAAGCGGTCTATCGGTTGCGACAGCGCGCGGGGCTAACACGCCACACTGCGGTCGTGGGCGCAGTCGGTTCCACCTTCACTCTCGATATGGGAATCGTCGCTGGAGCGCTGGCCGAGTAAATACAACAATCTCTCGACGGGGCCGTGACCGCTATTTATCGCAACGGCGCTTCCATCCAGCGCACGACGATGTCTTGGACGTCGACGCCGGTCGATTCGGATATGATCTGTGTTATTTCTTCGACCTGGATCGCGCGTCGATTCGTGGCGCTCCAGGCCAGCAATGCGCGAAACGCGTCGCGCAAGCTCTTCTTGCCTCTCGTTTGCGCCTGAATGCGGTCATCCATTTCCGCTGCCATGAGGAAGCCGCGCCCGAAAATGTTCATTCCCGTGCGGAAGTCTGTGGCATAGAGAAAAGAAGCTTCCTGCGAAAGCAAAGTCATCGGCATGCGCTTGATGAACGGCGGAGCGTCGTTCAGGATGCCTTTCGTCCGCGCGATTACGCGTTCACGCCGGGTCTTCCGTTCTTCCTCGGGCATTCCGGCGGCGATCGCCTGCATCCCTGCATAGCGTCCGAAGCCCTCGTTAAACCAGATGGTCTCGATCACCGGAGTCAGCTCCCAGTTGAACGGCCGGTAGCCGACACCCCACACTCGTTTCGGCACCCAGGAGTGGGCCATGTGGTGCGCATAGTTGAAGAGCGCGGAGTAATGGTGAGCGTCGGACGAGTGTGCATTTGTGGCGCCGTCCACAGAAAGGCTGAATGTGCCGCTCGTATCGTGTTCCTGGCTAAAGCCATACTCGTGGCCTTCACGCGGCTGAAGCAATTCGAGCAGCACAGCATAGGTCGGGAACGGCGTGTCGCCAAAGTATTCTTGAACGCGGTCGAGAGCTTCGCGTGCGAGCCTGCTTTCGGCGTCTACATCCTCATCGCCCTCCGCATACACAGCCACCAGCAGATCAATTTTGCCGTGCAGCTCCCGGAACTGCACGCCCGGGCCCATCACTACCTGAGAATCTGCGAGAACGTCGTAGCTGGCGGCCTGCGCTTTTGCGGTTCCTTTCTGCTCGGTGGCGCGTGGATCGAGAGTGCTTAGGACAGGCCAGTCTCCGGGGCCATCCACCTGCAAACTGACAGAAGCTTGTTGCTGACCGTCGATGAAGCCGAATACCGAGTAACCCAGGAGCCCAATATAGTTCTTGCGAATCTTGGAAGACTCTACAGAGTCGCGAATCCGATCCTCCATGCGGCCGACATTCACACGGTATTCGATCCGCGAGACACTTTCGCTCGCATGGCCGATTGCCCAGCGTGGTCCATCGGCGTCTTTCTTGCATTCGATAGATTGACCGTCCGGAGAAAACGCGTGAATGTCCTCGACAAAGTCATCGTATGGAACAAACGAATATCCCCCAGGGTATGACCTGGGTATGACGAGATCCACTGGAGCAGGTAGCGGATTCTTCGGAGTGATACGGAGACTTACGCTGGAATCACCCGCACTGCCATAATGCAATTCATAGGCGACCTGGCTGGCCTCAGCAGAAGCCGCAAGGACTCTCGCCGGATCACGCAGAATCAGGAGAAGCGTGAAGAGGATTACGTGAGGGGTTCGAACAATTCCGGGAGAGGTTTGGCGCGCCACGGAAACGGCTCCTTCCCTTTAGGGATTAAGAAGGCAAGTGTACTTTATAACAGAACGAGCCGAGGGTCTCCTCCTGTGCGATTTCCTGGAAGGAAGTTCTTGCTGCGGACCCGGACTCCCTGATCATTGCTCCCTGCGGCTACGACATCAAAAGGACGGTGCGCGAACTGCCGCTGCTGGAGGCATTGCCGGGATGGAGACAGCTAAAATCCGTAAAGGCGGGAGCGATCGCGCTGGCGAATGGCAATCTTTACTTCAATCGTTCTGGAACCACGATTGTTGAGACTGTGGAGATAATTGCCGAAATCCTGCATGGAAACAGAGGCGCTGATAGGCGGCATGGACATGCATGGCAACCCTATGCAGTCGCCTCTGTCGGCTTGAAACCCCTTTGACCTGTCCGGAATGATGACCAGCTTCTTTCAGGCCGTAGTTACTGACATCCGACCCATTGTCACGCGACATCTCCGGAAAAGCATGTGGCAGGCAGGAAACCCTTCTGCTACGGCTCGGCCAATAGCTTATCGATATTTGAGTCTACGTCAGTCTTATCAATAACGCCGCTGTAGGTGGCAGCGATCCGGCCTTGCTTGTCGATCAGATAGGTTGCCGGCACAGCTCCCAATTTGTAGGAAGTTATTAGCGTAGCTTCCCCCATCAGAACCGGGTAGTTCAATTTGTTATTCACGACGAAGGGCTTGACCTTGCTCCAGGCTTCGTCGGCGCTCTTCGAGCCCTCATACGAGGTATCCATTGAAACGCCTACGACAGTAAAGTTGTCACTCTTATGAGCTGACTCCAATTCGATCAGCCATGGAATTTCCAGTTTGCATCCACCGCACTCGGTTGCCCAGAAGTTGAGCAGCACGACTTTCCCGCGATAGTCGGTCACCTGCTTATTCGTTCCAGAATTGTCTGCCAGCTGGAATGCCGGGGCGTCCTGGCGGCTGGCTTGAGGCACAACCGTGGCATGAGCGCCTTGTTGACCAAGGGCGCTCGCGGCGCCGAAGACCAAAGCCAAAACGATGCCGGACATCCCGGACCGACCAAACAAAGTTCTCATCGAACTCACCCCTCCATACAGCTGTATCCACACCATCCTACGTGAAGCGCTGTTTCGGCAACGACAATCATCGTGGACCGATGCATCAGGTCCACCGATCCTCTTACGTTCGCGGCAGCCGCACTGCTGCTTATGCCGGCCGCGCTTGCGGCCTGCTGCATTCCGGCTCGCCGGGCGATGCGTGTCGAGCCGATGCGCGCGTTGCGGACCGAATGAACTCTGTGGAAAGCTCTTGAGTGATCTGAACTGCGGAATCCAATATACTGGAGCCATTACGCCAGCCTGAAATCGAATTGCTACTGTGCTAACATCCACTTATTCGGCTCGCCAACCGGCTTGAGCTGCGGAGGTCGAGATGAGCCCATTCACACGGCGTAGTTTTCTCAAAACAGGTTTGGCCGCCGGAGCCATGGCGACGGCAGGAACTCTTCCGCTGGCCGCCGTCCGGCGCACGGCGACTGAAACCGTGGTGCTGGGCCGCTCCAATGTAGAAGTGACGCGGCTGGCCTTCGGCACCGGGACGGACAGCGGTGCGGTGCTGGCCGCGCTCGGGCAGAAGGAGGTTACGCGGCTGGTGCGCTATGCGCACGACCGCGGCATCCGCTTCTTCGAGACGGCGGAGGCCTACCAGACCCCGGGCATGCTCGGCGAGGCGCTGAAAGGTTTGCCACGCGACAGCTATCAACTGATGAGCAAGGTCACTACGTTTCACGAGGGCATCGATCCACAGGCCAAGTTCGACGAGCTGCGGCGCATCTCGCAGACAGAGTATTTCGATATTATGCTGCTCCACTGGCAGCACACAGCCGACTGGCCGGAGACGACCAAGCGCTGGCAGGATGGCATCCTCGAGGCCCAGCAGAGAAAGATCGTCCGCACCCATGGCGCATCGGTGCATGGACTGCCGGCGCTGCGGCAGATGCCGGGCACCAAGTGGCTCGACGTGGGACTGATCCGCATCAACCACAGCGGCGCGCGCATGGACGGGCCGACTTACGAGGACACCAACCACCCCGACAACGTGAGCGAAGTGGTCGATCACATCCACCAACTGAAGAAAGAAGGGCTGGGCGTGATCGGTATGAAGCTGTGCGGCGGAGGCCAGTTCCAGAATAGTCACGACGACCGTGTGAAGGCGGCTAGGTTCGCTTTCCAGAATGCCGGCGTGGACTGCGCCACGATCGGATTTAAGAGCACACAAGAGATCGACGAAGCCATCAGCAACATCAATCTAGCACTCGCGTAAGCTTGCGGGCCGACCACCGATGCGGTTGAATGAGTTCGGTCGGGATTCGGCTGAAATATAAGTTATTCCGTCATCATGCACGCCGAAATTCGATATCGACTTGACTGCGACTCTACGTCGGGGTTCAGCAGTTGCAGGTAACTGCCCAATGCAGTTTTACCGATCGGATTTCCCCCGGATATAGCATCCGTTTCAGCCGAAGACCAGCGGCGAAACCGGGCCGCCCACTTGCGCGGCGTCGATCGCAACTTGAATCTTCCCTGCTGGAGCGGCGAAGGCCTTGATTCCTGGGTTCAACATGGCCACACCCGCCGCCGAGGCCGTCATAAACTCACGTCGATTCATTGTCATTCCGCGCCCCTCATGCACTTAGGAATTGTGCACGCCAAAATCTGCTCTCAGGATCGAAACTGCTTCCACAAAAACCGATACAGCCGGAGGGAAGCTCGGTTGTAACCATCGCTCTATTCCTATCAGACGGGAACGATAGTCTTCGCGCGCCCTCGAAGCACATTTGTCTGAATGCTGCCCGGTCGACTATGCTGGGGTGCCAACAAGGGGTTGAATACCAATGTTGAAGCGGTTTTCTTCTTCGGTCTTGTCTGCCGTCGGCTTTCTGCTCATGGCCGTTTCCACGCTCGGGGCACAGAGCGCGGACTTGAGTATGCAGGTAGTCAAAGATGACTATCTCAGCACCCAGGGCTTCGACGTCATGCTCTACGACAGCACGTACCATCCCGTCTTCGTAGACCAGAAAAACACCGCGATGGAGATGATTCTCCATGACCAGCGCATAGCCACCAATGGCGACGTGCGCCTTATGCCCACGCCCGAGCAGTGGGATTTGGTGGCAACCCTCAAAGGGCGCCATGCTGACCCCGCCAACAACCGCCTCACCGCCAGCCTCGCTTTCCTCACCTTCGACCTCAGCTACACCCTTGAAGTCGCAGCCGAACCCGGCGGCGTCAAGGTCACCGTCAATCTCGACAAGCCGCTGCCGGAAAAGCTGGCCGGGCGCGCCGGCTTCAACCTCGAGTTCCTGCCCTCCATCTACATGGGCAAGGCATATCTGGTGGACGGAACCAAGGCCGGCATCTTCCCCCGCACCCCCGACGATCCCATGATCAAGGTGCTCCCCTTGCCCGACGAGCCGAAAAAGGCCTACTACCTTGAGGATTGGGACAAGGCCAAGGGATACACTCAGCCCCAACCCTTCGCTCAAGGACGCAGCATCACCCTCGGAGTCGACGACGCGCTCGCCCGCGTCAACGTCAAGTCCGAGAGCGCCGACCTCATGCTCTACGACGGCCGCGATCGCGCCCAGAACGGCTGGTTCGTCCTGCGCTCGCTCATCCCCACCGGCAAAACCAACGGCGCCATCGTCTGGCACATCCGACCTGACGTCATTCCCGACTGGACCCGCCCCCCCATGGTCGCGCACAGCCAAGTCGGCTACGCGCCGGATTTCTCCAAGGTTGCGGTCATCGAGCTCGACCCCAAATACGACGCCCCCAAAACCGCCAGAGTCCTGCGCCTCACCGAGGATGGATCCTACCAGCAGGTCTTTGAAGGCCCCATCACTCCGTCAACACCCTGGCTGCGATACGTCTACTCGAAATTCGACTTTACTTCGGTCAAGGACCCCGGCCTCTATGTGATCGAGTACGCAGGCCAGCGTACCGCGCCCTTCCCCATCTCTCCCAACCCTTACGCCAACATCTGGCAGGACAGCCTGGACCATCACCTCGCCGAACAGATGGATCACGTCTCCGTCCGCGAAGGCTATCACATGTGGCACGGCGTTTCGCACATGGATGATGGCATCATGGCGCCCGTCGTCGGCGACCAGTTCGACGGCTGGAATCAGGCCACCGCCACTGACGGCAAGTACAAAGGCGGCGACCACATTCCCGGCATGAACGTCGGCGGCTGGTACGATGCCGGCGACTTCGACCTCGAGGAGCCTGCCCAACTCAGCGTGATTCAAAGTCTGGCCCTCGCCTATCGCGAGTTCGATCTCAAGTACGACGAGCTTACCGTGGATGAAGCCGCACATCAGGTAGAGATGCACCGCCCTGACGGCGTGCCCGATACCATCGAGCAGGTCAAGCATGGCGCACTGCTCATCCTCGCCCAGTTCCACAACATCGGCCACGCCATCCGTGGCACCCACGAGCCGGATCTGCGCCAGTACACCCAGGTCGGCGACGGCGCGTCGAAGACCGATAGCCGCATCTATGACCCCAAACTCGGCCCCAACGAAGTCAAGGGCGACTACTCCGGCAAACCCGACGACCGCTGGATTTTCACCTCCAACAATCCCTTCTTCCAGTGGAACGCCATCGCCGCGCTGGCCGCCGCAGCCGATGTGCTCAAAGGCTATGACGACCCGTTAGCCAAAGACTGCCTTCAGACCGCCATCAAGGCATGGAACGACGAAAAGGCCCATGCCACGCCTTTTCCCACTCCTGCGGGCGGCGGCGTGCTCGCAGCCTCGCAAGGTCAGGTGGCAGGCGCTCAGGCCAACCGAAGCCAGCCCACCACCTCCGGCGCTCCTGCAACTTCTTCCACCACCGTCCCGCCGCCAGCTCCACCCGCCCCCTTCGGGCGCGCCGGCTTCGGCGTCGGGCTTGACTGGCCCGCGGCTCTCGAGTTGACCATCGCCACACATGGCGCCGAGCCCTACAAGTCCCGTCTGAGAGAGCTGTTCCCGCAGGTCATCACCCCCCAGCAGATGGAGCTCCACGGTTGGACTGCGGTCCGCGCCTTGCCGTATCTCGACCCCAGCGCGAAAGATCAATTGCGGGAGGCGGTCAAGACCTACGTGGCGGCACTTGACAAGCGCTTGAGCGCCACTCCCTTCGGCGTGCCCCCGAGCATCGGCACGTGGGGCGGTTCCGGCGCCGTGGTCGACATGGCTATCCGCATGTACTTTCTCCACCAGGCATTTCCCGATCTTGTCGGCCCCGAATACACCCTTCGCGCCGTCAACTACATCCTCGGAACCCACCCCGTGTCCAGCACTTCGTATGTAGCCGGCGTTGGCACCGTCTCAAAGACCAAAACCTACAGCAACAACCGCGCCGACAACTCCTATATCCCGGGCGCCGTCATTCCCGGATACATCGTCATCAAGCCCGACTTTCCCGAGTGCATCGACGACTTCGGATTCCTCTGGTTCGAAGATGAAGCCGTCGTAGCGGGTTCGGCAAACTGGGTCCTGGCCGGCAACGCTGCGGACGCCATCACCAAAGAATCAAAATAGCTCCAACACCAGGTGCAGGCGCCGCCACCAAGGGGATTTCGGCCGCCGCATCTCTGCGGGAAGAAACATTCCGTTGCGCCGTTCAATCGCTCTGACAACAAGCGCGCAAAGGGAAGCGCGCATACAGCGCACAACGCCGCGCAAGTCGCTACCGCGCACTCTTGGATTTGCAGGAAGTGATCCCGATCCAATTTGCAGCGAAGCCGGTTATCCGGCATGCCTCTGTCCGCATATTCGAGAAGTTGGGGATGCGACGAGAAGCTCATTTTGTACGAAACGCCTGGAAATCTGAAATCTGGAGAGATACCTATCTCTATGCCCTGTTGAGGGACGAATGGGATCAATCCTGCTAAGTGCCGCAGGGTCCAGTAATTGGGTTGCGCCTGGTTTGTCGTCAATCCGGCCGCCGGAACTCCATCTTCGGATTACTTCCGGATAACCGGTAATCCTCTCGGACTCGTCTGTGCGGCCTTGAAGGGGATCACTTCTTGACCAGGTCGTCATGCGCCTGGCGCAAGCTGGGGTCGCCAAGGCCCGTCGCCTCCAGCCGAGTTCGAATTCGGCTTCGTACAGCTTCGGAGTTGGGAAAATCTTCACTAGTCCAGAAACGCCTTGTCGCATCAAAATAGCCTACATCACGCAGGAACGAGACGCCGTACATCTGGGCATCGCCCAGAGTGTCATCGATTTCGCTGGTTTTGAACAATCCGTCTGCCTGTAGCGATTGCGATAAGCACCAGTTGAGCATCTGCCGAATCTCGACTTGCGCGCGTGTTCGTGTCGCTTGATCCAACGAAGGCCACGCGTAGCGAAATATGGTTACAAGGTCCCAGTTCAAGTGGTTCTCATAGTTGCCGCTCATGCGCGGTCCAGCCGGGTAGTCCAGCTTGTCAAGCTCGATGAGCCGCTTCGCGATCCGGTCATAGTGCTGAACCTGACCGTGCAGATCGCTGATCACGTGGAACGTGATTCCGGTGTCATCCATCTTCCACACGCGGCCGTAGCGGTCAACGATCCACTGTCCCCAGCAACCTGTTGCGGGATTCTGCCACCTGTCGATGTAGCCCTGCATGGCATCGGCAAGACGCGGATCGAATATATACCCCGTGCGCTTGTGCCCGTAGAGCAGCCGCATGATCGCCGATGTGGTCTCGTCGAGTTCTTCACGGTTGAACTCGCCGCTCCGCGTGAAGTCATTGAAGAGTACCGAATCAAGCTGCGCATCGAGCTTCTCTGGCGAGTTGATGCGGTCGAGCAGGTGCAGTGGATATTGTGGTTCCTTGTCACGTGTGAGCCCGTCCTCAACCGTGTAGTAAAGCCGCAGATACCACACACCGGGGTCGATGCCCATTCCCCAACTGCCGTCATCCGTTTGCTGTTGCGTGGCCTGAGCCTGCTGTTGCGGCTGGTTGAGGCTCCGACGAAGATCTTCGATGCGCGCCCGCGTCTTGGCCGCGTCCGGAGTGAAGTTGAGCCGCCAGCGAATTTCGCGATAGATGTGCATCGAGTACTGCATGTTCTGGCCGGCAACCTGGCGTCGATTGAGCTCGCGGATGAGTGGGCGCAACTCCGGGTTAAGTTGCTTCAGGCGTCTATCCCGCGCGATGTGCAATTCTGAGAAATCCCAATAGAAACGGGCGTTGCGCCAGCGACGTTTCCATTGCGACTCACCCGATGCGGAGGGTGGAATGAAGGAGCCCGCACGGTAGATGCGGTAGGCGATGATTCCGCGCTCGATCTGGCTACGAAGCGCGAAGAGGATCGTCGCAATCGCCAGCAGCGCGGCGACGGAAATGACCACCCATCGAAACCACTTGCTCACTTGCAGTACTCTCCTTTGCTGGGATTTCCGCCGATCGGCGAGGTCAAGCGGCTAAGCGGTCTGTTCACTACGAAGCACCGTCAAGGGTATAAAATTCACGGTGCGAGGTGGTCCCGAGGCGAAGTTTACCGGTATTCCAAGAGAACCTTTCCGCAAAGTCCATCTCCGCGGTATTGCCGGGCGCGTTAGTAGAGCCGCGACACCCGCGGCACGCGAAGAAATAAGAAACGTTCGACGATTCATGAGTTCATCGTGCAGGAAAGAACGAAATTCGTATGCTCACGACAGACTCAGTTTGAGAGCGGCTGCATAGTCCGTCTTGGGGCGATAGTTCTTCGGCAGTTCTACGCGAAGAGCGTCTGCCTGCTGTTTCCAATCAACGCTTGCGCCGGTTCCCAGAAGTTCAACGCGCGCGATTTTACCGGGGCTCGTCCCAGCCGATAGTCCCAGCGAACGCACGAGAATCGGCTCCGCGGGCCAGCCGAGCGCGATGGCGTAGACTACGTTGTTCGCCTTGTTGCGAGTGAAGCGAATGTCCTTTTCACCAAGCTTGTTGACGCTCTCGCCTTGGAACGAACCTGCCTTGACCATGTTGGGACCTTCACCGGAGATCTTCCATGGCCGCGTCTCATAGATGGCTTCACCGTTGACCTCCATCCAGGAGGTTATGCCATCGAGCACTGCGATCTCTTTGCTGTCGATCGTTCCGTCTGGTCTTCCAGGCACGTTGAGGATGAACGTGCCGTTCTTGCTCACGGTATCAATGAGCCAGTGAATCACTTCTCTGGGATTTTGATAGCCGCCGTATTCGCCTGGCTTCTCATACAGGAAACGCAGGTAGTGCCAGGCGCCGATGCAGGTTTCCGACTGCCACGGATACTTCATGATGTCGGCGGTCAAGCCGCGCTCATAGTCGGCAACCACTGCCTTCACAAGCCGGTCGGGAACGTCTTTGACGTTCAGGACCGCGTCCATTTTGCCGCCGTTCATCTTCAGGCTGTTGTTGTAGAAATACGCGCCGATGTTCATGCCAGCCCAGCCGAGGGGAAGGAGCGAGTCGTCGAAGTAGAGAAGGTCGGGATTGTGCTGATCGATCAGATCGCGGGTTCTATCGTAGAAGTTCTTCACGTAGGAAACATCCGGTAGCGCGTCGCCTGGATGCTTCACACCATAGAGACGCTGCGGATCGAGCCCCTGCCACCACTGCCCCTTGCCCTGCGCCTCAGTAAGAGCGCCATCGTATGGAACGCCGGCCAGCGGCCCTGATTTGTCTGCACCATGAGAGGGCTGAAACCACCACCAGTTGCGGGCCTGATGCACGGTGACCCCGAAGCGCAATCCCTGCTTGCGAGCCGCGGCAGCCCAGGCGCCGACTACATCGCGGTGGGGACCAATGGCTGCTGAATTCCACGGGTGGTGCTTTGAATCCCATGCGTCGAAGTTGCAATGATGATTGGCGAGCGCCACAAAGATTCTCGCGCCCGCCTTTTTGTAGCGCGCGATCAACTCGTCGGGATCCCAATTGAGCAGCGTCCATTGCACGCAGAGCTCTTTGTATCCGAAGCGCGATGCCGGCCCGTAATGATCGAGGTGATATTTATACTGCCGATGCCCCTCCACGTAGATATTGCGTGCGTACCAGTCACCTGCTTCGGCAACGCACTGCGGACTCCAATGAGCCCAGATCCCGAACTTGGCATCGCGGTACCAGTCCGGCGCTTCGTATTCGAGCAATGAATCCCATGTGGGTTTGAATGGACCGTCTCCGGCAAGATTGGGAATCGGCGAAGCCAGCGGCACGTCATCCCACATGCCCCCAGCGATTTGCGAAGGCGCCGGGCTGTAATTCCAGGCTGGCTGCTGCCAGTTGGATTCATCCAGTTTTGTCTCGACGATCTTGCCGTCGGCCACTTTGTAAAAAACTCTCTCCTCTGGCGGCAGCGCACAAAAGGCAGCGTAGTCCTGGGTGTATTGATTGAAGCCGGGCGGCAGGTCTGATTGACCTCCTTGGGAACTCCGGCCATAGGAGGGTAACGCCGTCGACGCGGCGGCCATCGCAACGGATTTGCAAAACTGTCTTCTGAGCATGGACTCTTTCGCTTTTCGTTGCAAGATCCGACGAGCTTATGGCGATTTGCGTAACTGGGCTCATCGCTGGCGGCCATGAGCCTCGGGCTCACTAACGGGAAACGGTATTCGACTGAAACAGCCGTGGCGCGAAATCTTTCAAGTCGCGCCGCCAAGTCTGCCACTCGTGATCGGTGCCGGGCGACTCATAAAAGATGTGCTGAACCTTTCCTTCATCTAGAGCAGTGTGCAGGCTCTCCAATCCAGACTTCATGCGTTCTGGCTCATTCGTGCCCACGCCGATCCAAAGCAGGTGCACGCGCTTCGCGAATGCGGACGGATCGGCCAGAGCTCCGTTGTAGGCTGTCTTGACGTCGAACTTGGCACCCGTCAGGAAAGGATTGCCCGCACCGCTGAACCCGCCAATGTAGGAGAAAAGGTCCAGATGATTGAAGGTCACCTGGAACGTTTGCATTCCGCCCATGGAAAGTCCGGCCATGGCGCGGTGATCGCGGTCGGGAATAGTGCGGAATGTCTTATCGACAAACGGGATCAGCGCCTGGGTCATGTCGTCTTCGAAAGCGCCCATCCGCTCCTGCATCACTTTCATGAATTCAGGCGAGCCAAACGGTTTCCCTGTCAGATCGGGAACGACATACCCGACACGGGTGGCGTAACCATTCGCCATGACGACGATCATCGGTTTGGTATTGCCGCTGGCAATCAGGTTGTCGAGAATGAAATTCGCTTTGCCCTGACGGATCCATCCAGTCTCATCCTCGCCTCCGCCGTGCTGGAGGTAGAGGACTGGATAGTGTACCTCTGACGCGTCGTAATCAGGGGGCAGGTACACGAAGGCGTCGCGCCATGTCCCGGTCACGCTGGAGTGATACCAGATCTGGCGAACCTGGCCGTGCGGCACTTCTTTAGGCAGGTAGTAGTCGAAGGCGGCTTCGGGCACCTCGACAGCGCTCGCCCATTTGCTGCCGCCGAAGTAAGCCGTGCTCCCGGGATCGCTGACCTCGGCGCCATCGACGACGATGGTGTAGTAGTGCAAGCCCGGCGCCATGGATTTGGTCGTGAAAGTCCAAAACCCGTCCGTCTGCTTCTCCATGTCGGCTTTCTCGCCGCTCCAGAAATTGACCCGCACCTTGGTCGCATCGGGCGCCTTGAAGCGAATCTGGACACGCGAGTTGCTATCGACTTGTGGAAACTGGGCGTCGAGAACGTTGGATGAGGCTGGCTTGAAATCACTTGAGCCTTGAGCAACGCAAAGACTCGCACTCAACAACATCGAGATGGCAATGGTTCGCATCATGCACCTATGGACTCGGGAAAGGTTTTCACAACTCTGCAGCTCGGAAATTTCAGGCACCGGAATCGTATACCAGCCCGCCTGCTTAAATAAAGCGATTTTTTAGCTTGTTTTACTTACCCTTTCCTTTATATAGTCGTTTGGTTGCGTTTTTGCAGGACCTGCGACGATCTGAAATGTGATAGTTGCGGCAAGAGGTAGTAAACGTTTGCTTGGCAAAAAGTGCATCGGGGGATAAATGCTTCGCTTGGATTTCGCGGTTCACAATTTACAAGGGTCTGTTTCCGCAACGAGCCGGTGGAATACCGGAGCTCTTCGGAATATTGTTTCACGCGCGTGTGCCAGTTCGACGTCGTTGCTTCTGACTGCGGTGTTCGTGTCATCGGTGGCGTTCTCTCAGCCACACCCGATCATTGCGACGATTGACGCTTCGAAGACGGGCGCGCCTATCTCCAAGAACATCTACGGGCAGTTTCTCGAGCACGGCGGAGATATCGTGAATACCGGCGTGTGGGCTGAGATGCTGGCGGATCGCAAGTTTTTCTATCCGGTTGCCTCCAGAAGCCGCGCGATCTTGAGATGGTGACGGAAGATGGCAATCCGATCATCGCGCAAGGTGATCACACGATCAACATCGGCGGTGGTCAGCCCGAGACAGCAGCGTCTGTTGTGACTGGCCACTTCCACATTCACGGCCAATATGCATTGCCCGAATAGCAAAGGAGAGGTATTCATGTCTGAATCTTCTATGCGCATCCTCACTCGCCGCGAGGCATTGCTCCTTTCGGCCACCGCGGGAATCGGCATGGTTGCCGGTGAACCTGCACTCGCATCGGACAGCATCAAGACCGCCGCTCACCAGGAGCCCGGCAATGTCTCAACGCCGCGCTCGGCGATTGCAAAGACGCAATCCGGCAAGGTACGCGGGTTTGTCGATGGCGGTGTCTTGACGTTCAAGGGTGTTCCGTATGGCGCAACCACGGCCGGGGAAAATCGCTGGCTTCCGGCCAAGCCGCCCGCACCGTGGACGGACGAGTATCCAGCCCTGGTGTACGGAGCAAACTGTCCGCAGAATTTGCATACCTGGACCGGCATCGAGCAAACGTTCCTCTTTGAGTGGGACGACGGCTGGCAGAGCGAGGACATGCTGAAGCTAAACATCTGGACTCCGAGCCTCACAGGGAAGCGTCCGGTGATGTTCTACATGCATGGGGGCGGGTTCAGCTTCGGGTCGTCGTACGAGTTGCCATCGCACGAGGGCGCACAGATGGCGCGCCATCATGATGTGGTGCAGGTGTCAGTGAATCATCGCCTGAACATTCTTGGGTTCTTCGATGCCAGCGAGATTGGCGGCTCGGCATACGAGGACTCGGCGAACGTGGGTATGACGGACCTGGTGGCGGCGCTAAAGTGGGTTCACGAAAATATCGAGAATTTCGGCGGTGACCCGGATCGCGTGATGATCTATGGGCAGTCGGGCGGCGGGTCGAAGCCAATGCACTCACCGACGAAAGCGCTCGAGCCCGCGGCTTCGTTCTAGCCGACATCTCGTACATTTGTTCTCCTGCAGATTCCATCCCGAAGTGGTGAAAAGCCACTTGTCCCGTTAGCCGGTTTTACGGCCACATGCGCACCAAGATTATGATTTGACAAATAATTCGACCAGTCAGTATATTTATCTCCATCGTTACCAAGTGATTCTGGAGTCTCATGCTCTTCGAAACAGCAACCGGACCAACAGCAGCCGGCCTAGGACCAGTCAATGAACTAAAACTCAACAAGAACGATCTTCGGTCGAAACAGACGAGAGAACTGCTGCTAAATTCTGCCGAAATTGTTTTCGTACGAAATGGCTACCTGGGCGCCGAACTGGGGGAGATTGCAGCCAGGGCTGGGCGTTCAAAAGGCGCCATCTATGGCCATTTCAAAAGCAAAGAGGATCTCTACTTTGCGTTGTTGGAGGAACGGATAAGCAGATACCGGGGACGAGTCGAGGCAGTACTTGTGGGTTGCAGGAGTCAGGAGGAGATTAGCCGCGCTCTGACGGATCATTTCTTCTCGGCCATCAAGGAGGACAAGGCTTGGTGCCGTTTGCTGCTTGAATTCAAGCTATTCGCAACCCGCAGCCAGCCCGCGAAGAAGCGGCTGCAAAAGATCCATAAGAACCTTTATTTCAAGGAGCATTTGAAGGATCTCCCTGAGATTTGGGCGAGCCTGGGGCAGAGAAAGTTGGATGACCGCTCTGGCCTGGGAGCTCAAGCTGCTCTGGCGTCGATGGCAGCAGTCGTGCCCGCTTTGATTCTCGAGGAAGAGTTTGCGCCCGAGGTGCTTAGCGAGGCGAAATTGAAAGACGTCGTCACACTGCTTGTTAAAGCCCTTCTTATGTGCTGATGAGTAGTCCAGAGGGCCCATAGCGACGGGACCGGGGAGGCAAATGGAATTGACGATGAAACAAAGATCCAGAAGGCGCATAGCACTCACGGTCGTACTCATTACCGGCCTCCTGACCGGTACACGGGCGAACGCCCAGCTTCCGGGAAAGTCTCAGCCTAAGCACTATCTCTGGTCCGATGCGAGACTCTCCCCAGATGTGCGCGCCGACATGGTAATTAAGGAGATGACGCTAGACGAAAAGATCCTGCTTCTACATGGCCAAGGCATTGCATTTTCTACTGTCCGGCCAACGGAATCAAACGGCGGCGCTGGGTACACTGAGCCCATTCCAAGGCTGGGGATTCCGTCGATTCAGATGGCGGACTCGGCATCCGGCGTCACGCTGGGCTCTCTGCGTGGGCGCTACTCAACAGCATTGCCCAACAATCTCGGCGCGGCCTCTGCGTGGGATCCGCAACTGGAGTTTGAATACGGGGCATTGATTGGACGAGAACTGCGCGACGAAGGTTACAGCATGTCGCTGGGCGGTGGCGTGAATCTCACTCGTGAGCCGCGCAATGGCCGCACATTTGAGTACCAGGGCGAAGACCCTCTGCTGGCTGGCACACTGGCCGGGAACGTCGTGAGAGGAGTGCAATCGCAGAATATCATCGGCGATTTGAAGCACTACGCGATGAACGACCAGGAGAGCGGACGCAGCGCGTTGAACGCGAATATTGGCAAGCGTGCGATGCGGGAAACGGATCTGCTTGCGTTTCAGATCGCGCTTGGAATCTGCGACGCTGGCGCCGTAATGTGCTCGTACAACCGGGTGAATGGAGATTACGCCTGCGAGAACCAGTACCTCCTAAGAAATGTTCTTAAGGGAGACTTCAAGTTCAAGGGATTTGTTCTCTCGGATTGGGGGGGAACGCACTCAACGGCGAAGGCGTCTCATGCCGGGCTCGATCAGGAAGAGCCCGGCATATTTTTCTTTGGCGACGATCTGAAAAAGGCAGTGGAAAGCGGCGAAGTGTCGCAGGACGAGGTGAACGATCACGTCCACCGTGTTCTGCGCACCATCTTTGCTGCCGGGCTGTTCGATCATCCTGTGCAGATGCAGGTTCCCGATGTTGATCGCGGTTTCGCGCTGGCTCAGAGCATTGCGGAGAAGAGTATCGTTCTCTTGAAGAATAGAGGCGGCGTTCTGCCGCTCAATGGCATTCGCACGATTGCCTTGATCGGCGGTCATGCGGACGTTGGCGTGCTTTCCGGCGGCGGCTCGGCTCAGACGGACCCACCAGGCGGCTCCGTTGTTCCGCCGCCTCCTGCGACAGATGTTATGTCGTCGATTATTCGCCCGGTTTGGATGCCGAGTTCCCCCCTCCGCGCTCTGACAGCAAAGTTTCCGAAGGTCAAAGTCACCTATGCCTCAGGCGACGATCTTGCCGCAGCCGCGGCTGCCGGAATGCAGGCGGAGGTGGCGATCGTCTTCGCATATCAGTGGGAGGCGGAGGGCTACGATCTGGCTACACTCAACCTTGCCCCCGAGCAGAACAAACTGATCGAAACCGTGGCGGCAGCCAATCCCAAGACCATTGTCGTGCTGGAAACGGGAAGCCCCGCGACCATGCCCTGGATCGACAAAGTCTCGGGTGTGGTCGAAGCGTGGTATCCGGGAATCCGCGGCAGCGAGGCGCTCGCCAACATTCTCGCCGGCGACGTGAATCCGACCGGGAAACTCGCGATTACATTTCCTCGGAGCGATGCCGACTTGCCGCATCCCAAACTGATTTGGCCCCCGCCGGAATCCGAGTTCAACTATGCGGCAGTCACTGAATTCTCGGACTTCATGAAGCTGGCAGCAAAAGGACTACCGCCGTTCCAGATCTACTACGACGAGGGCCTGAAGGTGGGGTACAAGTGGTATGCCGCCGAGAAGAAGCAGGTTCTCTTCCCATTCGGCTTCGGCCTCTCCTATACCACCTACGCGTACTCTGCTATCTCTGTGACACCCGGAGATTCAACAATCGTAACGTTCACGGTGAAGAACACGGGCAAACGCGCCGGCACTGAGATCGCGCAGGTTTACGCTTCGCTGCCCGGCGCAGCCGGAGAGCCGCCCAAGCGGCTGGTCGGCTGGGTGCGAGTGGAATTGGCGCCCGGTGAGTCGAAGCAGGTCTCCGTCCCGGTGAGCCCTGACCGGCTCACTATCTACGACGAGGCTTCCGATTCCTGGAAACTCGTCCCCGGAGATTACGTCATTTGGGTTGGCAAATCGTCGCAGGATCTTCCTTTGCAGCAGACAGTTTCGTTCTGAAAGAGAAGCCAATTTCGCCCAGCCAAGGTTCGTCGCGCTCGCAACTTCGATTTGAGAACGTGACATCGCCTGAATTTCAGTCAATGAGTCCCTGGAAACTTTCTTGCCGCCTCAAGAGAACTTCGAGTGATGCACAATCACCAAGTCATCATTTGCCGGCGAAGGGTACACGTGTCTGTATAGTCGGCTTTGCGTCAAGTTGGTTTCGCAGGCGCGCCCGGACTCCTAATCGACGCCAAGCCGGTTTTACGTCCAGATGAAGCGACACATTCGCAAACACGGCCGACTTCTGGGGAGGAATCCACGGCGAGACCGCGAAGGAGCGTGCTTGGTAGCTCACCATTGGTAACTGACGAGTGGCCGGTAATTCGTCCAGAACCAGCGGCCCGGCATCGAAGCGCAGTGCGAACTTTGATAATCTTGGGCCGACGTGGTCGAAATCGCAGCAGTTCGTCGCACGACATTCCGATGTGCATGCAGGTCCGCAGTCGCTCCAACGCCACCGCCCGGAACGCCTGAGGATGCCAGCCTACGCCCCTTGTCGCCGAATGCAGTTTTACCTTTCCTTCAATGTGAGTTGCCGTTTTCGCATATGCAGAAATCGTTTATATTTCTCAGCACTGGCATTCTTCATTGAGAAATCTTACCCAGATTCACGGCGCTCGCACCCGAATCGAAGCTGCAAGATCTCTCCGTGTCGCCCTGATTTACGAAGTACGGTCGGCTTACGACACCAAAGTCATGACCGGTGTGGCGAACTACATTCAGGAGTCACCCGGATGGAACGTGTATATCGAAGAGAATGCCCTCAAGGACCAGAGGCTCCCGAACCTGAAGGCCTGGAAGGGCGACGGCATTATTGCAAATTTCGATCATCCCCGAGTTGCCGCTGCCGTGGTGAGATCCGGGCTTCCCGCGGTTGCTTTTGGAAGCGGCTACGGATGGTACTCAGCAGCGTCTGAAATACCTTATTTCTTCACGAATAACACGGCAATCGCGGCAGCCGCCGCAGATCATCTCATCTCAAAGGGGCTGCGCAACTTCGCATTCTGCGGTTATCCCAGCAATCGGATCAATGGATGGTCCTCGGAACGACAGGAGTCGTTCAAAGCAGAACTCGCCAAGCGAGGATTCTCTTGCAGCGTGTATCCGGCAAAACCGGCCACCGACGCCACCTGGGTATCCCTTCAGCGATCGATTGGCGATTGGGTGCGTGCGCTGCCAAAGCCGGTCGGTATCCTGGCCTCAAATGATATTCGTGGTCGTCAAATTCTGGAATCGTGCAGAGACTCTTCGTTGCGAGTACCCGAAGAAGTCGCTGTGCTGGGCGTTGATAACGATGAACTCCTGTGCAATCTCAGCAGCCCTTTATTGAGCAGCATCGAACAGGGAGCCAAACGTCTCGGGTATGAGGCTGCAAGGCTTCTTAACACCCTTATCACCAGGCCCGGATCTATCAAGACCAAGCGGTTCATTATCGATCCATTCGGTGTGATTACCAGAGCCTCGACCGATGTACTGGCGATTGAAGATCCTAAGCTTGCAAAGGCCATGGAGTACATTGCGCGCCACTTCGCAGAGGGCGTCTCTGTCGAGAACGTAGTCGCCGCAACCGGGATGTCCCGCTCCGCGCTCGAAAAGAAGTTTCGCGCCGAACTCGGCTCAACGGTAGGTTCCACGATTCGGCGGATGCAGTCGCATCGTGCGCGTGAACTTGTGCTCACAACCAGTCTGCCGCTCAAGGAGATTGCAGCGAATCTCTCCTATCCCTCGGTCCAGCACATGACGACGGTATTTCAAAAGACATTCGGCCGTCCACCCGGACAATTACGCCGACTCTTGGCTTCCGGTGCTTTTAAGTAGCCGGCCGCTGGTACGCAATTACATAATGTTTTTACAGGTTAACGTAATCTGAAACACTGGTCCGCGTCCCTTGCCGTGACGTATCGTTATCGCGGATGGATCAATCGCAAATGCTCGGATCGCTTAATGGGCGCACCGCTCTCGTCACCGCTGCGGGACAGGGCATTGGGCGCGCAACGGCTTTACTGTTTGCTGACGCCGGCGCGACGGTATTAGCCACCGACCTCAATCCAAAACGGCTGGCGGAGTTGTCTCAAGAACGCCCTGAAATCCTGACACGTCAACTGGACGTGACTGATTCTGCGGCAATCGAATCTCTTGGCGTTGAATTGAAGTCCGTTGAAGTTCTTTTCAACTGTGCAGGCTATGTCCATCAGGGCGGCATTCTGGATTGCAGTGAGCGCGATTGGAAACTTTCGTTTGATTTGAATGTGACATCCATGTTCATGATTTGCAGGGCCGTGATCCCTGGCATGGTAGCCAAGAAGCGTGGTTCCATCATCAACATGGCGTCTGTTGTTTCAAGTGTTAAAGGTGCTTCTAAGCGCTTCGCATACGGCGCTTCTAAAGCTGCCGTTATTGGACTCACCAAATCGATCGCTGCCGATTTCGTTCAGCACGGAATTCGTTGCAATGCACTTTGCCCTGGCACCATTCAAACCCCATCTTTGGAGGAGCGAATGGCATCCGGAGGCGATCTCAGTACAGCTCGGGAAGCTTTCCTCGCTCGACAACCCATGGGTCGGTTTGGAACGCCAGAAGAGATTGCTCAGGCGGCGTTATACCTCGCCAGCGATGCTTCCTCTTTCATGACGGGTCAGGCCTTCGTTGTCGATGGCGGTTGGAGCATTTGAACAGATGGAAGGGAAATCAATGAGCCAGTATGCCATCTATCCAAGTCTTCGGGAACGAGTCGTGATCGTGACCGGAGGCGGATCGGGAATAGGCGCTAAGCTGGTTGAACACTTTGCCCATCAAGGTGCGAAGGTTGCATTCCTGGACGTGGCGGAGCATGCGTCACGTGAATTGATCGATTCGCTGGCCGGCAAATGCAGCTACACACCAATGTTCTTCGCCTGCGATCTGACCGAAACAACGGCTCTCCAAGAGACATTGGCACTGATCTGCAGCTCGTTGGGTGATGCCGATGTCCTGGTAAATAATGCGGCAAATGATGACCGGCATCGTTGGCAAGATGTTACTCCGGAATACTGGGATCAGCGTATTTCCGTAAACCTGAAACACCAGTTTTTTGCCATTCAGGCAATAGCCCCCGGAATGCGGGCCAAGAAACGTGGCTCCATCATCAATATGAGTTCCATCTGCTGGATGATTCCTTCGAGTGGGCTACCGATCTATGCAACCTCGAAAGCAGCGATTGTAGGCATGACGAGAGCTTTTGCCGTTGAGCTCGGAAGCTCTAACGTGCGGGTGAACTGCGTATCGGCAGGGGCGGTGCTAACCGAACGACAAAAGCGATTGTGGCTATCGCCAGAGTATGAAGCTGAAGTTCTATCAGAGCAGATACTGAAACGGCATCTCCTGCCTGACGATGTGGCGCGCCTGGTATTGTTTCTTGCGGCGGATGACAGTGATGGCATCACCAGTAAGAACTACCTGGTGGATGGGGGTTGGATTTAGCGACTGAGTCTCGCGAGGGCATCTGCTAAAACGTGCTCAGTCGGTTAAAGCGTGATCAGAATGTGCAACAGAAAGTAATGCGTCAAGCATTGTGGGGAAACGAAGTCGAGCAATGAATCTAAGCTGCAGAGCGTTCCAGATCCCGCGTGGCACGACGATCCTCGCAGTATTGATAGTTGGCGCCTTAACGACAGTCACAAGTTCAACCGTTAAATCAACACGAAAGGGAAAAAAGCTTTGAAGACAATACTTGTATCCACTGGAATCCTATTCGCCTCCTCTGCCCTTGCCGCGGGAGCCGCGACCCTCACTGGACAATGGACCATTCACAGCAGCATCGCGGGAAACGAGAGCGACATGACATGCAACTTCACCCAGGCTGACGCAAAACTCACCGGAAGCTGCAAGTCGAGCGACAAAGAAATTCCGATCACCGGCAGCGTCGATGGCAGCAAGGTTACGTGGAAATACGACACGGACCACGACGGCACACCGCTCACTCTCACCTATACGGCTACTATCAACGATTCCGAAAAATTTTCCGGAAGTGTGGATGTCGCGCCGTACAGTATCACAGGAGATTTCACGGCCACGCCGTCGAAGGAGTCCGGCAAGTAAAGACAGCGGCACCCGGTGCCGCGCTGAGTGGAGTCGTTCGGTCAAATTGTGATTCGAGAGGGGCACGGACCTTAGGAAGATGTCTATGAAGAACATAGTCACGATATTCTTCGCGCATTTGGCCGGTAAAGAAGCAGGTTGACGATTTCGGATGAGGGCTCACAAGTCGAATCATCTAAAACGACGGAGGTTTTTGTGGACAGAATGAACGTACGGCATACGGGTAATGCGCGCGACAAGGCTCACACTTCGATTGCATTCGGAGGACGCCCCGCCAAGGTGCTGACTGCGGCTGCGGCCTTCATCCTGATAATCGGAACCGCTGGAGCACAATCTTCCAGTGGCATTCATACCGACGGAACCGCTTTAAAGGATGATCAAGGTCGCACCCTCATTTTGCGGGGCGTCAATCTCAGCGGCACCAGCAAGACCCCGGCGAAGACGTCGTCCGATCCGCGAACAGTCTCATTCGTGGGGCGTCCATTTCCTCTCGCGGAGGCGGATGAACATTTCCGCCGGCTGCAAAGTTGGGGTCTGACTTTCGAGCGGCTGGTCGTGCCCTGGGAAGCAATTGAACACGCGGGCCCTGGTATTTACGACAAGGCCTACCTGGACTATCTTCATGAGCTGGTGAAACGAGCGAACCCTTATGGAATTCGCGTCATCATCGACCTGCATCAGGATTTCTACTCCCGCGCTTCGGGTGGCGATGGCGCGCCGTACTGGACGCTCTCAAGAATAGGGCTACTTCCCGATCGCACGAATGAACCTGGAGCTCCACAGACCCAACCGGCTCGCCCCCTGGGATATTGGCCGCCGACCGCGGCCCGCTTATCTGCTGACACAATGGATACGCTGTTCTGGGCCGGCAATGACTTTGTGCCTGAGCTGAAAGTGGACGGCGTGCCGGTGCAGGAATGGCTCCAGAGTCACTACGTCAACGCAATGCGCCAGGTGGCGATGCGGATGCGCGATCTCAGCAACGTTGCGGGCTACGACACGTACAACGAGCCAGGTACCGGCTTCGCAGGCGTTAACGATCTCCGTTCGCCGGAGGTCATGATGATGGTGATGGGTCACTATCTAGCACCCGGTAGTCCAGCACCGAGCGGTTGGGACTTAATGCAAGCTGCATCCGGGTTCACACCTGAAAACAAGTCCGTCGCAGCGAACAGGCTGTGGGCACCCGGCACAGAAGACCTATGGCGCAGGCTCGGTGTCTGGGATGTTGTGGAAGGCAAACCGACGTTGCTGAAGCCTGGCTACTTCGCCGCGGTGGGAGAAAAAAAGCACGGGCAAAACTACTATGTTGGTGCGCTTCACCGACGGATCGCAGCAGCAATCCATGAGATTTCGCCAAGCGCCCTGATTGCCCAGGAGCCATCCGCCTTCGACGGTAACCAAAAGGAACTTGCTTTAGGAGTACCAGACGCAGTCAGCGAACCTCACTTTTATGATGGCGTCGCCTTGCTTAGCAAGCACAAGGAACTGGACACGACTTATCCGATTTTCTCAACCAAACCCATCACTGGGGGCGAAGCAGTGATTGATTCTTACGTCAAGCAGATTGACGATGCGAGGGCAAAGGGTCAAGGGATCGGCACGGTTCCCACATGGTTTGGAGAGGTTGGAATTCCATACGATGTGAATGACAAGCACGCTTATCGAACCGGCGATTTCAGCGTGGTGGACAATTATGCAAGCCTCTACTACGGAGCGCTCGATAAGACGCTATCGTCTTACGCGATCTGGTGCTACTCGGCGGGCAACAGTAATGCAAAGGGCGATAACTGGAACGGAGAGGACTTTTCGATTTATAGCCCGGATCAGCGAAAGAACCCGAAGGACATCAACTCTGGCGGCCGTGCTCTGGATGAAGTCGTGCGACCCTATCCGGTAGCGACTTCGGGTACGCCTGTATCCCTGGATTTCAATTCCAAATCAAAGACCTTCCGCTACAAGTTCAAAGCAGACAAGGCAATCTCAGCCGATACCGAGATATTCCTTCCCAACTATCAATATCCGAAAGGAGCGGTCGTCACCGTGGATGGCGGAACCTACAAGATCGATCTCGCGCATACGCGCGTTTACGTTTCCGCGAGCTCCGACGAGGTGACGGTCGTCGTCAACGCGCAATAAAGGATAAAGGCAGTGGTCAGGATTTGCCGGTCAGAGGCCAAGCATCTGCAATTCGAACGAAAAGGAGAACCCGATTGCCAATTTTCCGTTTTCTCGAAGAGGTAAATGCAAAATGACAAGCACGTTTTCGCGTCGCAACTTCCTTACAGGCTCGGCATCTGCTGCCGCCTTCGCCGCAATCAATGGAGTGGCGCCCAGCAGTCTCCTCGGAGCCAAGAAAGTCTCTCTGCCCGGCATTCAGCTCTACATGGTGCAGGCCGAAATGCAGAAGGACCCGCCCGGCACCCTGCGCAAGCTGGCGTCCATCGGCTACCCCTACGTGGAGTATTCTCCGTTGGGCTTCGGTAACGCCGCCGAGTTCCGGAAGATCGTCAGCGATGCTGGTCTGCAGTGCCCTTCAGGACACTTCGTATACGGCATGGGTGAGACCAACAAGCAGCTCGACGATGCCGCAACAGTTGGTGCACACTATATCATCAGCACCATAATGCTGCCTCGACCGTTGACCAATGCGGCCGGTCTGATGGAGCAACTCAACCATCTTGAACGCGACGACTTCAAACGCATTGCCGCCAAGGCGAATGAAATCGGCAAAAGTGCGCACGAACGAGGGCTGCAGTACGCCTACCACAACCACAACGTGGAGTTCCGCTCCTTCGAGGATGGTGTGACGGGGTACTCGATTCTCATGAAAGAGACTGATCCGGAGCTGGTCAAATTCGAGGCTGACCTGGGTTGGATGGTAACCGGCGGGGCCGATCCACTGGCGATTATCAAGTCGGCGCCGAAGCGCTTTCCTCTGCTGCACTTCAAGGACTTCGCGGTTCTGAAGCCGCCGGTGATCGAGCTGGGTACTGACAGGCAGCAACAGATTGTCGACCTGGGGCAAGGTCTGGTGCCGTTCAAGCGGTTTATCGCCGAGGCGAAGAAGATCAAGGTTGAGCGTTACATTGTGGACCACGACCCGCCGTTCAAGAACCAAACTGCGTTAGAAGCGGCGAAGACCGATTTCGATTATCTCTCGGCGTTGCTTGCTTCCTTATCAATGAAATCAGCGTAGCGGATGGGCAACTGAGAACCAACATCTGGATTACGCTACCGAATCCTGTATCTCGATGAGAATAGTCGCTACATGTCTCTGCCTGTACTCAAGGCAATTTACAGTCTTGTTCAACAGGGTGCATCCATTGCGGGGAAAAGGCCAATTGCAACGCCAAGTCTTGCCGACGATGCCGCTGAATTCAAGCGATTAAGCGATGATCTATTCTCCACAGATCGCCAAGTGGCCAAGCCCACGAAGGGGCACGTCTATGAAGGCCCAGAGTCTGTCTTCCGCACTTGACGGTATGCGCGTAACTCCGGATTTTGAATACACTGATGTTTCTGATCCGAAGCAAATCCAATTCATCCATCGTGCTCTCGAGAATGGCGATGTCTATTTTCTCGACAATCGCAGTAATGACGGCGCCAGCTTCATGGGAAGCTTTCGCGTCAGCGGGCGTGTCCCCGAACTTTGGGACGCCGAGAGCGGCAAAGCAAGATCGGTTTCTTTCCGTGCGATGGATGGTCGAACGACTATCCCGCTCAAGCTTGACCCTTGGGGGACGGTCTTTGTTGTTTTCAGAAAACCGACGCATGAGAGAGCCAAGACAGTTCCTGAACCGGTCCTTGCAAAGCTTACAGATATCCAAGGACCATGGACAGTGCACTTCCAGACGGGCCGGGGTGCGCCCGAAGAGGTCAAGATGGACCGCCCGACTTCATGGACTGAGAGCGCTGAACAAGGAGTCAAGTACTTCTCCGGTGAGGCTGCGTATGAAAAGACTGTAGAGGTACCAGGTCAGTGGGCGCAACGCGACGCAACAGGCTTGGCGCTACATTTCAGATCGATGAACTAACGCGTGTGTCACCAAAGTTTGGCAGCCAAGGGGATGCACGGAGAGCAAGAACATCAACTCTGCGGCTTGATCGCCTCAGTAACATCAGTAGTCAGAATGCGGGAGCGGTAATGAATAAGAGACTTCGAAACGCAATCAGTTACTTTGCCTGGGCGACCGCGATCATCACGCTGTCGGCACTTCACGTCGAAGCCCAGCAAACCGGAGCATGGCGTGAGGCCTTTCAGTCGAGCCCGGCAAGCTACGTTCCTGCTGCGCCTGAGTTCCTGACGCGGATTTCGGAGCAGTACAAGGTACCCGTGAAGATCATCGAAGACAGCCTGACTCCGAAACAAGTCACAGGCACGTTGCGCTTTCGCTTCGCAGTTTCCGCAGGCGGCTCCCAAGTTCGGATCAGGCTGTCGAATGAAGAAGGCAAAAAGCCGTTAATGATTGCGTCGGCGAGCCTTGGTATCGCCGCGAAGGGCTTTGAGGCGGTCCCCGGCTCACTCAAACCGCTGAACTTTGGCGGCAGGAGGGCCATCACAATCGCGCCGGGCGCGCTCGTAATTAGTGACCCCATCAATCTTGAGACGGTATTCGGCACCGAATTGCTGGCAAGTATCTTCGCCCCCGGCAATGTGGAGATCGACCCACGTGGGGGCGCAGTCCTTGCGCTTGCGGAGACTGACCAGACTCTCCGGGAGGTACTGACGCCGATGACCACGAGGCCGGCGCGACCCCTGATTACCGGCGCAGAGGTGTTTTCACCTGCCCCACCGCGCGTGATCGTCGCCTTCGGAGACTCCATAACGGATGGCAATCGAGCGAATCCAAGCGCCTTGCGCGGATGGCCAGCGGAATTGGCACAGCGTCTCAATGCGCTCACGGACGGCCCGCGA
>JBEKVS010000011.1:0-49598 GCA_049513795.1 Occallatibacter sp. | reverse complement strand
GCAACTGAACGCCGGTTGCGGCGCCTGCCTTTCACCAATCACGCATTGTTTGCACGTCTTTCGACGAGAAATTAAGGAGCATATATGTTAGAAGGCCTGTTTCAACCGATGCATCTGCTGATTATTTTCGGAATTGCTTTGTTGGTGTTTGGACCTAAGAAACTTCCCGAACTGGGTAAAGGAATCGGAGAAGGCATCCGCGGCTTCAAGTCAGCGATGAAAGCTGAGGAGGAGAAGCCCGCCAACACGACAGCGACCGTCACTAATGACCAAAACGTAACCAAGGGGTGAATCGTGGGCTTTGGCATGGAAATCCTATTCGTGCTTATGCTCGGGCTTTTGGTACTGGGACCGAAGCGGCTGCACATACTCCTGGCCCACGCGGCGCGAGCTAAAGCTGAACTCGAGAATGCGACGCGTGGCCTAAAGTCTCAACTCGCCGCAGAACTCGATTCGGCGCCCGGGGCCTGCACAGCCGATTGCTCTCACGTATTGATTGGGGACTGTGAGCTTTGCTCAACTTTCAAATCTGGATCGGAGGCTCGGGAGTCTGCGGAACCGTCTTGATGAGAAACTAAAAGACCACATCTGCCTTTTCAAGAACGAGGGTTCCCTCGGAGATGGAAACGCGGAAGGCCCTCGCGGAAGTGGTGCTCTGGAGTCGGTTCGCGTGCTCGATGTAAGCGACCCTGCGGGTCCGCGGACCGTTCGGAACTTTGACGGGGTCACTAGCATTTTGCAGGACTCGGCCCGCGACTTGCTTTACGTTGCGAATGGAGCCGGAATCTGGATCGTGTCACACCAGCAAGTGGTACACGGTCACGAGTGCAACTCGTCGGATGCGCTGTCGGACCTGCCGAACTGCGATTAGCGGCTTCCACGAGATTCGAGTGCAGGTGGTTTCGGGACTTCGGGCGCGAACGTTAGGCAGATTGCCGTCGTGCGGTCATAAACAGGCCCCGCATTCACCGCCTGTCTTGAGTAAACCAGGTCAGCGCAAAGGGATCGAAGCCTATGTCGAATATTTCAGCAATTGTGGCCGGCATTGCCTTTGTCTCACTGGCCGCCGCCAACGTGGTGGTGATGCTGGAGGCTTCTCAGCCCCTGCGCAGCATAACGACGAGAACCCGCTTGATCACTGTTCACCGGGCGAGTGGATACTTGTTTGCGATCTTGCTCTGCATCATGGCTTACAGCATGAGTCAGAGACTCGCTGGTTTGGGAATAACGGGTCACCTGCCTACGCATCTGGTTTTGCATATCACGCTTGTGCTAGTCCTCGTACCTCTGCTCTTGCTCAAGATCTTGATCGCACGCCGCTACAAGCATAGCCATTCGTCACTGAAGGCGCTAGGAGTAACCATTTTCGCGATTGCGTTCGTGCTTGTGGCCCTCCCCACGTTTTCGGAACTTCTTCGTTCGGCGAGCCCTGGAAGCTTGGGGCTAAGGCTCGCGACTGGTGCCGTTGTTGCAGTGTGCCTTGTCCAGTGCGCCTCGGTGTTCAAGAAGCGGAAGCAGCCACATGCTTCCATAGAGTCGTCGGGCATTCCGGTGATTTCCGCGCAGCCGATCCCAGTAACCAACCACAAAAACGCGACGAGCCCAATGCATCTTCTGCTGTCACAGATCGAGCAGCAAACGCACGACACCAAAACGCTGCGCTTCCAGGTTCAAGACAAAAGACTGCTTTGTGTTAAGCCAGGGCAGTTTCTGACGTTCCAGTGGACAATCGATGGCCTACGAGTAACGCGTTCTTACACCATTTCCTCCTCGCCGGTCCACGAGAACTATGTGGAAATCACGCCCAAGCGCATGGAAGATGGATGTGTATCTGTTTTTCTCAATGAGCGGGCCATGCCAGGGCTCACTGTGGAAGCAAACGGACCGTATGGCCGGTTTTACTTCGACGAGAAACTCCACAAGAGCATAGTTCTGATTGCAGCCGGAAGTGGGATCACACCCATGATTTCGATGCTGCGTTATATCAACGATCTAGAACTCGCTACTCCTGTAACGCTCCTATATTGTGTGCGCACAAGCGCGGACATCATATTCGAAAACGAACTGGTGAGGCTTAGCAGGTCTCTTCTCCACTTCAAGTATGAAGTGTGCCTGTCGAGACCAGATCCAACCTGGGAGGGGCGCAGTGGGCGCCTGACTGAGGAATTTGTCACCCGCAACGTGACCGATCTGAATGCACCCACTTTCTTTCTTTGTGGTCCCAAGGGATTCATGGGCAACGCGCGCCAGATTCTGTCGACTCTCGGCGTGAACCAGGGCCGGATCCTTCAGGAAAGTTTTGGGGAGAGCAAACCGACCACGGAGTCTCGTTCACTGACAACTCGCTCGACCGAGACCGTTGTGTTCATTCACTCGCAGAAGGTTTGTCAGGCTTCCGGCGGAAGCACCCTGCTCGATCTGGCAGAACGAAACGAAGTGCAGATTCCGTATGGTTGCCGCCAGGGGCTATGCGGCACGTGCGCTACGCGAGTTCTGAGCGGCACCGTCCAAATGGACGTCGAAGCCGGACTGACGGCTGAGCAGAAAAATGCCGGATATGTGCTGCCCTGTGTTAGCCGGGCTGAGGGAACGGTCGTCGTAGCGGCTTAATCTGGTTCTCAGCCCGGAAAATCCCAACTCCTACACAACTTCAACACGCATGGCGATTACGTGGGCTGAGTTTACATGCCTCTTAAGCCTCATATGAAAAAGTAACGCGGAGCAGGGAATGAGAGCCGCCAGCGCCAGTTATGAACGGAAGCCATCCGTGTCGCGTAGTTTCAGTAACTTACCGTAAGCTGCGGCCCTTTCACGGCGGGAACAGGCGCTTAAATCCCGTTGAGGACGGTTGCACGTTCGAAGCGGTTCCTCGCGTCTTCAGGCGAAGCCGTCAGCTTCGAGCACGTCGAGACGCCCCCTCATTCTATTGAATCGCAGTTTTCCTCAGCCCGCAAATTTCACCCGCAGTTGCGGTTTCCACCACGTACTATCAACAACTTCTAGCGCCACCCGTGCCACGAAGTCGTTGCAATGATTGATTCTCTTAGCCCTGAAAAGGCTGGCGTCGGCGGTTCAACTCCGTCCCTGGCCACCATCATTCCAAAGAACTTGGCGGCCGAGAACCGAGTTTTCCAACCCACGATCCAACGCACGATTCTCACTGAACACGATCCGTGAGCAGGTGAATTCTGTTCCCCATCAGCTGTTCCAGGAACTTGCCTTGCGCATCCCGCATGGAGTCCATGTCGGACTGCGCATAGAGTTCCATCGTTCTGCCGAAGTCCTCTTGCCGCAGCACTCCTTGTACGGTTTTGGGGTCCAGCCACTCCAGCCAAGGACAGACTGCCGACCGTGTCCTGATTCACGCGGACACCGAGTTGGCTAAGGCTCTGCTCAACAGCCGCATGGCATACGTTTCTGTATCGCGTGGGCGCTATGACGCGCAGATTTATACGAATAATGCACAGACGCTCGGGCAAGAACTCAGCCGCGACGTGTCCCAT
Source organism: Occallatibacter sp. (assembly GCA_049513795.1). Taxonomy (GTDB): domain Bacteria; phylum Acidobacteriota; class Terriglobia; order Terriglobales; family Acidobacteriaceae; genus Telmatobacter. The sequence goes on along the minus strand of JBEKVS010000011.1, from coordinate 46,095 downwards.
TCTCCTGCGATTCAGCAAGAGGCAGGAGCGCACCAGATAGAACCACAAACCACGCACACGAATCAGATCAGTCAGGGTTTCGGTCTAGGTCTGTGATGCCTTATTCCCGAATGACAGGCTCCGGATAGCCAGAGCGTAGCCGAGGTCTGGCCAGTGTCAAGGCCGCGCTTGGCGCGCCGCGTTCGCGGTCGAAGAGCCTTGACACTGGCCTTTGCGCCTCGGCTTATTATTCAGCTATCCGGGGGATGTCAGAAATAGACGACCGACCCCACACCTCTGTTCCGATTCACGGGCTCGGTGAAGCGCAATACGAGAACGGCGACGGACTTCATGGCGAAGCTCCAGATCGCGCCGAGTGTGGAGCGCGACATTTCAACTTGTGGGGGCCGTGCGTGAAGTCCAGGGTATCGTTAAGAATAATAGGCGTAGGGCGCAATCTGTGCGACGGTCCGCTAATCTCAGAACGGAAAGCGAATCGAAAGGATGGGAATGTGATTTGTTGGGTGGAATGAGTCGTGGCGATTTCGAACCCGCGGCGAGGTTTTGGTGAACTACAATCCATGTGGACCCCGACTGAGCACGCCGCGAAACGATCAGAAGGCGAAACGACCACCGACTGTCGGAGCACAGTTGTTGTTGCTGTAATAGGGGACGCCGGGTCCATGAGGAATGGCGATGGCTAGACCTCCGCTCACCCATGAATACGCAATTCCGGCGAAACCGTCGAAACGCTTGGTGAAGTGATGATCCACATAGAACGAGCCCTCATTGAGGCTGCCGGCGCAGGAACTGCGGAAACCTGGTGAGGCCGAGCAGGTCTGCGGAACACGGAAGTCATTCTGCCGCTGTTGATACCACGCAAGAGTGAAGTCGGTTTTGCTGCGGTACGTGTATTTGACGCCCGTCCACCAGATGTTCAGCAGCTTTTCAGAATCGAGGTTGTTGTCTTCGACCCCGCTCATGAAATAACCGCCCTGATCCGAGGCGCCAACGCCCAACGGGTTCGACGGGTTGTTCTGCCAGATGTATTCGTAGCCGGCAAAAAACTTGAACGGGTCCCACTTGTACTTGGCAGCGACCATCACTGCGTTGTTGTCGGTCACAATGCCATATACCGTGTCGTTCGGGTCGATCAGATTTGGCCCCAGGCCGGGCCCGCCGTTGATGGGGTTGGTATTAATGCTGTCGGTGGCCGACTGATATGGCGCCGACAAACTCTGAGGCCCCAGCAACGGGTTCAATACGCTGATCGCCTGGTTGTAGTGTTGGAAGACGAAGTCGGCGGAGAACTTGCCGGCGTCTCCGCCGAGGTCGAATCCATAGGCGTTGTTATGCGCCGCTTCCGGCGTACAGGTGGTCGAAGTCCAGGTTGCGGAGGCCGAGTAGCAACCGGCAGAGCCATCGGCGAATTTATACATCGCACCGAAGTGGACCGGGCCATAGACGAGGCGATACTTCACGGCGTCATCCCAACGGGAGTCCTCGGTGTCGCCGCCGCCAGCCATCGTGCCGTTATACCCGATGTAAGAAAAGGCATAGGCGCCGCTGGCCGGATCGTAAAGCAGCATCGCATCGGTTCCGAGCGAGCGCTGACGACCGAAGGTCAGCGTGCCGAAAAGCTCGGACGATATACCGCCATAGTATTCATCATTGAAGGGTTGGCCCGCGCGCGCCCCGTCGATGGCGATCGAATAGCTGCTCCTGGGAAGGCCATTGTTGATGATGTCAGTCTTTGACGCGTTGGCGAGCAGTCCGGACTGCGGATTGATGCCAGTTGAAGCGTTGAATACAACCGACCAGCCCGGCAGAAACTCTTCTTTGCCTCTAATGCCGAAACCCGTCTGCTGCAGGTTGTTCGGTGCGACGAGGAATCGATGTTGATAGCCGTTTCGGTTGACCAGAGATTCGCCTTCATAGTTGTAGCCGTTTTCCGGCAGGCCGTGGCTGACCCAGCCGGCGCCGACATCATACGCACCGTACAGCGAGATGCCGTGCCATGTAAGCGTGCAATCGGTGGTGGCGAACTCGTGGCCGCTCGCGCAGGCGTCGGGGGTCTTCGCCCCGCTTTGGGCAGAGAGCAAAGTGAAAGGAAGACAGACAACAAGAATCGAGAATGTCAGCGCAGTCTTACGCACAAAACCTCCAGGAAAATAGCGCTCCAATGAAGATAGAAGCAAAAGTGTATATTACATACGTTTTAACTGTCTATACGCACACGGTTTAATGCTGTTTCAAGCTATCGTCGAGACTGTGATCGAAGCTCAGGAACGCTTGTATTGACCGTCATCGGGGTTGAAGGTAGGATTTCGTTCCGATGACGAAGGTCGCCAAGTCCGGAGGAGACGCTGAGAACTTGGTCAAATTGCGCGACGCAGCTCTCGATCTGGGAATCAGCTTCCCGACGATCAAGCAATGGATTTACAAGAAGAAAATTCGCAGCATCCTGACGGCTGGAGGCCATCACCGCATTCCACAGAGTGAACTGGACAGGTTGCTTTTCCGAACCCGAGGCAGAACGGAGAAGGAACGCAAGCAGGTCATCCGTCGTGTCAGCGGACGCAATCAGCTAGTGGGACGAATAGATGCTGTTCGAATTAGCGGTCTGATGGCCGAAGTGAGGATTTCAATCGGCGATCAGCAAATCACGTCGATCATTACTGCGCGTTCCGCACGAGAAATGCAGCTAAAGCCAGGGCAGACTGCGGCCGCGCTCATAAAAGCCACGGAAGTGATGATTCTGCGTGTTTGACATGATCGATTTTTAATTGCCTGTCCCGAAACAAACTCAATCTTCCCTATCACTTGCTTTCCGTTCATCCTCACGGCCTAAAATGGTCAGCCTGCCCGCAAGCCTCCACGCCTTGGGGGCCTTCTTTCCCGCAACTCCACAAGACCATTTTTTGCTACATTATTTACAGGGCTCTTGGGAAAGGAGGAGACAGATGTTAAAGCGACCTCAAATTGCCGGTACATACGCCTTCAAGTTCGCTCTCCTCTTTTTGGCCTCTGCCGTATTCACTTGGGGATTGCAGGCAAAACTCTCTCTTTACAAGCCCCCGCAGTCTCCATCTACCGTCACAGTTGCCAAGCTTTCGACGGAGAGGCGTTCCGCCCAAACCATGGCCTTGCTTGAAAAGGCCCTCGAGCCGGATACGGCTTGGGAGAGGTTGAACCTGATTCCGTTATTGGTTTTGGCCCAGGCGATTTTGTTTCTTACATTCGAGTTTTACCACGTTGAAATGAACTTCTGCAGGTCTCGCAGATGGAACTTCCACGATCCGCACCTCACGCAACGTCCTCCTCCAGCCTTCTTTTAGTCCCGCCACGGCGGTATATTTACGGCAGACTAGGCCTATTCAAATATCGAATAGGACCGCTGAGTGATCGCCAGTTCCCTTTTAAGGAGATGTACTGTCGTCGATTCCAATCCTGAACTTGCGGGATTGAAAGTAAGGTGGCTCCATGGATCGTAAGCGAATCCTTTGGATCGCGGTGCTTCTCTGCCTTTTATTGGCAGCTCTTTTCTTGATCGTTCGAAGTCACTACGCCAAAACCCCCGCCGCGCAGCCGAGAGCGGCAGCAGTCGTCGCGGTCATGCGTGGCAATCTGGCCAGTTCCCTCACCGTTGCCGGTCAATTCCAGCCCTATCAACAGGTGGATCTTCACGCCAAAGTCTCGGGATATATCCGCTGGATCAAAGTCGATATAGGCGACCGCGTTCGTCAGGGCGAAGTCCTGGCTTTGCTGGAAGTCCCCGAGTTGCAGAATCAAGTGGAGGGGGCTCAGGCCGAGGTCCGCCACAGCCAATCTGATATCACTCGTGCACAGAGCGAGATCATAAGCGCCGAGTCGACGTATTCCGCACTGCACGCTGAATATACCCGTCTGGAAGAAGCTTCGAAAGAAAGACCAGGACTGATCGCGGAGCAGGAGTTGGATGACGCGCGAGCCAAAGACCAGCAAGCGGCGGCACAGGTCGGGGTCGCGAAGGCCTCGCTCGACGCCATGCAGCAACAACTCGGCGTTTCCAACGCGACTCGCAGCCGGCTAGAAACGATGTCCGGATACGAGCAGATCGTCGCTCCCTTTACAGGTGTGGTGACGAAGCGCTACGCCGACACCGGCACGCTGATTCAAGCGGGACAGGACAATAACACGGCTACACTTCCCGTGGTTCAAGTGGCCCAGAGCGACCTGCTCCGGCTCCGCATGCCAGTGCCGGAGAGCGACGTGCCTTACATTCAGGTCGGCGGCGATGTGCAGGTGAAAGTTAACGCGACTGGCCACACATTTACAGGCAAGATCATCCGTTTCTCACGCGCACTCGATACCAACACCCGAACCATGCTGACCGAGGTCGATGTCCCGAACCGTGATCTGAGTCTGAATCCAGGGATGTACGCTGAGACGACGATTCAACTCCTGCAAAAAAATGACGCTCTTATTTTGCCGGCGCAGGCTGTGGTGCAAAATGGCGATCAATCTTATGTGTTGGTAGTGGATGCGACGAACCGTGTCGAAAAGCGCAATGTGACTCTCGGAATCCAAACCTCGAACCGAGTGGAGATTACCAGCGGCCTGCAGGCTGGGGACAACGTGATCGCCTCTGGGCAGACTGGTTATCAGCCTGGGGAAGTTGTGTCCCCGCATGCGGCGTTCATTCCAACGGCGGCGCAGGAGGTGAGCGAGTAATGTCCTCTTTTGCCATCAAGCATCCGTTCTTCATCCTGATGCTTTGTCTCATGGTGATCGTCGTGGGTGTTACCACAGTCGCGCGTATGCCCGTCGATCTGTTTCCGGAAATTAATATCCCGGTTGTCGTGGTCGCGACCTTCTACGCCGGCATGCCGCCGCAGCAGATCGAGGCGGATATCACAGATAGCTATGAGCGTTTCTTTACGCTGGGAAGCGGCATCAATCACATCGAGTCGCGATCGCTGCCCGGGGTGAGCCTGATCAAGATCTACTTTCAGCCCGGTACGGACGCGAACGCCGCGGTCAGCAATATTTCGAATCTCGCCATGGCAAATTTGCGGCGGCTTCCGCCGGGAACCCTGCCTCCGGTGGTGCTAAAGTTCGACGCTTCGAATCTTCCCGTGTGTTTGGTTACGCTCGAAGGTCAGGGTCTCGACCAGACGCGGCTCAAAGATCTGGCACAGTTTGAGGTACGGAACCAAATTGCCAACGTTCCCGGCGCTTCCGTCCCGCAGCCTTACGGAGGCAAGTATCGGCAAATCCAGATTTATGTCGATCCGGTCAAACTTGAAGCTCACCAACTGTCGCTGATGGATGTGGTGCGCTCGGTGAATGAATCGAACTTGATTCTGCCCGCCGGTGACGTGCGCATCGGAGCGAAGGACTACAACGTCTATGCCAACAGCCAGATTCCGGTGGTTGACGAAATCAACGCCATGCCGATCAAGACGGACAAACAGGACCATATTGGCGAGTCCGTATTCGTTGGCGATGTTGGAAAAGCGGTGGACTCTGGCCAGCTGCAATACAACATCGTCCGGGTCGACGGTCAGCATTCCGTCTACATTCCGATCTTAAAGCAGGGTGGGGGATCGAACACGATCAGTATTGTGAACGGCATTCGAGAGGCCGTGAAACATCTCCTGGATATTCCGAAGACGCTGAAAACGGCGGTCGTATTTGATCAATCCGTTTTCGTAAAGATTGCGGTGAAGAACGTGATCAACGAGGGCGGCATTGGCCTGTGCCTCACCGCGCTGATGATACTTCTCTTTCTCGGCAATCTCCGCGCGACGATTTCGGTATTACTCTCCATCCCCATCTCTTGCCTCGCCGCCTTTATTGCGTTGAACCTGGGCGCGAGCACGATCAACACCATGGTGCTTGGCGGCATCGCGCTCGCTCTTTCCCGCTTGATTGATAACTCGGTCGTCGTTCTTGAGAACATCTTTCGTCATATGGAGTTGGGAGAACCGGCGGTTGAAGCTGCCATCAACGGAGGCAAAGAGGTCCAGCTTGCCGTGCTGGCAGCTACATGCAGCACAAGCATCGTTTTCTTTCCTGTCATCCTGCTGTCTGGCGTCAGCAAATATATCTTTAGCGCACTCGCCCTCGCGGTCGTGTTGGCGCTCTTTGCTTCTTATGCCGTTGCCATGACAGTCGTGCCACTTTTCTGCGCAAAGTTTATTCGTTTGGAGCCTGAACACGGCAGCACACCTTACAGTACCCTAGGCGGCGCTGAGGAGGCAGTAGAGGAAGTCGAAAAGGAACAAAGAGTAAGGCGCACGAACATCTTTCGCCGCATCGTCATCGGTTTCAATCAGCTATTCGAGCGGCTGCAGCAGGCCTACGAAAAAGCTATCGCGGTCTGTCTGGATCGCCCCGTATTGGTCGTATGCGGTTTTGCTGCTTTCGTGGCGCTGAGCTTCGGGTTATTTCCATTCCTTGGCGTAGCGTTCTTCCCGCGCACCGATCCCGGGCAATTTGTTGTCAATGTAAAAGTCCCGCCCGGAACTCGTCTTGAGGTGACTGATGAATATGTCGGGAAGATGGAGCAGGATATCCGCGATGTAGTGTCACCGCACGACATGAATATGATCGTGTCGAACATTGGCATTACGCCCGATCTTTCGGCCATCTACACCAGCAATTCCGGAATGCATACCGCCTTCATTCAGGTCAGTCTGAAGGAGGACCACAAGACCAGCAGCTTCTCTTACATGAAACGTCTGCGCGAAAGGTTCGCCAACGACTTTCCGGAAGTGAGCACTTATTTTCAAACCGGTGGATTGGTCGATTCCGTCGTTAACCAGGGGCAACCCGCTCCGATCGACATTCGAATCGGAGGCAGTGACCTGGATGAACCGTTTGCGTTCGCCAGGTCGGTAGCCGCGAGGGTGAAAACATTGAGTTCGGTTAACGATGTGCTGATTCCGCAGGACCTCGACTATCCGGGGCTGGAATTGGATATCGATCGCGAACATGCGGCGCTGCTCGGCATTTCGCCGGAGGCGGCGCTTGATAATGTTATCACTGCGCTTACATCGGACACGATGATTGCCCCGAGTTTCTGGGTCGATCCGAAGACTGGCAATAACTACTTTCTCAGCGTGCAATATCCCGACAATCAAATTAAAACCTTGACCGACTTAAAGCAGATTCCCCTGCGCGCCCCTGGAGCTGCAAACACAACACCGCTTGAGTCGCTGGCATCTATCAAGCAGATCAATACTCCGACCGAGGTCGATCATTACCAATTGCGTCGCAGTTTCGACATCTACGTTATGCCGAAGAAGGAAGATCTCGGCCGCGTAAGCGCTCAGATCAAACACGTCCTTGATGGCATGCACCACTCTTCCCAGATCACCGTGTCGATGGGCGGAGCGATCTCTGACATGGACAGTTCGTTCCAGAGTTTCGGGATCGGTCTCATCCTCGCGATCGTGCTGGTTTATCTCATCCTGATGGCGCAGTTTGCTTCGTTCTCCGATCCTTTCATCATCTTGCTGGCGATTCCTCCGGGGCTTTCGGGCGTGATCCTATTCCTGATCGTCACGACGGGCACGACGCTCAACGTCATGTCGCTCATGGGGGTCGTCATGATGACTGGAATCGCCGTTTCCGACAGCATCCTTATCGTGGAATTCGTCGGCACGCTCCGCGCCCATGGTCGTCCCCTCAAGCAAGCCCTCGCCGAAGCCTGCAAAGTGCGTTTGCGTCCCATTCTGATGACCACGCTAGCCACCATCCTCGGCCTCATTCCAATGGCGCTCGCTCTGGAGCCGGGCAGCGAACAGTACGCGCCGTTGGCGCGAGCAATTCTAGGAGGGTTGACCGTTTCCGGCATCGTAACCGTTTTCTTGGTGCCGACAGCGTACCTGCTGATTCATCGCCAAAAAAATCATGATGACGAAATCGAGCCTCGATCTGGGGAGGTGACCCATGCGTAACCGAAGTCTATTTTTGCCGCTCTGGCTCCTTCTGTGTCCCCTAGCCATGCGGGCACAGGAGATCGTTCCGCAGCAGATCACGCAGCTTCCAGATGCGCCGCATCTCCAGGCTCAGGCGCAGCAGCTAACTCCGGCGTCAAATTCCGCGATAACGAATTCTCCGAGCTCCCTCCCGCCAGACTCAACTGGAGAAACGCTTACGCGTCAACAGGCGGAGCAGTTGGCGCTCAAGAACAACCCACGAATTAGCGTTGCGGCGCTGCTTGCTCTGGCACAAAAGCAGGTCGTCCGCGAGACTCGCTCGGCGTTGCTTCCGAAGCTGAATGGCAATGTGACTGGAGTCGACGCTGAGGAAGCAAGCCGCATCTCGGCTGGGACGCTGGACGCTTCCAGGCTCCTCTATCACGTGGGGGCGGGGGTTGACCTCAATCAGTTGATTACGGATTTTGGTCGCACGCACAATTTGGTCGCTTCCTCATCCTTTCAGGCAAAAGCCTCCCAGCAACAATCGGAGGCGACGCGGGAGGACATCGTCCTGACGGCAGACCTCGCCTTTTATAATGCTCTGGAGGCGCAGGCTACGCTGCAGGTTGCGAAAAGCACCGTGAAGGCCCGCCAAGCGGTCGGCGATCAGGTAAACGCGTTAACAGCGAGCAAGCTCAAGTCCACACTCGACCAGAGTTTCGCGCAGGTCAATCTGTCGCAGGCCAAATTGCTCGATCTCGATTCGCAAAATCAGTTCGATGCTGCAATGGCGAATCTCAATGAGGTTCTTGGAACCACTAGCAATCAACAGTACCAACTCGTCGACGACCCCTCGCCTCCGCTGCCGGTCGCGCCTTCAGCGGACGCAGTCATTGCTCTCGCCCTGCAGCAGCGCCCCGATCTTCTTGCTCTCAAACTCAATCACGATGCGGATGTGCGCTTCAGCCGGGCGCAGCACGAGCAACTACTCCCTACCATCTCCGGGTTGGGCACGCTGGGCATTACTCCCGTCGGATCCAGCACCTACTTCACCCCTGATTGGTATGGAGCGGCGGGCGTGAACATTGGCATACCGATCTTTGAGGGTTTCAAATTCCATGCCCAGGCTGCGGAAGCTGAGCTGCGCGCCAAGGCGTCCGACGAGCAGAGCCGGGTGCTCATCAATCGCATCGTACGCGATGTGCGCACAGCATGGCTGAGAGCGAACACTGCACAACAGAAAATGAGTGTGACCGCGGAGCTTTTGCAAGAGGCCAACACCGCACTGGACCTTGCCGACACAAGGTATCGCCTGGGGCTCAGCTCGATTGTTGAGTTAAGTCAGGCCCAGTTACAACAGACACAGGCGCAGATCGCCGAGGCCAATGCCCGATTCGACTATGAAGCAGACCTTGCCGCATTGCGGTTTCAGAGTGGATCGCAGCCATAGGTTGAACTTCGCCGCCTGAGATGTTCGCAGGCTTCTCCAATTTACGTTCGAGAAAACGACCGAAGAAGAAATGGACATTCTTTACAATGTCCACTTCAAAGGTGTGTGCCGTGCGGACTCCAACTGTCCCCACAAAAAAGCTTGGAAGCAACTGCTTTCAGGGCAGACGTCGCAACGACGATGAGACGTTGGTAGTGCTGCAAACCCTTCGGCACGTGGCGCCAGTGCAAGGCGGCTCGTGGGCATTTAACTGAAGAACATGCTGATTATGCAGACGCCCCCGATCGCCTGAGGCGCAGCACATAATGAAACCGGTCGTTCCGTTCAAGCGCGTATTTGTCCCGATTGGTCTCGTTACCCCAGGCAGTTGCGCGGCCACTTTCGCCATGGTGTAATCCGCCCATGGCCGCCGCACACCGATGCCCAGCCTGCGGATTTGAATCCGACAACTCTTCCGATTTCTCTTGCCCTCAGTGCGGTAAGAAATTCCTGCGTCCGCTCTCTTCTCAGCCGATGGGCGTAACACTCTTGGATCTCACCATCGCAATATTGGGCCTCGCCTTCCTGGTCTGCCTGCTCTTCGGCTTCGTCACCTTCATCAACGCGCATAATGCCTTCAAACGCGTGCAGGGAGAGCCCTATCACGCGACCACATTGCAGGTGATTCGTCCCTATTATCAGAAAAGCGCTGGCATGCATGGGCCCGACGTGGCGGTTTATGCCAGTGGGATCGTAGAAGGCGAGAAAGAATGGATGAATTTGCTCCCCTACCTCAAACGTGTACCGCGCGATCAGGCCGAACTCAATGATTCGGTCCCGCCGGGTACAGCGATTCCGGTTTACCTGTTTCCCAACCTCAAAGGGCAATCCCGAATCCAGGTGATCGACGTTCTCCCACCGGGCGAAGCCAGCAGAAGAACGGAGACGTGGGTGCTGCGGCGCGCGCCCGTGGCCCTCGCCGTCCTGGGTGCTCTGATCCTTCTCTTGGTACGAGTCCGCCGCTCATGCGCCTCGTCCGCGACCCGGGCGTGACCGCTAACTGCACTTATTGGTGCATTAGGTTCGGAGTACGACTCATCGGATGTTGAACGCCTGACCCACACCGCAACCCGGTTCCAGAAGGTGTCTCGGCCCCTCGCAGCCAGGCTGCGCCCTCTTTTCCACCTTTACTGCTGCTCCTCACTAATTTCTTCTTGACAACTGCATATAACATCTTTATGTTAGTCGCCCAAAGAACAATAGCTGGAGAAGATGTCAATCTCAGCTATTACCGGGGGCTCCACGGATCCCTGACTCGGGAGGTCCGGGTGCTTGGGCTTGGATTACCTACCTGTTTGTGGGCGTATTAAATATTTGCTCGCCCAGGTATAACTCGAAATTGAACGAAACCGTTTCTCAGTACTTATCAACCACGTATTACTCGACCATCCGTAATTGGGGCAATGCAAAAATCGTTTTGGCTTTACAGGTAGGTCATGCCGCCGCTTCGATACCTGCAATTCGAGGGACTCGTGCGCTGTTTGCGAAGAGTGGCGCCGATTGTATTGCTATGGCTGTTGGTGGGAAGGCTCTGTGGGGCGCAGACTGGTGATCCTGCCGCCGAAGCCTTGACGCCTCCTTCCGTGGCGGCATCTTCCGTCAGCGTTGAACCAGAAGTTACGGTCGTGGAGTTCAGCGACTTCATGTGTCCTTATTGCTCCAAGATGGTTCCAGTAATGGACCAATTGCTGAAGTCCTATCCCGGCAAGATTCGACTTATTGTCAGAGACTTTCCGCTCGAGTTTCATCCAGGATCCGAGTTGGCTCATGAGGCTTGTCTGGCTGCGAAAGCTCAAGCTAAGTACTGGGAGATGTATCACTTGCTCTTTGCCAACCAGCAACATGTGACGAGATCCGATCTTTCCGGGTATGCGAAACAGCTCGACCTCGACCTGGCGAAATTTGAGAACGCGCTTGATACTCACGAATACAGATCGGAGATCAGGGAAAGCGTGGCCGAGGGCAAGGCGCTGGGCGTAAACGCAACCCCCACTTTTTTTGTGAGGGGAAAGAAACTGGAAGGCACGCAGTCGTTCGATTCTCTTCAGGAGCGGGTGCAAGCAGCGCTTGGGATGGACCAGCCTCACGACGAAAAACCCAGGCAGGCGGCGAAGAAGATTGAAGTCGTTGCGGCAAATGCTCCCGTGCGGGGTTCGCCGGATGCGGCTGTGACGATTACAGAATACGCCGACTTTCAGTGCCCGTTCTGTGCCAGGGCCCGCAGTTCCATCGATCAAGTTCTCCGCGAATATCCCGGTCGAGTCAAGCTTATCTTCAAGAGTTTCCCGCTCGATTTTCATGCCGATTCCAGGCTGGCGCATCAGGCGGCGTTAGCAGCCGACAAGCAAGGTCGATTCTGGGAAATGCACGATCTTATCTTCTCCCGGCAGCGCGCGATCAAGCGCGACGACCTGTTTGCCATGGCCAAGAGCCTGGGGCTCGACATGGATCGTTTCGCCGCGGATCTCGAAAGCGATCAAGTGCGCGCCCAGATCGAGGCGGAACTAACGGAAGGGAAGCAACGGGGAGTGCAGGGTACGCCAACGTTTTTCGTCGATGGCAACGAAATGGTGGGCGCGGCAAGCGCGGCGCAGTTCGAAGCCAGGATCGATCCGGTTCTGCGCGCCAAGGGAATCGAGCCGGCGCGGGCGCCGGTGGTTGCCGATGGCGGCCCCGCCCGCGGTCCGGAGCATGCGCCCGTCACCGTTCTCTGGTACTCCGACGTAACCAGCCCATTGGCCGTTTCGGCGGATCGATTAATGCAGCAGGTGCTCGATGCGTATCCGGATGAGGTCCGCGTGGTTTTCAAAAACCGACCGCTCGAATTTCATCGCGACGGCGAGCTGGCCCATGAGGCCCTGATGGCATCGGCCGCGCAGGGGAAGTTTTGGGCCATGCACAGCGTTTTGCTGGCCAACCAGGGCGCATTATCCGCAACCGATCTTGCGAACTATGCCGGGCAGATCGGCCTGGATACGCAAAAGTTTGTCGCGGACCTGTCTGGCCGGAGCTTCCGCGACCAGGTACAACGCGACGTCTCGCTGGCGCGCGATGCGGGCGTGAACGGAGTGCCGGTGTTCTTCGTCAACGGGACGCGAGTGGATGGCGTGCAGAGTTTCTCCAGTTTCCGAGCGATTATGGACGCAGCGATTCAGAAGACGCGGGTAGCAATGGTCCATGAATAGCAGCAGTGGTTGGGGGCACATGTTCATGAGTTCGATGCGAGCAACAGTCCTCTCGTTTGTGGGCGCGGTCTTGATCTCGCTGCCGCTTCTGGCGCAGACGAGCGTCAAGCTGAATGGGTCGACCAGTCCGACTTCCGGGCAGGCGGGGTTGACGACCGTCACCGTTACCGGCTCGGGATTCCCCAGCGGTACCATCTCGCCCGCGAGCGTGACCGTGACCCTGACTCCCAAGAGCGGCGGAACCGCCGTGACAACCACCGCAACCAGCGTGACTCCGGGGACTGGCACCACGAGCACGATCGGCTTCCTGATCCCCTCATCGATTTCGGTAACTTCGGCAACAGTGTATGAAGTCTCCATTGCGGGCCAGACCACGGGCGGCGCAACATTCCAGAGCTCAAATTCCGCGGCGCTGACGATCGATCCTCCGTCGTCCATTTCATCCCTCTCGCCGAAAAACGGACTGCAGGGGCAGACGGTCTCGGTCACCATTACCGGCAAATATACGAATTTCGTGAACGGCGTGACGCAGGCGAATTTCGGTCCAAACATTTCCGTGGGTGGAGCAGCGCCGGGTACGAACGGTCTGGTCGGGGTGGTCAGCGCGACCTCGGCGACGGCGACTCTGGTGATCAACAACAACGCGACCGTGGGCAGTCAAGACGTGACGGTTGTGACCGGTGCGCAAACGGCCACGCTGGCCGGTGGATTTACGGTGGAAGAGGCGAGCGTTACTCTGGGTTCTTCAGCTACACCGTCGACAGCGCAAGCGGGTATTACGACTGCATCGGTAACCGGCTCCGGATTCCCCGCCGGGACGATCTGGGCGGCGAACGTCACCGTATCACTGACGCCTAAGAGTGGCGGAACTGCCGTGACGACGACGGCGACGAGTGTGACGGCCGGGACCAGCGGGACCAACACGATTGCTTTCCTGGTGCCCGCTTCGATTTCCGTATCGACTCCCACGGTTTACGAAATTTCGATCTCTGGCGCAACCACGACGGGCATTCCATTCCAGAGTTCAAAATCCTCGACTATAACTGTCGATCCGCCATCGTATGTCTCATCGCTTTCACCGAACAACGGACTGCAAGGTGCAACGCTTACGGTCACCATCACCGGCAAATACACAAACTTTGTGAACGGAGTGTCGGTAGCGACGTTTGGCCCGGACATTTCGATAGGTGGAGCGTCAACCGGTACGCCTGGTCCGATCACCGTGGTCAGTGCGACGAGCGCGACCGCAAGCATTTCGATCAGCGATACAGCGGCGTTGGGCAGTTCGAATGTGACCGTAGTGACGGGCAATGAAACGGATTCGCTGGCCAACGGGTTTACGGTGAACGAGGCGACCGTGAAGCTGAGTGCGGCCAGCCCGGGCTCAGCAGAACCGGGCATCACGACTGTGTCCGTGACCGGCACGGGATTCCCCGCCATGCTGATCCAGCCGTCCAGCGTTACGGTAACGCTGACGCCGAAGAGCGGCGGGACTGCCGTGAACACTCTGGCGACGAGTGTGACGGCGGGAACCACCGGCGGGAGCGATACGATCACTTTCCTGGCGCCCGCGTCGATTTCAGTATCGGCGACCACGACCTATGAAATCTCGATCTCAGGAGTGGACGAGACGGGCTCGCAATTCCAAAGCTCGAACACTGTCGGATTGACGATCGATCCGCCGTCCTATATTTCTTCGCTTTCGCCCAGCAAGGGACTGCAAGGGCAAAGTCTTACGGTCACCATCACCGGCAAATATTCCACCTTTATCAGCGGGGTGTCGGAAGCCGCCTTCTGTCCGGGAATTTCGGTGGGTGGAGGGGCGGCCGGTGGGCTCGGTCCGGTGACCGTGACCAGTGCGACCAAAGCGACGGCCAGCATTTTCATCAGTAACACGGCGCCGACGGGCAGTTGCAATGTAACGATGGTGACGGGACCCGAGACGGACTCGATCACCAACGGGTTTGTGGTGGACGTCGATAGCACGCCTCCTGTCGCCGTACCGGGCGGTCCGTATTCCGCGAAATTGCCGCCGGGAACGGTGCAATTCAACGGCAGCACTTCCTACGACCCCAAGAACAAGAATGCGGTGCTGACCTTCAACTGGAACTTTGGCGACGGGAGCGCGAACGGCACCGGGGCCACACCCACCCATACCTACACGGCGCCCGGAACTTACAACGGCACCCTGATCGTAACGAACTCAACCGGGGTCTCGAGCTTGCCGACTGCATTTGTGGTGACGATTACCGCTACTGTGCCCACCGCCGTACCGGGCGGTCCGTACTCGGTGCAGTTGCCGGCAGCGGTGCAATTCAACGGTAGTGGTTCGTCGGATCCCAATACCGGCGCCACGCTGACCTTCAATTGGAACTTTGGCGACGGAACCGCGAACGGGATCGGCGCCACTCCCACCCACACTTATGCCACCGCTGGAACCTACAACGGCACGCTGACGGTTTCGGACAATCTTGGGCTGACGAGCGCTCCGGCTCCTTTTGTTGTGAACGTAGCCGCGGCTCCTCCTCTGCCCCAAATTGCGATCACCAATCCCCAGCCGTTGACCATTTTTGGCGCCACCTCCGCCAATCCGATCACGGTGACGGGCACAATCGACAACTCGACGGACATCATCTCGGTGAATGGCATGCCGGCAACGGTTTCGGGAGGCAGTTGGAGCGCGCCCGGCGTCATTCTGCGCGAAGGACAGGATGTAATTACGGCCACGGCGACCGATGTTCACGGCGACGTGGGCACGGCCTCGGTAACCGTGACCCTGAACACGACCCCCCCGCAACTAGGCATCCTGGCGCCAACCAGCGGACAGATCGTCACCTCTTCCACAATCACAGTCGCCGGTAACGTGAATGAGCAAGTGCCCGGCACGATTAACTCCAAGCAGATTACGGTCACAGTGAACGGAATCGCAGCGACAGTGAGTAATCGAACCTTCTCGGCGGCGAATGTCCCGCTGGTGCAGGGCATGAACACAATTACGGTCACTGCCACCGATCCGGCGGGCAATACCAGCCAAAGTCAAGTCACTGTCAACTACATGGGTACCATCCCGGTGCAGAAGATTCTCGCCGTTTCTGGCGAGGGCCAGACTGCACCGATCGGCACGATGTTGCCGCAGCCGCTTGTGATTCAGGTGGTGAATACCAATGGCGCACCGGTTCCGAGTCAGCAGGTGACCTTCTCCGTGGTTAAGAGCGACGGCGCATTGACCTCGAGCAACCAACAGGGTCAGCAACTCACTGCGGTCACCGATCAAAACGGACAGGCGAGCGTGCAGTTCCAACTGGGGTCGCGGGTTGGCGTCGGCAACAATCAAGTCTCGGTGACGGCTGCGGGCTACACCGGACAGGCGCTATTCTGCGAGACTTCCACGGTCGGTCCTCCCTCACAAATCGTGGTTGAAATGGGCGACGGACAAACTGGCGTGGTCGGCCAGCCGCTGCCTTCGCCCCTGGAGTTGGAGGTTCTCGATTCGGGTGGTAATCCGGTAGCTTATGTTCCCGTGACCTTCACGGTTCAGTCCGGCGGAGGCACGCTGAACGGCAACAGCACGCTGCAGGTCAGTACCGATATCAACGGGATGGCCAACGCTCTGTTGACTCTGGGGCAACAGGAAGGCACGAACAACAACGTCGTCAGCGCAACCTTCGCCGGCAATTCCGGTCCGGCATCGAGTTTCGTCGCGTCGAGCCAGGCTGCGGGTCCGCCTCAAATTACAAGTATCAGCGGCCTGGTCGAGGATGACTCGAACACTCCGATTCCGGGCGCGACCATCACCCTGGAAGGAACCAGCTACTCCGCTGTCTCGGATACGAACGGGAACTTCAGCATCTCTCCAGCGCCGATCGGCACGTTCCTGATGCAGGTAGTCGGCCAGACCAGCACACGCACGGACGCCACTTTCCCAACCCTCGTCTACAACATCACGACGATCGCGGGAATCAACAATACGCTCGGAATGCCGATCTGTTTGCCGCCGCTCGATCCGACATCCGTGCAGACCTACAGCCCAACCTCCACCCAGCCACTCGTGCTGCAGATGACGGGCGTACCCGGTTACCTATTCACCGTGGCCCCGGGTTCCGTGACCAATGCAAACGGGACTCCGTATAGCGGGCCGCTCTCGCTTTCGCAGGTGCATGCCGACCGCGTCCCCATGGCGCCGCCGCATGGCACCCTGCCGCTGATGGCGGGAACGCTGCAGCCGCCGGGTCTGCATTTCAATCCGCCAGTCCAGACGCAATTCCCCAACACGAGTGGGCTGGCCCCGGGGACCGTGCTGGATCTTTACTCGTATGATCACGACCAAATGGCCTGGGTTTCGCAGGGACCGGTGCGAGTCAGCGCCGACGGGTCCGTGCTGGTATCAGATCCGGGCTTCGGGATCAGCAAGTCCGGTTGGCATTTCCCGCCGCCGCCGCCGCCACCGCCCATGTGCGCCAGCGCTTGCACGACCGCCAATCCATGCATGACGAGCCAATGCGTGAACGGGGCGTGCATGGACAGCCCCGCCAACGACGGCGGGATGTGCAGTGATGGCACGGCGAATCAGCAGTGCGGCACCAACGGAGTGTGTCAGGGCGGCAACTGCACGTTCGACTCCACGGCCACGAATGGGCAGTCTTGCACCCCGTCCAACGTGTGCATCGTCAATGCCACCTGTCAGAACGGGACTTGCACGGGCACTCCCTACGACACAAATAGCACCTACGCTTCGCAGCAGTCTTTCAGCCTGCCCCCGGAGTTGACGCAAGCAGCCTCGCAATTTGTCGACACATTTAGTTCTGGCGTAGGCGAGTTGGAACCCATCAACCTCCAGTATCAAACTCAGGCCCAGAACTGCTGTACGCAGGACTCCGGTCCGATTTCACTGGGAAAGGTTTCCTCGCAGGGCACCGTGCAATTGGCCGTAAACATCGCCGGACTTCCGGTTTGGCCGGGGTCGTTCAAAATCCAATTCACCTTGACCATCCCCTTGATCGGAGAGGTCGAGCTCAACGTCCAAGAAGGCGTCTTTTTTGGCGGCGAGATCAGCGTGAACGGGACCATAGGGTATGTGGCGAACCAGTGTGAAGAAATGGACAACTGCGCTTACGGCCAGATCAACCTCGCGATCGAGCCGTCGCTTTACGCGATCACGCAACAGTCGGCGTGCGTAGAGATCTACGGGCTCGGCAAGGTCTGCCAGTCTGCCGGGATCAAAGGCGGGGTAAAGATCGCCCTCAATGGGGGAATTCGCGAGAACACTCCCGATCAGTGCACAAACCAAGTGCAGGGGTTTGGTTCGATCGAGAGGCCAACGGTGTACCTCACCGGATCCATCGACAGTTACTCCATAAGTTTCCAATGGCAGCCACCGATTTCATTGATTCCAGGATGGACTTGCGCCTGGCCGGCGGGCCCAAGCGGCCAAATCTGCATGGCTAATCCATTTTGATGGCCGACGTAGGAGGTGGAGTGGAACTCGTGGAGGGGGAAAAGGCACGGATGAGCGTGGTTGACATGGCGAGGCGTGGACGTGGTGCGCGTTGGGCGGCGCTGGGACTGGGAGTGTGTTTAGTCAGTGCGGGAGCGTTCAGCCTGTCCGGCCCGGACTTTAGACCGATGAGCATCCCGCTCCCGATTGTCATTGAGGGAAAACCCGTGCCCTCGAAGATGTACTTGAAAGTGGAAATGAAAAGTTACAACCAGCCTTTCGATCAATTTGCCGCAGGCCATCCTGACAAAGTGGAAGCCATGTTCGTGAAGGCAGTGAAAGCAGTCCGGAAGAACGACGTAGAGGCGTTTGCCAGTGTGTGGAGTCCGCCGGACCAAATGAAAAGCATAGGTCAACCCAGGGCCGTGAAATTGTCGGAGAACGGACCGGACAGTTGGCTGAAGGTGATACGAAGCATGTTTGATTTCGACAAGCTGACCGTTGTCGCCGAAGTCCTTGCCGGACAGGACACGATTTTCATTTGGGACTCCGAGACCAAGAACGGAGTCTTGCGGAGGGCCCTGTATGTGGGGCTGGACAGAAAAGGCGGCCTGCGCTTGAGCGCTCCGGGCGGCACAAATCCAGTAGACGATCTGCTGCAGAATGCATTTGTAGCGGCGCTGGCGGCACCGGATTCCTACAAGGCGTTACCTGACGTCAACCTGCGTTATCAGTATCGGCTTCCGCTCGCTGGGAAACTGGATGCGGGCCCGCATCCAGTCTTTTTTGAATTTGACGGATCACCCGTCGATTTTTCACTAACCGATGAGAAGGTGAAAGCTCCCACTCCACTGCTGGTTTTTTTTCGCACCGCCGATCTTGCTCTCAAAAGCGGCAAATACGAAGCGTACGCAAACGATTTCACTGCGAAGAGTCAAGACAAAGTAAAGGAATGGACGGCGGCGGAGGAAAAGGTCAAACAAGAGAGGCTCAAGCAAGAGGAAAAGCTTCAGCAAGAAAAAAAACTCGAACAGGAAAAGTCAAAGCCGGAACAGTCGTCCGCAGCGCCGCCTGCTGCAACCCCGGCTTCCAAACCGAAAGCCGCCGAAGCGCCTCGGGTGCCAGCCTCCTCCTATGTCAAGTTCGTACTTAACGCCGATCCCATTTACCTGGTCTTTCAGGCTCCGGGTAAAGGGGACACGTGGATGCCGAATACGTTGACCTATTCCTACGTTCTGCATCAGGGCGGCGATTACAAGATCACAAACTTCGAGTATGCGAATACTCTCGATGAATTTCTGCAGCATTCTGGCTTGTTCGACATGAACATTCTGAAACCGGCGCCGGCCAAACCTGGAGCTGCCAATGCGAAAAGCGTTCCAGTTCCGGCGAAGCCGACAACAGTCAATAAGAAATGATCCAGTCGCGGTAGTTGGGAGCTCGAGCTAATCGTTTGTGGTCGGAGGTCGCTGTGTTCACATCCGGTGTCGGCGGCAAAGAGAAACGTTACGGATTGAATCGGATATTGGCGGCCGTTCTGTTTGTGGCGGCCTGGACAGGCATGGTTCCTTCCGCGTTGGCCCAGCTTGGCTCGAATTGCACCGCGAGCCTGCTGAACCGCACGGTTCAGGTGAACGCCGATGGCAGCTTCGCAATCGGAAATGTCCCGTCTAATCCGCTCAGCCTCTACCGCGTACGCGTCCGCTGCATCGCCGCGAATGGAACCATTGCTCAGGGAATGTCCGCCTTCCTGAACTTGAATACGAGCGGAAACATTGGCACGATCGATTTCAGCAACTTCACTTATCCTCCGACGGCACTGAGTCTCAGCATCGGGGAAGGTCAAACCACGCTTAGTACGGTTGGGCAGAACCTGCATCTCTACGCAACCGCGACTTACCCGGGCGGCACGCAGCAGCCCGTCATCTACTCCGATTCCGGAACTACGTATGTGTCCAGCAATCCAGCGGTCGCAACGGTCGATAACACCGGTCTGGTGACTGCAGTTTCCGCGGGCAATGTGACCATTACCGCGCTAAACGAAGGCATGGCCGCAACGGTACAGATTCAGGTCCTGATTGCGCTCGATACCGATGGCGACGGCATGCCCGACGATTACGAAATCGCCAACGGATTCAATCCTCTCGACCCGAGCGATGCCGGACAAGATGCGGATGGAGACGGCCTGACCAACCTCCAGGAATATCTGTTGGGGACCAATCCTCATAATCCCGATACGGATGGCGACGGTGTTCCCGACGGCCTGGAAGTGAAGATGGGAACGAATCCGCTCAACCCGGACACCGACGGCGACGGATTGACCGATGGCCAGGAGCTGGCGCTCGGCACGAACCCGCTCAACCCGGACACCGACGGCGATGGAATTCCCGATGGCATCGAAGTGCGTCTGGGTCTAAATCCCCTGGTGCCAGATCCGACCACAACCGTGCAAGGGCGCGTCGTAGACGGCAGCGGCAATCCGGTGACGGGTGCTTCTACCGTAGTGTTCACTTACTTTACCGGGTTCACTGACGCCACCGGTAATTTCAGCATTACTTACGTTCCAAACGACCTCGGCAATATTCAGGTTGCGGCACAGATTACGAATAATGGCCAGATTCTGGACGGAGTTTCCGGCTCAGTACAGGGAGTCACCGCGGGGATTACCAACGTTGGCACGATTCAGATTGGAGTGGATGCCGGAGCTGTCTCTGGCGTGGTGACCAATCTCAAGGGCGCGCCCGTGGTGAACGCGCAGGTCACGGTCTCTGAAGGCGATAACGTTCGTACCACCACGACCGCCGTGAACGGCAGTTATCTCGTTAACAACATGGTCGCGGGGACGATTACGGCGGTGGCCACGGACCCCAGCACCGGCCTGCAAGGGCAGGGCACGGGGATTTTGGTGACCGGACAATCGGTCAATATCAATATTTCGCTGGGCGCGAGCGGCACCATTAACGGTGTCGTGACGAAGGCGGATGGCGTTACGCCGGTGGGACCAGGCGTTACGGTAGCGTTGTCCGGCTCGACATTTGCGACAACAACCACTGATCCGGTGGGACGCTATTCGTTCACGTTTGTTCCGCTAGGGGTCTTCACGATCGATGCCACCGACAGCAACGGAAATCACGGGCGCACGTCGGGGAATTTGTATGCGAGCGGGCAAACGGTGGGCGCGAATGTGGCTTTCCTTGGGCGCGGAACGGTCGCAGGAGCGGTAACGGATTCCAGCGGGGTTGCGGTGCCGAATGCGGCCATCACTCTCACCAGTTCGTCGGTCTTCGGCGGCAAATACCAGGCAACTGCGGACAACAACGGAAACTACAGCATCGCGGGTGTTTTCGTGGGGAGCTATCTGGTCACGGCGCAGGACACCATCGGGCGCCGCGGTGGGCAAGCCAAGGGCAACATCACTTCCGACGGACAAAACGTGACGTCGAATATCACCTTGGGCGCTGCCGGTACCATTTCCGGCACCGTATTCCAAGCAGACGGCGTAACCGTCGTCGCCGGAGCGCAGGTATCGGTTAACCCGTTCGGTCTTACGACCACCACGGATTCCAACGGCTATTATGAATTCGATGTGTTGCCGGTAGGCACATATCAGATTGCTGTAACCAATCCCGCCACGGGAGATCAGGGCGCGGCCAGCGGCACGATCAGCTCGCAGGATCAAATTGTGACCGTGAACGTCACGCTGAACGGCCTGGGACAGGTGGTCGTGACCGTAATTGACGGCGGCGGCAACTTAATCGCCGGCGCTCAAGTCGCTTTGACCAGCACCACCCAGTTCGGCGGCATTCAGAACGGAGTTACTCAATCAAACGGGACGTTTACCTTTGCCCATGTATTGGCAGGTACCTTCAGCGTCGCGGCCAGTAATCCGTCAACGCAGCTGTCGGGGAAAAACACGGGAAGTGTTTCGGTGAACAGCAGCGCTGCCGTGACGGTTCAACTCCAACCGGCGGGCAGCATTCAAGGAACCGTTTACGCTCCGGATGGAGTTACTCCGGTTGCCGGCATTCAGGTGAACCTGCAAGGAGAGGTGAACCCGACCACCGTGTCGGCGGCCGATGGCACCTATCAGTTCTCTACGATTCCGACGGGCAACTACTCGGTGCAAGCCTTCGATAGTTACGGTAATCTTCGCGCCAGCGCAACGGATATTGCTCTGACCACACAGGGCCAGATTGTGACTCAAAACCTCACACTCATTGGCGTGGGAACCGTAAGTGGGCAAATTACCAATCCCGATGGCTCGGCGGCAACGGGAGTTGGAATTACTCTCAACACGCTCGCGCTGGGATATGGCCGCACGTTCAACTCGCAAAGCGATGTGAACGGAAACTACACCATCTCCGCGGTCCCGGTCGGCGGTTTTACCGTCAACGCGTTGCTGCAATCGCCCACGCTATTGCTGGCTGGCAGTACGAATGGGCAGATGCCCTCGAACGGCTCGCAAGTTACGGCTAATATCCAGCTTGCCGCCACCGCTTTCCCCGTCAACCTGAATCAGCCGTCCTATTTGTATGACGGCAACAACTTCCCCTTCGATGTGGCTGCGAACGGCACCATCGCGGATGGATTCGAGTACACGTTCGACGGTGACTTCAGCGCGAACAAGGGCGCGATGAATCTGGATGTGATTCTGGGGAACAGCACGAATGCTTTTACCGGAGGGACGTCCGGAACTCAAGCGCAAAATGGCCAGGAAATCGACATTCAGCAGGCAAACCTTGCCGGCGTAAATGTGACCCGCAAGGTCTACGTCTCCAACACGGGATACTTCGCCCGCTATCTCGATATTTTGAACAATCCCAGCACGAGTCCGGTCACGGTTGGAGTGCGCTTCACCTCGAATGTTCGGCCCACCAACACATCGTTCCCGGAGTTGCTCAGCACTTCCACGGGTGAGTCCTCGCCCAGTAATCAGGACGACTGGATCACGGTTGGCGACAACGTGGACCAGGATGCGACCCAGACCTTCAGCCGCGCCAACTTCGTGATCCCGGAACTGATGTTCGTGTACCAGGGTCCGAATGCCCCAATCCAGGCCACGAGCGCCAGCTTCAATCTGCTGCCGGTCACGATCATCACGCAGATTTTTGCCGGGGGCAACAGCGAGATTGGGCAAGTCGAGTCGGAGTACGACAACATTACGATTCCAGCTGGAAGCTCTATTGCATTCTTGAATTTCCTGGGCCAGCAGACCAGCCGCGCTAGCGCGCTGGCCTCAGCCCAGAGACTGGTGCAGTTGCCCAGCGAAGCGCTTACGGGTATCAGTCCCACGGAATTGTCGGAGATCGTCAATTTTGCCGCCACCGGCACGAGCGCGGCAGCCAGCCTGCCTGCGCTGAATGCCAATGTGGCCGGGCAGGTGCTTGCGTCGGATGGCGCCACGCCCGTGCCCGGAGCCGCTGTCACCCTGCAGAGTTCGCTGCCATATTTCCAACGCCTGTATAGCACCACTTCAGATAGCGGTGGGAATTTCGCTTTCAATTCGGTCACCGGCACTTCGGGAAATAACCTGATTATTCCTTCGGCGGCGTTCACGCTCCAGGCGACGCTGCCGTCGACGCTGGTGCAGTCTCCCGCGGTTGGTGGAACGTTCGATCCGGTTAATTCGCCGTTATTCGATACTCAAAACATCGTTTTCAACGACACGGGAATCATTTCAGGAACGGTGACTTCGCAGGAGGGCATAGTCGTAAGCCAAGGCCAGGTGAGCTTGAATGGCACCGGCTTCAACGGCACGCAGACCACACCCATCGGCGCCGATGGCAGTTACGCCTTCTATGCGGTTCCGCCGGGCCAATACACGCTGATTGCGAACATTCCCAATCCCATGGGCACGGGACTGACGGGCAGTACTTCGGCGAGCGTTAGCGACGGCCTGACGAGTCAGGCCAATATCATAATTCCTTCCACCGGAGCCGTTGCAGGAACGGTCACGCGCAGTGACGGGACGTTCGCGGTTAACGTCACCGTGTCGCTGCAAGCGGGAAGCTTCTCGCGTGCCACGACCACCAATACTGGCGGACAGTTCAGTTTCACTGACGTTCCCACCTCCACGTTTACGCTGGCCACTTACGATCCGACGACCAATACCGCCGCCAGCGCGCCGGTGACGATTGTGGCGGATCAGACCCTGACGCAGAATCTTACGCTTGTCCTGGGCGGCACCGTGACCGGCGCGGTTACGGAGAATGGAGTACTTGTCTCGGGCGCTCAGATTGCGGTTATCGCCAACAACGGGACCTTCAACACCACAAGCAATGCGCAGGGCGTGTACACGGTGTCTGGGGTTGCACCCGGCAACCTTACCGTACAGGGCACGGATCCAACCAACAACGAAAAAGGCCAATCCGTGGGCACCCTCGGCCTGTCGGGCCAGTCGGTGCAGATCAACCTGCAATTGTTGCCCTCGGGCACAGTATCGGGAACCGTTTACCAGTCTGACGGCGTGACGCTGGCTCCGGGCGCTCAGGTATTGCTGTGCCAGAGCTTGAGCGGCGCCACTTGCAGTGGGTATTCCGTGACCACCACGACGAATGCGAACGGGGCATACTCGTTCTCCGGAGTGCCGCTGATCGGCTTCACTGTCGACGTCACCAATCCCAACGGAGATCGCGGCCGTACGACCGGTCAACTCTCCAACAACGGCCAGACCGTGACCTTAAACGTGCGGCTTAATGGCTTGGGCGCAGTGACGGTTACAGTCCAGGATGCCAACGGAAATCTGGTCCCCAATGCGCAGATCACGCTCACCGGGGAAACCCAGTTTGGCGGAACTCAAAAGGGTGTTACGCAGAGCAACGGCACGGCGCTGTTCAACGGCGTGCTGGCTGGTCCGTTCTTTGTCGCAGCCACCGATCCGGTAACGCTGCTCGGCGGCAGCGCCAGTGGAAGTGTCGGCATCAACGGTTCGGCTTCCGTCACCGTGAACCTGCAGCCGGCGGGCAATATTCTCGGCGTCGTCTACAGTTCGAATGGGACTACGCCGCTCTCGAATATGACGGTGTCCCTGACCGGGCCCACAAGCCGCCAGACCACGTCTGCGAGCAATGGCACCTACAGCTTTACGGCGATTCCGCTCGGCACATACACTTTGCAGTTGTACGACTCGTCGAACCGGCTCCGCGGCCAGGTTAGCGGCGTTACTCTGAGCAGCAATGGCCAGGTTCAGACTGTGAACCTGGCCGAATCGGCACTGGTCACATCGGTAAGCCCGTCAACGGCTCAGCAGGGCCAGACCGTGAGCCTCACGGTTCTGGGCGACTCAACCACTTTCAATTCCAGCACGCAATTCAGCTTCGGTGCCAGCTCTGGCGTTACGGTGAACTCCGCGATAGTGACCTCGGCGACCTCCGCCACACTCAACGTCACGATCTCGCCCATCGCCACTCTAGGACCGCTCACCCTGACAGCGACCACAGGGACGCAGGTCGCGACCGGCGTGAACGCTCTGACGATCACCGCCAGTTCGGCTGCAATTGTCTCCGTAACTCCGAACAGCGCCCAAGCAAATACTCTGGGCACTCAGATCAGCATCGTCGGCAGCAACACGCACTTCACGGAAGCCACTCCGATCGTGAACCTCGGCCCGGGAGTCAATCCGACTCAGGTGCAGGTGCTTTCCGATACTTCGCTGACTGTCACGGTCAACATCTCGCCGGTTGCGCCGGTGCAAACCAACACAGTCACAGTCGCCACGGGCGGCGAGCAAGCTTCGCTGGCGAACGGCTTCACCGTAACCGCCGCGAGCCCGTTCATCACGTCGGTCTCGCCCATCAGCGCCTCCCAAGGCGCCACCGTCAGTGTCACGGTGAATGGCCAGAGCACGCACTTTACGGCTGGTATAACCAGCGCCAACTTCGGCGCCGGAGTGACGGTGACCTCGATCGTGGTCAGCAGCGCGACCTCGGCCACGGTCAGCCTCAGTATCGATCCGGCGGCGACCGTTGGCGTCCGCACAGTCACCATGACCACGAACGGCGAAGTTGCAGTCGGCAATGGTCTGTTCACGGTGCTGGCCGGGGTTCCGCAAGTAGTGTCGGTGATGCCGAATACGATCGGCGTGGGCGCGACACAGACAGTCACCATTACCGGATCATTTACCAACTTCCAGGCGGGAGTTTCGCAGGTTAGCTTCAGCGGCAATGGCATCACGACGGGAGCCGTAATTGTGACCAGCGCGACCAGTCTGCAGGTGCCAGTCACAGTAACGGCGGGCGCTACGCCAGGAGCGCGCACAGTCACTGTGACCACCAACACCGAGGTCGCAACCCTCGTCGGCGGGCTCACGGTTACCTCGGGCTTGCCCGCGATCACTGTGATCGATCCGAACGTAGGCGTGCCGAACTCCACGGTGACGGTCAACATCACGGGGGCGTTCACCAACTTCACGGCGAACAACACGCAGGCCAGCTTTGGATCCGGTATCTCGGTCGGAGGGGCGCCCGAAGGCGGTTTTGGCCCCGTGACCGTGAACAGCGTGACCTCTGCGACTGCGACGCTGACCATTGACCCGGCCGCCGTCCTCGCTTCCCGCAACGTGATGGTTCAGACCACGTTGTCGGGTGGCACGGTCGAGATGCTGACCGTCAATGCCGGCTTCACGGTGCAGACGGTTACAACCACGCCGCCTTCGCTGGTGAGCATAAGTCCGGCCTCCGGCGGGCAGAATGTTCCGCTGAATACGAAGATCACAGTAGTATTCAGTGAGCCGTTGCTTCGGACTTCCGTCAACAGCAATAACATCTATCTAGCGCCGGCCAGTTTTGGCTGCTACTACGTGGATTACGACAGTACGCCACAGATTCCGAGCACACTGACCGTGGATGCATCCGGGCGGATCGTAACGCTGGTTCCGTCCGCGGTGCTGGATGTTGGCGCAACCTATTCCATCTGCCTCAACTACTACATCTTGAATGGCGGTACGGCGTTCACTGACCCATCGGGGAATGCGTACCCCGGTTCGTATCAAGAGTTCACGACCGGCTTCCAGAGCAGCAACACCGGTCCGGCTTTTGTCGCCGCCAACATCCAGAATGGCGATGCGACGGTGCCGACCAATGCCAATATCGCGCTCAGCTTCAGCGAGCCGATCGATCCCTCAACCGCGACAGCCGCGATTCAAGTCACCAGCGCTGGAACGCCAGTGAGCGGCACCCTGGGGTATTCGCCGGATTACTCTCAGGTCACGTTCATGCCGCTGGGTGGGCTTGCGCCGAGCACCAGCTACACCGTCAGCTACACTTCGGGATTGGACGATTCCGAGGGCAATGCGCTCACCAACCCAGGCACGTTCAGCTTTACGACCGCCGCCGGTCCCGATTATTCCTACGCGCAGATGCTGACCTGGAACCCTGCCGGCTACGAGACGACAGGGGAAAACCCGACGTTCACCGTTGTCTTCAACGAGCCGATGAGCCCAATGCTCATTCAGCAGGCCAATTACTACGGCGGTTATTACAGCGGCTACTATTATGTCCGGAACAGCGACACCGGCCTGCAGGTACCGGGCACGACAGTCGCACTGTCTCCGGATGGAACCACCTTTACCCTAAGTATCCCCGGTCCGCTCGAGCCCAGCACGCAGTATTGCTGGTACGTCGAAGCCGCGAACCGCGTGGGCAACTGGACCTACGGCGGAGATTGCTTCGTCACCAGCACCAGCGTGGACACGGTCGCGCCCACGGTGTCGGAAGTTTCACCGGCTCCAGGCGCGATCAATGTCGCTCCCAATCCCGATATCCAGGTCGTGATGAGCAAGCCGATTGACCAGACCTCGATCGCGAATGCGATTGTGGCGACACCGACGGCGGGAGGCCCTGCAGTATCCGGTTCCTCAAGCCTGGCAGGCGACTACGTCACACTCACGTTTACACCGACTGGCGGCGCGCTCCTGGCCCCGAGCACGGCTTACACGGTCGCTGTCGCCGGCGCGAAAGACGTCGACGGCAATGTGATGATGCCCTATTCGTGGAACTTCACCACTTCCAACTCCGGCGTGGGAGACACCACGCAAGGCAACATCTCGATTGCTCCCCAGAATGGAGCGACCAACGTTGCCGTGAATACCCCGGTTGTGCTCACCTTCAGCAAGCCTGTGGACCCGGTGAGCGTCAACTCGCAAAGCTTCAGCGTGGTGGACAATACGTTGGGCGCATCCTGGGGTGGCACGATCAGCGTGAGCAGCGACCAGTTGAGCGCCACCTTCACGCCCACCTACCCGTATGCCGGAACTCATCAGATTTGTGTCTACGTCTCGAATGGCGCGTCGATCGTGGACCTTTCCGGAAATGCGTTTATACCTCCGACGACTGCCCCCTGCTTTACCACGACAGCTGCCGTGGATAACGTTCCTCCCACTGTGGTTTCGATCGTGCCGCCGAACGCGAGCACCGGCATCGGCCCGAACAGTCCAGTCACGGTGACCTTCTCGAAGCCGATGAACCCGGCCACGCTTTCCCAGAACATGGCACTGTTTATTGGAAGCGTCCTCTACACCAGCGGCGTGAGCGTGTCATCGGACAGCACATCGGCGACCTTCTATACCGGCAGCCTGAATTACGGCACCACCTTCACCGCCGTGGTGAGTCCGAACGTAACCGATGCTTCCGGAAATCCGCTGGGTTCCGAGTTCACGTCTACTTTCACGACCATCCCCAGCGACAACACGGTTCATCCTTCGGTCACAGCCTTCCGTCCGGGACAGGGCGCGAGCAATGTGGATCCGAATACGCCGCTGATCTTCTTCATCAATTCGTCCATCAACCCGACAACGGTGAACGGTGCGATTAACGTCGCGGTGAACGGCGCTCTGATCACCGGCAGCGTGTCGGTGGACTCGACGAATCAGATCGTGACCTTCACGCCTTCGGCTCCATTGGCGAACGCAGGCATGGTGCAAGTCTGGTTCTCCAGCGCTGCCACCGATACCTTCGGCAATACCCTCTACAACTACTACACCAGCTTCACCGTTGCTCCCGATCTCAGCACGACGCCGCCGTCGGTGGTCAACGCCTATCCCAATTGCTGCAACAATCCGACTCCCGTGAACACGGTGGTGGACATTCAGTTCAATAAGCCCATCAACTTCAGCACCGTGAACAGCAACAATTTCTATGTTTCCGATTGCAACGGAGACTGCGGCTGGTACACCCCCGTCCCCATTAACGCCACGATTTCCCAGGTCTCACCGAGTGTGATCCGTCTGACGCCGTCCTCGCCGTTGAACCCCGGAGACTCGTACGAAGTGATCCTGGGCACGGGCATTCTGGACGCAAACGGACTGGCTTATGCCGGCAATACCGGGTGGGATTTCACGGCTTCGAGTACGACCGATCAGTTGCAGCCCTCGGTTGCCGGATTCGCGCCGACCCAGAGTGCGACCGGTATTGGCGACAACGGAATCATCCGGGTCACTTTCAACAAGAACATCGATCCGCTGACCATCACTGCGCAGGATCTGACGTTGAGCTCGGGCGGAAACACGATTCCATACACCTTCAGCTACGACAACGTCAGCCGAGTCACGATCACGCCGGAGAGCGCGCTGCCGGATTCCTCTCAGGTTACGGTTTCGGTCACCAATGGCATTACGGACGGAGTGGGCAATGCGTTATCGCCGGCTTCGGCGACGTTCCAAACGGCGGCGGGACCGATCTTCAGCGCTCCTCAGGTGGTCTCCAGCACGATCTCGTATGGCGACACGAACGTGCCGATCACAAGCGTGTTCACGCTGACCTTCAACCGTGCGATGGACACCCGCACTTTTGTGATCAACAACACGATCGTTCTGGAGGACGAAAACGTCGGCGGCTATGTGCCGATTACCGTTTCGTTCAGTCCGGACGGAACCCAGATGACGGTGGCGCCAGTGTCTCAACTGGCGATCGGCCACAATTACTACCTGCAAACCTGCAGCGCCCTGGATCTCACCGGCAATGTGGAGAATTGCTACAGCGTCTATTTCACGACATCGGTCGTGACCCAGACGGGTGGTCCGCAGATTCTGCAAACGGTTCCGGGCAACGGCGCGACCGGCCTTCCGATCAACTTCACTCCTGAAGTGCAGTTCGACCGGCCGATCGCCGAACCCTCCGCCGCGAATGTGACTCTGGTGGGCAACGGCGTTCCTGTGCCCTTGACTCCAGCCTTCGACAATGGCGATACCGTCGTGCGCTTCCAGCCCGCTACGGTGCTCCAGCCCAGTACCTTGTATGTCCTGACGGTCAGCGGAATCACCGATCCTGCCGGCAATGCGGGAGCGACCGCGAGTGTCAGCTTCACCACGGGCACCACCATCAACGTGTCCTATCCGCAGGTGGTAAGCGAGAATCCGCTTAGCGGCTCGACCACGGGCACGAACCCGACCATTCAACTTAATTTCAACGAGGCGATCGATCCCATCCGTTCGTCGGGATGGTACTTCTATAACCAGTCCGCCAACACCAACGTTGCCGGAGCGGCTCTGGTCTTTGCTTCGGACTTGATGAGCGCAACCATTACTTATCCCGGCGCTCTCAGCGTCAACACCAACTACTACTTCGGGCTGGGAAGTCTGTACGACCTGAACGGAAACGTCGGATACGCCTGCTGCTGGTACTTCACCACCGGTTCCGGAGCGGACACGAGTCCGGAAACCGTGACCAGCGTTGTGCCGGCCAACGACCCAGGTGGTTCGAACCCGGCTCCGTTGAACACGCAGATCAGCGTGACGCTGGCCAAGCCGATTGATCCGGCCACGTTCACGCAGAATGCACTGACGCTGACTCCGGCAGTTGCAGGATCCGTCTCCTATTCCTATGACGGCTTGACCCTGAACTACAACCTGTCGAGCACGCTGGCCCCGGCCACTCAGTACACCATCAACGTCTCCGGTTTCACCGATGTGGATGGCAATACGGTGCAGCCCTTCACCAGCAGTTTCGTGACGGGTTCTGCAACCTACACCTGCTGCGGCACGGTGGTCTCGCTCACGCCGGCGAACGGCGCACAGGGCGTCAGTCCTTCCACGCCGGTGGTTGTGCAGTTCGACCGCTCGGTCTATCCGCCGAGCGCCATTTACGGCGCCATCCAATTGGATGACCTCAACGACAACGGCAATGCCATTGGCGGCAATATTGCGCTCTCGAGCGACGGCATCACGCTGACGTTCACGCCGGCAGCTCCACTGCCTCCGAACTCGACCATCCAGATACAAGTCAGCTGTTATAACTCGTTGCTGGATCTGGCGGGCAATGGATTCCCATGCACGACCGCGCAGTTCACAACCGGTGCGGGCGCGATCACCAATCCTCAGGTCGTCTCTGTGGTTCCGGCCAATGGCGCAACCGGAGTCGGCCCCGGCGCAACCGTTACCCTGTCGTTCAACGAGTCCATTGATCCCAACACGATCACTCCGGCGAACTTCCAGCTCTTCAACGACTACACCAATCTGCAGGCCTATCTCACCTGGTCGTCCGATAACCGATCGGTCACGCTGAACACGCAACTGCCCTACAATTCCACGGTGACGGTGGTCGTGAACAACGGAGTCGTGGACCTCAGCGGCAACGCGATCACCGCGCCGTTCCGCAGTTCGTTCTCTACAATTCCGACGCCCACGACGCAGATCACGCCCAACGTGACCGCCATGCGGCCCGGCAACGGCAGCACGGGAGTTCCCACCAACGCAGAGGTGACCTTGTATGTCAACTCGCCGGTAAATTCCTCCACGGTACAAGGCCAGGTAGTGGTTTCACAGAATGGCGCCGCCATCACCGGAACGGTGGCGGTGGAACCGGGCGGCAGTGCGATTGACTTTACGCCGGATGCGCCGTTTACCTATAACGCCACGGTGCAGGTGTTCCTGCAGCCGGCCGTCACGGATGTCAATGGCAACCCGTTCGCCGCATATTCCGGTCAGTTCACAACGGCGGCGAATTATGCCAGCGCCCCGCCCACGGTCCTTTCCGTGGATCCCGGCGGCAATACCCCCGTTCCGACGAATTCCATCGTCGACGTCCAATTCAGCAAGCCTATCGATCCCAGCACAGTCAATTCCAGCAATTTCGTGCTCTACAACTGCAACGGCTGGTGCGGATGGTCCAACAGCATGGTGGCGACGAACATTACTTTTCCGTCGCCCAGCGTCATTCGCCTCACCCCAACTTCCCCGTTGCCCACAAGCAGTTCGTTCCAAATTTCCATCGGGACGGGCATCGCCGACCTTAGCGGCAATGCCTACGGCGGAGGAACCTGGAGCTTCAGCACCGGCACCACCTTCGATACCTTGCAGCCGTCGGTCGCGGCGGTCGCTCCAGCCAATAACGCCAGCAATATCGGTGACAACGCCACCATCCGCTTCTCCTTCAACAAGCTGATGGATACGACCAGCATCAATCCGTCGACGGTTACTCTGACGAGCGGCGGGAATCAGCTTGCCTATTCCGAGGCATTCAGTAGCCCGAACAATGTCACCTATGTCACGCTGACACCGCTGGCCCCGCTTCCCGACAACGCAGCTGTCACCCTGTCGCTGGGGAACGGTATCAACGACCTTGTCGGCCAGTCCCTGACCGCTCAGACAGTCACGTTCAACGTCGGCAACGGGCCCGACCTCACGGCCCCGCAACTGGTAAGCCAGAGCGTCACCAACGGCCAGACCAACGTCCCGGTGAACAGCGCCTTGTCTCTGACCTTCAACAAGCCGCTCGATCCGAGCGCCTACCTGTTTGTCACTCTCTACAGCTACGCTCTCTCGCAGAATGTGACCACAACCGGTATGGTCAGCACGAACGGGATGACGATCACGTTGATTCCAACCTCTCCGATGGTGCTGGCTTCTGAATACCAAGTCTGTTACAACGGCGTGACGGATGTGGAAGGCAATCCCTCCGGCAACGCCTGTCTCACTTTCACTACGGCCAGCACTCCCGTTACGACGCCTCCCCAGGTTCTGTATACGATCCCCCTGGCGAGCGCGACGAACGTAGTGGACAATTCGCTCATTGAGGTCATCTTCGACCGGCCTCTGGATCCGACCAGCTTAGGGCATGTGACACTTAGTAGCAGCGGCACCGCTGTTGCGGCGACGGCGTCTCTCGCATGGGGCAACGCCGCCGTGCGCCTCACACCGTCTTCTCTCTTGTCCCCCAATGCCAGCTACACCGTGACCGTGGTTGGAGTGAAAGACCTCGCTGGAAACACTCTGACCACCCCATACACCTTCAGCTTTGCCACCGGCGGCACGACAGCGTCGGCATACACGCAGTTGCTTTCCACGAATCTGCTGGTTGGCGGCGTCGAGACTGCGCTCACTTACAGCGGCCTGACGAACGTGGACGTGAGCACGACGATACAGTTGGTGTTCTCGCAGGCCGTCGATCCCGCCTCGTTCCTTTACGGCTCCGGCGTGCAGCTGTATGACACCAGTATTCTTGGCGACTACAACGAAGGAATCATACCGCTCTCCCTGACAGCGGTGTCGCCCGATCAAACGACGTTCACTCTGACGCCGAACACGGAGCTGGCGGCCAGTTCACAATTCGAGTTGCGTGTCGGCTACGGCACGATTTACGACACAGTCGGAAATCCCATCAACAGCGGAGCGTACTACTACTTCGGCACCGGGACGGCAACCACAGCCACTGGCACGGCGTTGCCGGTCTACAGCACGGGCCTCGGAACGGGAGGCGTCGGTCAACTCGCGGGCGGGGCTTCCGATCCAAACTGGTCGGTGAACAATCCCAACTCTTGCTGCGTCTATAGTGGTCCTGCCACGGCCCTGAGCGCCGCCAATGTTTACCCGTCGTGGCCTCGCGACACCGCCAATTCCCAGTGGATCGCGTGGTCCGACACCAGCGACGGCGGGCCTGCCGGTTACACATTCAGCCAGACGTTCGATCTCACCGGATTCGACCCCACGACGGCGGCAATTCAGGGGACGATCTGGGTGGACGATGGCGGATACCTGTACTTGAACGACCAGCCCATCGTGTATGTGGATAACTCAAGCTGGTCGTCGTCGGGCCAGCCCGGCGTGCCCTTTTCGATCGGGCCCGGCAGTTCGCTATTCCTGCCTGGCATAAACACACTGAGCGTTGTTATAACGAGTTCCGATTCGAACTACGAGGGCATTAACGTTCTGATTACGAGCGCAACAGCTACTCCTAAGCAAGGTCAGTCCATTAAGAGAGCTCAGGCGATCCAGTTGCCGAGAGCGATCTATACCGCCAGGGATCATCGAGGCTCATTGGATCCCCTTGAGCAAGTTTGGTCGCCGCTCTCGCGCGCTGCTCTCGAAACCCGAAGTGCCGCATCCTGGCTCGATGATTTTTCGTTATTCCCGATCTTCGGTTCGCCGCAGGAGCCTGCTTCTCCGATGTCGCTCAACCTGTTTCCGCGAGACGTGCCTCCACAAGACGTGGTCCCACAAGACATGGTTCTGCAAGACGTGGTTCCGCAAGATCGCGACCTGCCGCTCTACCGTGGCACGAACGCCGGCGAAATGCTTTTTGCCAAGAGGGATGAGTCCGTCCACGGGCCCCCGCGATGATGATGCTGTTGTCCGGTCCCTATAACGGGCGAGTAGCAACATTGCTTTGGGGTTTGTCTTTCGTTCTTGGGTGCGTCTCATCGTGGGGGCAATCTCCGTTTCCGCCTAAGTTGCCCACGCCCAAACCGATCAACCCTGCCCAGCTTCGCTTCACCGACGTAACCCAGAAGTTAGGCATCCATTTTCGCCACCAGCCGGGGCTGACCTCGCAGAAATACATTATTGAGAGTTTTGGCGGCGGAGTGGCGGTGTTTGATTTCGACAATGACGGCCGTCCCGACATCTTCTTCGCCAATGGAGCAGCCATCAAAGATCCGGCCGGCTCATTCGATCGCCCGGAAAAAACGGACCCCACTTTTTCGAACCGCCTCTATCACCAGGAAAAAGATGGCAGCTTCACCGATGTGACCGCAAAGTCGGGCTTGGCGGGAGAAGGCTATTCCTTTGCCGTCGCCGTCGGAGATTACAACAATGACGGTTTTGACGACCTCTACGTCACCGGTTTCGATCACAACCACCTGTACCGAAACAATGGCGACGGCACCTTTACCGACGTCACGGAGTCGGCGGGAGTCGGCGGGAGCGGCCTTTCCAGCGGAGCGGCATGGGTCGACTACGATAACGACGGTCTGCTGGATTTGATTGTTCTCCGTTACGTGCAGTGGGACTTCAGCACCTCAACTCGATGTGGCACACCCGGGCGCCGCGAGTTTTGCGGACCGGAGAAGTATCCCCCAACCACTCTCACCCTCTACCACAACGATGGCGGCGGTCATTTCAGCGACGTCACCGCCAAGGCCGGTCTCGCCGATTTGAAGATCAAGGGCCTCGGAGTCGACATCGGCGACTACGATCACGACGGTTGGACCGATATTTTTATCGCCAACGATAACTGGCCGCAGATGCTGTTGCACAACAAGGGCGACGGAACGTTCGAGGAGCGAGGTTTGTTTGCCGGCATATCGGTGGACGAACACGGCCATACCTTCTCTGGCATGGGGATCGATTTAGCCGACTACGACAATGATGGCTGGCTCGACCTGATGATTGACGATCTGAGCTTCCAGCACTACGCCTTGTATCGCAACAATCGCGATGGAACGTTCACCTATTCCAGTTCCAGCACCGGACTGGCACAGATCACCGCGAAAATGGCTGGTTGGGGAGTGCGCGTGGCTGACTTCGACAATGACGGCCTGAAAGATATATTCGTCGCGCAGGGACATGTGAACGACGGCATCGACGCCGAGATTCCCAGCATCCACTATCGTCAGTCGCCTCTGATCGTTCTCAACACCGGGTCGGGATTCCAGGATGTATCTTCCAGGGCAGGACCGGTGTTCCAGCAACAATGGGACGCCCGCGGTCTTGCCATCGGCGACCTGCACAACTCAGGAAGACTGGATGTGGTGGTCTCCGTAAACGATGGTCCGGCGCACGTACTGCGCAGTGATCTCTCCCTGCCGCGCCATTGGCTGTCGCTGAAGCTGGAAGGCACGAAGTCAAACCGAGACGCAATTGGCGCCACCGTAACCGTGCTAACAGTGGATGGGAATCGCCAATTTGCCACGGTAAAGACCTCGGCGAGTTATTTTTCATCCAGCGACGTGCGGTTGCATTTCGGCCTTGGCGACCAGGCGATGATCGCACGGATCGAGGTGCACTGGCCCAGCAAAATCGTCCAGACATTTGCCAACATTCCGGCTGATCGGATGCTCGTGATCTGCGAAACTTCCGACCCTTCATTCCAACCGCTTGATCGCAAGCTCGATGTGCGGGGATCTCCGTGTGCCGCACGGCGCGAGGGCAATCGCTAAGATCTAATCGCTAAGATCATGGATCACGGAGCGAAATTCAGCGGCGACAAAGCAGGCATAGCAGTCATTCCTCAGCGAATTTCGACGGAATGCGGATGTTTGCTTTGCCGGGATGATTACGATATTTTGTGCAATTACAATCGGGGCTTATCCAATGCGTTTGAATTCCTCGCGGCGTGAATTTCTTGAATCGTTCCTGGCCGTCACCACCGGTATGGCGCTCTGGCCGGCGTCCCGAGTGTGGGCGAACCCCGCCGCTTCCTCGATTCGCTACGAGGATGTCACCAAGCGCGCCGGGATCGACTTTATCCACTACACGGGCGCTTTCGGCAAGAAGCTTCTGCCCGAGACCATGGCTTCGGGGTGCGCGTTCATCGATTACGACAACGATGGCAATCCCGACATATTGCTCATCAATGGCATGGACCTGCCGGGACACAAGCGTCGGCGCGCTACCATGAAACTCTATCGCAATAACGGAGACGGTTCCTTCACCGACGTGACCGTGCAAGCTGGACTGGATATTGAAATGTACGGCATGGGCGTTGCCGTCGGCGATTACAACAATGATGGCTGGGACGACATCTATATCACCGGCGTGGGCGATTCCCGGCTGCTACGCAACGATCACGGCCGCTTCCACGACGTTACCGATGAGGTGGGCGTCCGCAACACGGGCTTCGGTTCCAGCGCCGCCTGGTTCGATTACGACCGCGACGGCAAGCTCGACCTGCTGGTCGCAAATTACGTGGACTGGACCGAAAAGGGAGACCTTTACTGCTCGCTCGACGGATATACCAAGTCTTACTGCACGCCGGAATCGTATAAAGGCTCTTCGTGCCGGCTGTTTCATAATCTCGGAGACGGCCGTTTCGAGGATGTGACCAAGCGCTCCGGTCTTTATGACGTAACTTCGAAGTCCCTGGGTGTGGCCATTCTCGATTTCGACCAGGATGATTGGCCCGACATCGCCATTTCCAATGACACTCAGCCGAATAAGCTCTACCGCAATAACCACGACGGTACCTTTACCGAAATGGGGATGCAGGCTGGCATTGCTTTGGACGAGCGCGGAATTGCCCGCGGCGCCATGGGTATCGATGCAGCCGACTATGACCGGTCGGGGTATCCCAGTCTGGCGATCGGAAATTTCTCCAACCAGATGGCAGCTCTGTATCACAACGTGAAGAACCGGCTTTTCATTGACGTGGCGCCAGTGGTCGGCATCGGGCGCGATACCCTGCTTTCGCTCTCCTTCGGACTTTTCTTCTTCGATTACGATCTGGATGGCTTCGATGATTTGTTCCTGGCCAATGGCCATGTGGAGACCGATATAGCCCGCATGCAGCCCCGGGTCAGTTATCCCCAGGTCCCCTTGGTGTTTCACAACGATGGACCTGACTCCAGAGGAAACCCCCGTTTTTCCAACGTTGGCGCCAGGCTGGGATTCACTCACCCTTACGTCGGGCGTGGCGCAGCCTATGCGGATATTAATAATGATGGCGCTCTCGACATCCTCATGAGCACAAATGGTGGTCCCGCGTATTTGTTTCAGAATGTCGGCGCCACAAACGGTAGCTTGCGAATCAAAACCGTTGGCCGCCGATCGAATCGCAACGGCATTGGAGCGGTGGTGCGCGTCCATACGCCGGAAGGCGTGATGTCCAAAGTCGTTCATTCCGGCTCCAGTTACTGCTCGCAATCGGAACTTACGCTGACCTTTGGCATGGGTACCCAGACGGTGGCTGAGCAGGTGGAAATTCAGTGGCCCAGCGGCGAGCGCGACCTTCTGAGGAATGTTGCAGTGAATTCAACTTACACGATCGAAGAGGGCGGAAAGATCATCAACGTCCGGCCCTTCAGAGTATAGGAAAACCAAAATCTTGTGCTCGGCGCGAACTGGGCAGTGTAGCCGGGCCTTCGCTCACGCGCAGTGCGCTCTCTTCACTCCACTTTGTCGGGCACATATTGCGAAAAAATGGGCATGCTTCGTCTATTTCGCGGAAGTGGGCGAGAGAATTTCTCTGCAGTTCGTCTGTTGCCAGGGCTTTAACACGTTAACGCTTGCCTTAACGGCAAACTCGCACGTCGGATTCTGGTGAATCCACCCCTCAAGACTCGACTGGGCAAAATCGATTCCAAGCAGGAATTTAGAGCTACTGCGGGCCGCAGGGGATTCGGGTTAGTCGACGCGTTCGCGCCGTTATCCGTGAATGAACCCCAAATCACTTGCGAGATCAGCCCTACAGCGAAGAATGTCACTGCTGCGCCAGAATACCCTGCGAGCGGTGCAAATCGAGCCTCTGGTAGAGAGAAGCGTAATGTATCCCCCATACTTCAGCGTTCATCATCCAATCGCTCCTCACAGGCTGAAATCGCACGGTTCACCCCGCACTTCTCAGATCATTGACAGCGGAAGCGCACGCCGGAATTTCGAGGGATCTCGCACGCTCAGGCGAGTGGTCCGGACGCTCCTATTACTGGTTGGGGCAGCGGGTTCGACCATAGCGAACGCGCAGCCAGCGCCGCCGGCGTCTGATCGGATCACGATCAATCTCTCGGAGGGAGTACCCAATTTCGTTGGGAATGCGGCTGCGACGGATCCGAGTGCCGCTTTGCCACAAAGCAATTGGTGGTACGAGAACAACCAGGATTCCACGACTTTTGTTGCCGCCAGCTATGTCGAGGTTGCTGCCCCCGCCAGCGGCACCGGGCCCTCTTGCGGCAGTACGCTTTCCACACCCAACTGGATGCAAGTGGGCATTCCGAACGACGCCAATATATGGCGGACGTTTATCAATCAGGCATCGGGCGGTGGCCAAGGTTCTCTGTGTGGACAAAATAACTGGTATCGCCTGCACTTCAAGGTTGACCCGGCGTATGCAAACAGCAAGATCATGGTCGAGTTCGAGGGTGCTCATACTGGCATTCAGATTTACATCAATGGCACTCTCCTGCCCGGCATCAGTGCCGTCACGGCCAATGCGGAGGCGTCGCACGTGGTTGGTTTCATTCCTGT
Source organism: Occallatibacter sp. (assembly GCA_049513795.1). GTDB lineage: Bacteria > Acidobacteriota > Terriglobia > Terriglobales > Acidobacteriaceae > Telmatobacter. The sequence continues at coordinate 6,713 of JBEKVS010000011.1, read as the reverse complement.
TATCGCCGACCTCACGCCCTACATTACGGCCGATGGCGCTACAGAAAATGTGCTCGCGGTGAGCGTTTCCAGGGGCAATAGCTGGTTCGAAGATCCCGCATTCTCCGAGGTCTTCCGCTTTGGTCAGGCCATGGCCGGATTATTCCGGCCGGTAAAGATGTTCATTACAAATAAGGTGCATATTCCAGTCAATGTGTATTCCAATCAGAAAACCTGGGGTACCTACGTTGCAACCGTGTCCGAGGTTCCTTCTTCAACCAGCACCGCGACTGCTAACTCGGCTGTCATTCAGGTTGAGACCAACGTTCTCAACGAGAATACGACTTCCCAAACAGTAACCCTGACGACACAGATTGTGGACGCGAATGGAAACGTAGTAGCTACCGGGGCGCCGCTTACTCAGACAGTGGCTGCGATGACTCCGGGCAATTTCCCGTCTACTGCGACTCCTATGTTTAATCAGCAGATAACGGTAAATAACCCTACATTGTGGTATCCAAACAATTCCATATACGGTACGCCGTATATGTACACAGTCAACCACATCGTCAGCGTCAATGGCGTAGTGGTCGATGTCGCGCAGAGTCCGCTCGGTATCCGCACGATCACCTGGAATACGAATTACCCGATCTTCAACGGCTATCCCATGAATTTGTGGGGCGGCTCCGGGCGCTATGACTATCCAGGGTTGGGATCGTCGGTTCCGGAAGAACAGCAATGGCGCGACCTCTCGCTGTTGGCCGCGGAGGGCGGAAATATTTACCGTCCGGGTCACTCTACCTCGAGCGAAGAGTTCGTAAACGCGGCCGATGCCTACGGCATCATGATCGACCAACCGAGCGGAGACAACGAAGAAGCTTTTTCTGACCCAACGGCCGATATGGTGACGCTGAAGGAAGAATTGCATCGCGACATGATCGTTCGCGATCGCAGCCATCCGTCGATTCTCGACTGGGAGTCGAATAACGGCACCATGGAAGAATCTGTCGGCGAGGCCCTTTTGTCCATAAATTCGATGTGGGATCCAATCAATACCCGCGTCGCAGCCGACCGCACCCCTGACCCCGTAAACGGCTATCTCCTGGGTTGCACCCTGGAAGGTTGCGAGGTCGGTGTCAAGACCGATTACCCGAATAATCCGGCTTGGGGTGCGGAGTACTGGGGCACCGGCACGGCGCGCGGCCTCGCTTGGAATTACGAGCTCGCCTTCGTTGCTCCTTTCTTGGACAACTGGCGCCAGGGCAAGGCGGCGGATGCCATGGGCATGGCGCAATGGTACCTTGCCGATACTCCTGGCGAAACCGGCCAATATGTAGAAGCCGGCACGAGCACTACTGCTCCCGGAAATTCGAATGACGTTCGCTCGCTGGGCGCTTCCTCGATGGACCAGAGCCGCTTCCCAAAGTTGTTGTATTACGTCTATGAGGCCGCCTGGACACCTTTTTCGATCAAGCCGGTCGTTCACTTAGCGGGTCACTGGAACCTTTCCTCCGGGAATGTCCAGGTGAATGCCTTCAGCAACTGCCCATCGGTCGAACTGCTGGTCAATGGCGCACAACAGGGTGCGATTGAAACGCCAAACCCCTGGAACTCGGACGACGAAGGGAATCAGACGGAAACCGCAACCCTGATCCCCTTCCAGACGTCCTGGATTGTGCCATGGGTATCCGGCACGGTGACGGCGGAATGCCTGAACGCGTCCGGAGCCGTGGTAGCGACGGACAGCAGGACAACCGCTGGAGCCGAAAACAAAATCGTACTTAGCGTTGTACCTGAGCTGACCAAGCCGAATGGCCCGACCTTCCAAGTTACGGCAAATGGCTCGGACGCGGCCTTTGTTACGGCCACGATAGAAGACGCGAATGGAAATTGGGAACCGCTTGCTTCTGACCTTGTCACGTTTTCGGTAAGCGGTCCGGCTAATTATCAGGGCGGAACCGAGCAATATGTTTCCACCAATACAAACGCATACTCCAATGCTAACTCTACTTATATAGGTGGCGTCCCTGATGCTTTCTATCATTCTCCCGGCGACCCTGAGTTGCAGGTTGAGGGCGGGTTGACCAGAATCGCCCTCCGCAGCCAATTCACGGCTGGAACCGTGACGGTGACTGCGACGGCTCCAGGGCTTGCGAGCGGTTCAGTGTCGTTTCCGATTGTTGCAGTGCCGGATCCGCGTACAGCGGTCAACAATTGCACCACGCTTCCTTCCGCGCCAACCGGGCTGACGGCGACGGCCTCTTCCTCCAGCGTCATCAACTTGACCTGGACGGCGGTGACCCCTCCGGCCAACTGCACCATCGGTTTCTACAATGTCTACCGCAGCACCACCGGCGGGTTCACGCCGTCCTCGAGCAACGAGATAGCAAGTGGGATCACAAGCGCCAGCTACTCTGTCACCGGCCTCGCGGATTTGACTGCTTACTACTTCGTTGTTGAAGCGGTTGACGCGGACGGTACATCGGCGGCCTCTGCGCAGGTTACGGCTACCACGCCCGTCACTCCCCCCTGTAGCACGGTTCCCTCGGCGCCAACCGGTGTGACGGCAACGGCCTCTTCCTCCAGCGTCATTAGCTTGACTTGGACGGCGGTGACCCCTCCGGCCAACTGCACCATCAGCTCCTACAGCGTCTACCGCAGCACGACCAGCGGGTTCACTCCCTCGTCGAGCAATTTGATCGCCAGCGGAGTGACCACAGCGAGTTACTCGAATACCGGCCTTGCATCCGAGACGACCTACTACTTCGTCGTCGAAGCGCTTGACGCAGACGGTACTTCGGCGGCCTCGGCACAGGGAACCGCTACCACGCCACCAGCGGATATCGTATCCATCAACGCCGGCGGTCCGGCGGTGAGCAACTCGGGCGGCGGCGACAATTCCTTCGTCGCGGACGAAGACTTCAGTACCGGCGGGACCACCTACTTGGTCACCAACGCGATCACCGTACCCGCCAATATTGCGACCATCGCTGCTCCCGCGGCAGTCTACCAATCAGCCCGGCAAGGTACCGTAACTTATACGATTCCCGGCCTGAGCGCTGGAACGAGTTACACCGTACGTCTGCACTTTGCCGAGCTTTATTTCCCGGCAGCCGGCGACCGTGAATTTGATGTGGCCATCAACGGGACACCTGTGCTGACCAACTTCGACATCTACGCAACAGCCGGCGCCAACTACACGGCGGTGGTGGAGCAATACATCGCAACCGCCAACAGCAGCGGCGATATCGTCATCGCCTTCACCAATGGCGCGGTCAATCAACCCATGTTCAATGGCATCGAGATACTCGGCAATTCCGCTATTTGCGCCGCGGATCCCTCTGCGCCAACCGGGCTGACGGCGACGGCCTCTTCCTCCAGCATCATCGGTTTGACTTGGAATGCGGTTACCCCTCCGGCTAACTGCAGCATCAACTCCTACAGTGTCTACGGGAGCACTACCAGCGGTTTCACTCCGTCTTCGAGCAACCTGATCGCCAGCGGCGTGACCGGCACGACATACTCCAGCACTGGCCTCGCAGCTTCGACGACCTACTACTACAGCGTAGAGGCAGTCGACCTGTACGGCACATCGGCGGCTTCAGCGCAAGCAACCGCTACGACTTCGGCCGCCTCGTCATGCGACTCGGTTCCCCCCACCGGGCCGACCGGCCTGACCGCGACGGCGTCCTCTTCCAGCGTCATCAGCTTGAGCTGGACGGCGGCTCCCGCAAACCCTCCGTGCACCATCACCTCCTACAGTGTCTACCGCAGCACCACCAACGGGTTCACTCCGTCTTCGAGTACTTTAATAGCAAGCGGCGTGACCAGCACGAGCTACACCAACACCAGCCTCGCGGCTTCGACAACCTACTACTACCTTGTTGAAGCGCTTGACTCGTTTGGCGCATCGGCGGCCTCGGCGCAAGCCAGCGCCACCACGCAGGCTGCATCGTCCGGAACGTCACTAGCATCCATCAACGCCGGTGGTCCGGCGGAAACTAACTCGGGCGGCGGTGACAATTCCTTTGTCGCGGACGAAGACTACAGTGCCGGCGGGACCACCTACTCGGTCACGAACGCAATCACCATACCTGCCAGTGTGGCTACTGTCGCTGCTCCCGCGGCAGTCTACCAGTCGGCACGGCAAGGAACCGTGACTTATACCATTCCCGGCCTGACCGCTGGAACCAGTTACACCGTACGCCTGCACTTTGCCGAGCTGTATTTCTCGGCAGCCGGCGATCGTGTGTTCAATGCGGCCATCAACGGCACCACGGTGCTGACCAATTTCGACATCTACGCCACGGCCAAAGCAAACTACACGGCTGTGGTTGAGCAATTCACGGCAACCGCCAATAGCAGTGGCGACATCGTGATCGCATTCACCAACGGCACCGTCGATCAACCCATGATCAACGGCGTCGAGGTACTGGGCTCATCCGCGAGCTGCACCACGGTGCCTTCGGTGCCGACGGGTTTGACGGCAACGACGTCCTCTTCCAGCGCCATTGCCCTAAGCTGGACGGCCGTGACTCCACCGGCGAACTGCACGATTAGCAGCTACTCGGTGTACGGCAGCACCACCAGCGGGTTCACTCCCTCCTCGAATAACCTGATCGCCAGCGCTACCGGGACGACTTATACAAATACTGGTCTTAGTGCATCGACTACTTACTACTACAAAATCGAAGCCGTAGACGCGGACGGTAGTTCGGTAGCCTCCGTGCAAGCCAGTGCAGAGACTCAGGCAACATCGTGCTCGGCGATTCCCTCGGACCCGACGGGCCTAACGGCAACGGCGTCGTCTTCCAGCATCATAGCTCTAAGTTGGACCGCAGTTACCCCGCCGACTAACTGCACCATTAGCTCCTATAGTGTCTACCGAAGCACAACCAGTGGGTTCACGCCGTCTTCGAGCAATATGATCGCAAGCGGCCTAACCGGCACGAGTTACTCCAACACTGGGCTAGCGGCTTCGACAACCTACTACTACGCCGTGGAAGCGGTCGATGCGGACGGGACGTCGGCAGCATCGGTGCAAGCAACCGCAACCACGCAAGCGGCATCGGGTGCGGAGATTGTAGCGATCGCCTGCGGAGGTCCGGCGGAAAGTAACGCTGGGGGCGGCGACTACTCCTTTGTGGCCGATGAGGACTTCAGCGGCGGCGGCAATAACCAGGTGAGTACGGCCACGATCAATCTGACCCAGCCCGGCGTCAATGCAGCGCCTATGGCCGTGTATCAGCACGCGCGGGCGGGAGTCTTTACGTACACCATTCCGGGTCTCACCTCAGGCAGCCAGTACTCGGTGCTGTTGCACTTTGCCGAGACGTATTTCACGGCCAAGGGAGACCGGGAATTCGACGTGGCCATCAACGGCACTACGGTGCTGAGCAACCTGGACATCTACGGCACAGTCGGAGCTGACGCCGCCTTGCTCGAGACCTTCACAGCCACGGCCAACAGCAGCGGACAAATCGTGATCGCCTTCACGACAGGCGCCGCCAACCAGCCAGTGGTCAGCGGGATCGAAATTCGATAGCGCTGCTGCGAAGTAAGTGGCGCGCTGAAGCGGAGCTAGCGCCACCGGGCAATCGCAGCAACGCAACTCGATGCACAGCAAGAATATGAGGTGCTATGTCAAACAACGAATTGATTTTCTCGACAAAGGCTGCTTTTCGAACATTTATTGGTTTGGTAATAGTTCTCACTCTTTGTTTTGCTGGCACAAAAAGTGCGGCTGCCCAGGAGGTTGTTGCTATTGCGGCTGGTGGACCTGCGCAAAGCAACTCCGGCGGCGGCGACTACCCATTCGTCGCCGATGAAGATTTCACCGGCGGAGGGGACAACGCCGTTAGCTCCGCCACCATCAATCTGATCCAACCCGCTGTGAATGCGGCGCCGATGGGCGTCTATCAGCACGCGCGAGCCGGAGTCTTCACGTACACCATTCCGGATCTCACATCCGGCAGCCAATACTCCGTTCTGCTGCATTTCGCAGAGACTTACTTTACCGCCAAGGGAAACCGCGAATTTAACGTGGCAATCAATGGCACAACCGTGCTCACCAATCTTGACATCTACGCCACTGTCGGGGCCAACGCAGCTTTACTCGAGACGTTCACCGCCATCGCCAACAGCAGCGGCGATATAGTAATAGCTTTCAGCCTGGGCGCCGCAAACCAGCCGGTCGTCAGCGGCATTGAGATCCGTGATATATCCAGCAGTTGCACTACGATTCCTTCCGATCCCACCGGGCTCACTGCGACAGCCTCTTCTAGCTGGACGGCAGTTACTCCGCCGGCCAACTGCTCAATCAGTTCTTACAGTGTTTACCGCAGTACCACCAGCGGTTTCACTCCTTCCTCAAGCAATCTCGTCGCGAGCGGAGTGACCGGTACGACATACTCCAATACAGGCCTTGCCGCTTCGACCACTTACTATTACGTCGTTGAAGCGATTGACACAGAGGGCGCATCAGGCCCATCCGGGCAAGCATCGGCGACGACGGAAGGTGGCGGCGGGAGTTGCAGCGCGGTTCCCTCCGCGCCGACGGGATTGTCGGCGACCGCATCTTCTTCCAGCGCCATCGCTCTGAGTTGGACAGCCGTAACTCCTCCCGCTAATTGCACCATCACTTCCTACAGCGTCTACGCCAGCACCATCAGCGGCTTCACTCCCGGCTCCGGCAACCTGATCGCCACCGGAGTTACTACTACGAACTACTCTGA
>JBEKVS010000010.1:0-38398 GCA_049513795.1 Occallatibacter sp. | reverse complement strand
TTCCGCTGCATCAAGTTCCGCACCATGGTGCGCGATGCGGACAAGCGCCGTGCCGAGGTGCTGCACATGAACGAGCGCGACGGGGTGCTGTTCAAGATTTCGAACGACCCGCGCATCACCCGTCTGGGCCGGTTTCTGCGCCGCTATTCGCTGGACGAACTGCCCCAGTTCATCAATGTGCTGCGCGGCGACATGAGCATTGTGGGCCCGCGGCCGCCCTTGGCCAGCGAGGTGAAGAAGTACAAGCTGAGTCACCTGCGAAGACTGGACGTGATGCCCGGCATCACCGGGTTGTGGCAGGTGCAGGCGCGTCAGGACCCCTCGTTCGATAACTACATTTCGCTCGACGTGACCTACGTGAACAACTGGAGCATCTGGCTGGACCTGAAGATCCTGGCCCGCACCATCGCCGTAGTCGTGGCGGGTACGGGAACGTAGGCCGGCATCCGGGCGGGGCAATTGGAGCATGGTTCGTTTTGCTGCGGCTCCGCGACTTTAGCAGCGCACTCTCACCCGATCAGTGCTCTGCAATGACTTTGTTTGTGTAGTGCTGATAGGGCTCAAGGTCAATACTCGTTGCCGAGAGGGGTGACTCGGGAGAAGCGCCTGCCGTAAAGATCCACATTCCGCCCGAATCCAGACGAACAATCTGATTGGCGATTTCCTCTGTCGTGGCAAACCCCGGCACTTCCAGATTCAGCCACTCTTCATTTGTTGAGCTGGCGATGCTCCCTCCGAATCCAGCCTTGGGGTCAATGAAGCCCCGTAGCCAACCTGTCAGCGCCATCCCGATGCTGACCATGGTTTCTTCCTTGCCTACCTTGAAGTCGGTGAACTCGTGCTTGAGTAGCTTTCGCTGATAGCCGGTGAGGTCGCCCGCAATCAGGGCGGTTATCCCATCCTCGCTCGCAATGGAGTATCCCGTGCCTTCGATTGCCTCAGAGAGGGCAGTCATTGCGTCGACTCGGTCGAGATCGTAGCCGCGTGCTTTCTTTGAGAGTGCGTCCGGATCTTGACCCATCACGAGGCCAATTGGAATTCTGGTTTGAAAGCCAACGGCCCGAATCAGGTCAATCGGGGAAGCGCCTTGGCATCTAAAGGTAACCAGGTGGCTGGGATTCTCAACGACTGCCGGAGCGAACTCCATTTTGGGCAGGCAAGGCGAAGTGGGCGGACCCTGGCCAAGGATTGGAACGGCAAATGCAACTGCGAAACAGACATAGGGTAATCGCTGCACGAATCTCTCTTCTCCATCAGGATACCGTAGTCGCAGCTTGCGCTCAGCCCGGACTACGCAAGTACCTGGTATCGATCACATGCGGAGCACGGCGTCGATCCCGACGCTCGGCGATGTGGCTTGCTGCCGAGGGATTAAACTATAAGAGTGAAGATAGCACTCGCCCAGATCAATCCAACGGTCGGGGATTTCAGCGGGAACCTTGAAAAGATGATTGCCGCCAGCCGGCGGGCTGCGGAGGACGGCGCACGTCTCACAGTATTCTCCGAGCTGGCCATCAGCGGCTACCCTCCTGCTGACTTTCTGGAGAAGCCGTGCTTCCTGGCGCGCTGCCGTTCGGCAGTCGAAGAGCTTGCCACGGCCACTGCGCATCTTTCAACGGCTGTGCTGGCAGGCGTTGCTCTACCGGCAGAGGGAGCGAGCGGCAAGCCGGCGGTCAACGCAGCCGTCTTGCTGGATGGTGGACGGCTGATGCTCGAGCAGCACAAGCGTCTGTTGCCCTTCTACGACGTCTTCGACGAGCAGCGCTATTTTGCTCCCGCCCGGCAGCAGCAGGTGGTAGAACTCGACGGCGTTCGCCTGGCTATCACCATTTGCGAAGATGCCTGGAATGACAAGCATTTCTGGCCGCGTCGTCTCTACTCCGTCGATCCGATGGAAGAGCTGATGCGGCAGAATCCCGCTCTGCATATCAACCTGTCTTCGTCGCCGTTCTGGCACGGTAAGCGGGCCATTCGGCGCGAGATGTTGGCGGCGATTGCCCGGCGCGACGGCGTGCCGGTCTTGATGTGCAACCAGGTGGGCGGCGACGACAGCCTGATCTTCGACGGCTCCTCGCTGGCCATCAGCGCGGACGGGGAACTGATTGCGCAGGCGGCTTCGTTCGAGGAAGACCTGCTCATGGTTGAGCCGCTCCTTAAGGTCGAGACGCTCGGTCAGCCTGAACCCTGCCCGCATGAGGCCGTTCCGGAAGAAGACGATACCGCCGCGGCCTACCACGCGCTCGTTCTTGGCACGCGCGACTATGTGCGCAAGTGCGGCTTTCGCAAAGTCCTCGTCGCGATGAGCGGAGGCATCGATTCGGCGCTGGTGGCGGCCATCGCGGCCGATGCGCTAGGCGCCGAAAATGTGCTCGCCATCGGCATGCCCAGCCCGTATTCGTCTCCAGGCTCCATCAACGACAGCCGGCAGTTGGCGGCCAATCTTGGAATTCGGTTTGAGCTGATCGGCATCAGCGGGCTCTTTGAGGAATTCTCCTCGGCACTTCAACCTTTATTTGCCGAGACGAAGCCCGACACCACGGAGGAGAACATCCAGTCGCGGATCCGCGGCACGCTGATGATGGCGCTCTCTAACAAGTTCAACGCGCTGGTGCTGACCACCGGCAACAAGTCTGAGATGGCGGTGGGTTATTGCACACTCTACGGCGACATGGTTGGGGCGCTGGCAGTGATTGGCGACCTGGTGAAGACCCGCGTCTACGCAGTCTGCCATTGGCTCAATCGCGACCGCGAACTGATTCCCCGCGCCATCCTCGAGAAGGCGCCCTCGGCAGAACTGCGGCCAGACCAGAAGGATACCGACTCGCTGCCGCCGTACGAGGTGCTCGACCCCATCCTCGAAGCCTATGTGGAGCGTTACGAAAGCCCCGAGCGCATCGCCAGCGAGCACGGTTTTCAACTTGAACTCGTCCAACAGGTGGTGCGGCTTGTCGAGCGGTCGGAATACAAGCGCCAGCAGGCTGCACCGGTACTAAAGGTAACCTCGAAATCCTTCGGCACCGGGCGCAGATTCCCCATAGCCGTCAAGGTACAGGTGTAATCTAGAATGCGGGAGCGTTTTCGCGCCAACCCCGCGCTAACCCCCCGCGCGAACCAAGGAGAATCCGCTTGATCCGTCTGTCCCTTCGTGTTGCCAGCCTCGCTGCGCTGGTTGTGTTTTCCGCGCCCTTTTTTGCGGCGTCTGCTCAACAGAATGTGCCTCCTGCGCCGGCGGCAGCACCCGCCGCGCCCGCACCCGCCGCCCCGCCCGTGTTCCCCAAGCCCGACCCGGCGAACTTTACCGCAGTTTCGCCGACCAAGGATATGGTCAATGCGTTTCTCTCCACCAGCTGGGGCTACGATGACACCCGCATGTGGCAGGTGCAGGAGATTCTGAAGACTCCGGTGGATGGCGTCAGCAAAGTGGTGGTGTACGTGGGCGACAAAACCGGCAAGCAGAAGCCCGCCGCCATCCAATTCTTTTCCCTGCCAGACGGGAAGCACATCATTGCCGGCGACGAAGTTCTGCCATTCGGCGAGCATCCTTATTCCGAATACCGCTCGCAGATCCAGGAGAAAGCCGACGGTCCTTATCGTGGAGCGGCTGCCAAGGACTTTGAGATCGTCGAGTTTGCCGACTTCCAATGCCCGCATTGCAAAGAGGCGCAGGCCAACATGGAGAAGCTGGCCACTGACTTTCCCTCAGCGCGCATCGTCTTCCAGAACTATCCCCTCCCACAGCATCCTGAGGCTGGAGCGGCTGCGGCCTACGGCGTATGTGTGGCCAAGCAGGGCGGCAGCAGCGCCTTCTTCACGTTTGCATCGGCAGTCTTCGATGGCCAGGATGGCCTGGCGACTCCGGACGGCGCGACGCTTACGCTGAACAGCGCAGTGACCAAGGCTGGCCTGGATCCGGCTAAAATCGCGACCTGCTCCAAGACTCCGGAGGCGACTACAGCGGTGGAGGCTTCGGTGAAACTGGCCAAGGATATCAACGTAAACCAGACGCCTACTCTGCTGGTCAATGGCCGCCAAGTGCCTGCCAATGCGCCGTATGAGACCCTCAAGCAGATCATCCAGTACCAGGAAAAACTGGACGGGCTGGCAAAGTAGAAAAGCAAATACAGCGGATTACTTGTTGAAGGGTGCGGGCTTCAGCCCGTACGTTGAAGGCGCCCTAAAATCCGAGGCTGTAGCCTCTGAGGGGCGCAATCCGCCCTGAAGGCCGTCTTCAGAGCTATAAAGTCCGCACTGACTGACGGGCCTAACATACGGTCTCAAGCCCGTACTCTTCATTCGAGCTCCGGATTTCGGACCAGGTTCTGGGGCTCTCATCGCGCGGCGGTCGAAGTGCGTTCGATGCGCATCATGGGCGAGTGTCCGCTGGCCGGGGTACTGCGGACCACGTGCGGCGTCATCACGATCAGCAAGGTAGACTTGCTCCTCTGCACGTCTTTGTCCGTAATGTCGTTCAGCCCTGGAATTTCGCTCAGGCCGGGAAGCCCGCTGATGGCGCGGCTCTCCTGCTTGTCGAGCTCGCTCACGACAACCACGCCTTCGCCTTGCCTGAGCGTGACCACGCCCGAGTAAGCGCGGCTGGTGAGGATGGGGTTGCCGTTGATGGATGTTCCGGAGAGGGCATCGATCTTCATATCGATGGTGAGCGCCACATCGTCGTTGCGCATCACCTTGGGCGAGGCCTTCACGGTGAGTCCAAGGTCCTGGTACTCCACTTGCGGAACATTGGGCACGCTGCTGCCCAGATTGCCGAGCAGCGAGGTCAGGCTGCTGGACGATCCGGCGCCGGTGAGGCCCGGAATATTGGGAAGGCTGGCTCCCAGGCCGGAAAAAGACGAAGTCTGTATGGGATAGCGCGTTCCCGATTTGATCGTGCCCGCGGCCGCGTCTGTGCCGGCAGTCGTCCCATCGCCGAGGCGCAGCACAATGTGCTCGAGCTCCTTGGAGTCGGATGAATTCAGACTGAGATTGACCGTGGCCGCGCCGGGAGAAAGAGCAGACTGGGTGATTCCGCCGCCGAACAGCGCAATGCCTTGCGTGAACAGGGAACTGGAGACCTGGCCTGAGGCAAGCAGGATGGCGATGATGGCCAGCGTGTCTCCCGGCGCAGCCAGGCCCGAGGAGACGATCTGCTGCACCAGACTCTGATTGGAGTTGAGGATCGACTGCTCCTCGGCATAAACGTTGAACGCCGAAATGGATTGCGGCGGCTGCACGCCGGTGGTGCGGTCACTGGTATGCGCAAGCTGGATCAGGTCCACGTCCAACAGCACCTGGTTGTGCCCTTCGATCAGGTCGTGGATGGTTTCGTTGAAGGCGTTCAGTGCGCTGGCTGAAGCGCGGATTGTGATGGTTCCCGCAGTCGGGTCGGTAACGGCGTGTTGCAGATCGAAGACGTTCCTGGCCAGCGAACTCACTTCGGTAATCTCCGGCGTGGTCAACCCCGGAAGGTAAATGGTCTCCAGGTCCAGGCGCTCAAACTGCCGGCGGTTTTCCGGTGTATCGCGTGCCACCAGAACGCGGTGCGTGTCCAGCGGCACGTAGAAGGAGTTCGTCGCCAGGCTGAGCGCGCGCATGGCCAGGGGAAAGGTGGCGTCATCCATGTCCAGGCGTACCTGGGTGAGGCGCACGCTGTCGTCAACGCTGGCCTGCAGTCCAAAGGCTTTGAAAACCTGTTGAATGGCCTGGCGCTGATCGGTGCGCAGATGAAAGCTGTGCTCTCCCGCAGTAGGCTCGATTTGCAGGGACCCGCCAACCGTCTCCGTGCCCGCTTCGTAGACGGGCCTTGACTCGCCTCGCAAAGCGTCGTCTCCAAGTTCGTGAAGATGTTCCGTCACCTGGATATTGGTCGGATCAAGAGCCAGGGCCTGCTCGAGCGCGTCGCGCTCCGCGGCGGCGTCACTACGGATGCGATCTCTGGCCGCAGACTGAATGAGCGCAGTGACGGCATGGCTGCGGGCCACTTCCGCGGCCATGCCATAATTCCGGTTGGTGGGATCAAGCGAAGCGGCTTCCTGATAATCCTTCAGAGCTTCCTGGAACTGCCCTTTCTCAAATAGCTTGCTAGCCTCGAGGAACAGCTTGGCCGCGTGGCGCCGGTCGGATGTGCGCGGAGGCTTCTCCGACTTCTTATCCTTTGAGGTCTCTGTCGCATCGACTGGCGCAGCAGTCTGCTTTGTTACGTCACCCTGGCTGGGTGATGCGGTATCGGCCCGCCCGGCGGGTTGCTGAGCTGGCGCACTGGAGCTTGGCGCCTGAGCCATCGCCGCTGCAGATGTGACTGTCCATGCCGGTGAAATCGCCAGCAGAACTCCGGCCGTCAACAGCTTCATGGCACGATGCGGCGATACCTTTTGAACGGCGAAACGATGAGGTCGCTGCGGGCTCACGGCGTCGTCCGCGGATAGGCCAGCAGATCAGCCAGGGAGGTGGTGCAGACCTCCGGCTGATATTGCAGCAGTTCGTCGAAACTGTACCTGCCGGTGGCAACCGCAATCACCGACATGAAGTTGGCGCGTGCCGCTTCAATGTCGCGTGGCGTATCGCCGACAACACAGATGCTGGCGCCTCCACCGGCCATTTCGCGCGCTTTTGCGGCTGCCTGCCCAACCAGTTCGGATCGAATGGGAAAATGGTCGCTGAATCCTCCGAAGCGGAACCACTGCCGCAGCCCCGCCTGCTCCACCTTGATCCAGCCAATCATCTCCAGGTTGCCGGTGGCCACGCCGAGCAAGGCGCCGCGCCGCGCCAGGTGGTCGAGCACTTGCTCTACTCCCGGCATCCGCACCACGTCCATCTCATGGCGCCGTTCCACAACCGCATGGCGCATGGCTTCAAGGATGCCCTCAATGTTGGCTTCCAGAAGCTCAGCGGGAACGCCGGCCTGGTTGCAGGCCTCGCGCAGGATGGCGGTGTCGGTGCTTCCGTGCAGCAGGATGCCGGCCAAGGTAATCTCAAAGCCGGTGACGCGATGAACGCTGGAAGCAAATGATTCTACGTGCACACGGTCGCGGGTGCGCAGCAACGTTCCGTCGATGTCGAACAGGTAGGCATCCTGCGCGTCCCAGACGAAACCGGGCTCGATGGCCACGCGCGCTTCATTGCTCAATAATGATGTCAGCATATCCTCAACAGGATCTCATCCCTGGCGGTAGGCGGAATTAACCGCGCTGACTATAGGACGTTCGCTGCGCGGCGGACGCTTGAGCCCGGCGCGCACTTCGGCAAGATTAAGTCCCAGTTCCGTCATGGTGCGGCTCAGGGTGTTGCGGTGCATTCCCAGCTCGTCGGCCGCTTTACACTGGTTTCCGCGATGTGCTACCAGCACCTCGCGCAGGTACTGCCTTTTGAATTCGCGGACAGCATCGTCATAGCCGACGCCGCTCGAATGCATTTGCGTCACCAGGATGGCCATTTCTCGTTTCACGTTCACCTCTTGCAACTTTACCGGAAAATCCTATATTCGACGAGCTAAAGAAACCATGGTCAAGGCTTGCTCTCATTCGGATGAAGCCACTCCGGAGTCTCGCTCTCCAGGATCGCGAGCCCTCTGCGCACCCGGTCGGACAATTGCCGCGGGGTAAAGTCCACCGTAAGATGACACGCGGCAAAGAAGTGCCGCGGCAGTTTGGCATCCATTAGCCAGCGAGCCTGGGGATAGAAAGCTATCGTGGCCAGAATCACCAGGGTCACCATGATCACGCCTTGAAAGAACCCGAAGACCGCTCCGCCAAGCCGATCCAGGCAACCCAGGCCGATCTTTTGAAAAGTCTTGTGCAACACGGTTCCCAGGATACCGGCAACAATCATCACCAGCATTGCGATAAGAATGAAAGCGATAATATTCGAGGCTTCTTCTTCATGCAAGAAGCGATTGATGGTGGCCGCCGCGATGGGGTAATTCCAGGCGGCGATCGCCAATCCGAGAATCAGGCCGCCCAGCGCGCACACGGAACGGAAAAACCCTTGTGACAGACCGGCAAGGATAGACAAAGTCATGGCAATCACGATGGCGTAGTCCACCCATGTCAAGTCATTCATACCGTGCTCCGGCTGGCTTCAACTGCCCAGCTCCTACAAACTCAAACTGCGCCCCGTCAACCGATGGAAGGCTTCAAGATACTTGGCCAGCGTTCGATCTACGACCTGTTGTGGCAAGCTTGGCGCTGGGGCCTTTTTGTTCCATTGGATCGATTCGAGATAGTCGCGAACGAACTGCTTGTCGAAGGAAGGCTGAGCCCCGCCCGGTTCCCACGCCGACGCTTCCCAAAAACGTGAAGAGTCCGGTGTCAGGACCTCATCGGCAAGAATAATCCCATTCGCCGTTCTTCCAAACTCAAATTTTGTGTCGGCCAGAATCATGCCGCGCGACTCGGCGTGCTGCGCGGCGGTGGTGTAGATCTGCAGAGTCAATCGCCGCAACTCAGCCGCATCGCTTTGACCTACAATGCCCTCAACTTCTGCGAAGGAAATATTCTCATCGTGGGCGCCATCCTGGCTCCCACTCTGGCTTTTGGTGGCTGGCGTGAACAGAGGCTCGGGCAGCCGCGAGCCGTCTTCGAGGCTGGGCGGAAGCGGAATGCCGCAAACCGACCTGGTCGCCTGGTACTCTTTCCAGCCCGACCCCGCCAGGTAGCCTCGCGCCACGCACTCGACGGGAAACATAGCTGCGCGCTCCACCAGCATGGAACGGCCTTCGAGTTGATCGCGATAGGGTTGCAAGTCGGCAGGGAACTGGCTTACCTCGCTTGCAATCAGGTGATTGGGAACAATGCCTGAAAGCAGGCCAAACCAGAAGAGAGAAATCTGCGTGAGGATCTTTCCCTTGCCGGGAATGCCCGTGCCGAGCACATGATCGAACGCCGAGATGCGGTCGGTGGCAACCAGCAGCAAATCGTCGCCGACGGCATATAGGTCCCTCACTTTGCCGCGGCCAATCAGAGGAGTTGTGCCCAGGTTCGTGGTGAGGAGCGCAGTCAAGGGAGGGCCTTCCATTGGGGGGAAACTGAATCTCCGATTCTCTTTTGATCGGCCCGGTTTGTCAATCCTCTGGCGGACATTGCCTCACGCTGTTGCAAGCCGTTCAGGAGTGCGGCGGATAAGATTCAATCGTGCCCGGCAGGCCTGTGGAAATCAATTGAAACGTGTGTGACGGCCGTCACGGTGCGGCCCGCACTGATCGGCGACACTCCACTTGTCAACATGGTTCGGAAAGCACGCACGAACGCTCTCCTAGAGCCGGGCGACACGGAGCAGCTGTGGAAAGGGGAAGCCGCGGCGAGCTTCGTTCTAAACAGGGATCACCAGTAGCCGCACGCTACCGACCTCCAGTGTCGGCTACTGGTCCCCGTCTAACTTGTGTATCCTGCAAGCGCCTCCGAGGCGAAGCGTTCCTTCGGGGGTGTTTTTTTTGTTCGCAAGCGTCGCGGCCTCAGCGACTCGGCTCATCTGCCCGAAAATACAAACACATTGCCATCGGGATCTTTGAACTTGGCCATCGTTCCCCAGACTTCCTTCTTCGGTTCTTCAGCCAGTTCGACTCCCTTCGATCTGAGCAGGTTTGCCGTTGCGAACACATCGTCGCACCAGAACGTCGTGGGTTGGAACCCGCCAATTCGATTTTCCTGCCCGGGCGGCGTGAAGAGAGCAAGGTTCACGTCGGAGCCGGGGATGAGCAGCTCAATCCATCTTTGGCCGGCCCCAAAGTCTTGATCCGTTGCCACCTTGAAACCCAATTTTTCGGTGTAAAACTTCAGCGCCCGATCCTGGTCGCTGACGGGAATGCTGACGATCTTGATGCCACGAATCATTGCGTCCTCCTCGTTGATCATTGCGGTTGACGGTTGATGTTTTCGGTTAAAGTCGATGTCTTCGGTCGAGGTCGACGTGTTCCGTTGAGTTGATGGGTGCGATTGAGACTCTCGGAATATATCCGCGTCGAACCTGGGATGCAATCTGGTAGGAATTGCTATAGTAACCATTGGTATAAGCATGACTTTGATCGATGACTACGTGACCGACGTCTTAATGCGCGATCTTGTCGGACATGACAAGCGGCCGGTGAGTTTTCTTGTCTATCTGTGGCTCGCCGCCGAGCAGCAGCGCAGAAATGCGACCGTCCAAATCAGCTACCAGGAATTGGCGGAGTCGATCGGCGTATCGAAGAGCTCAGCCCAGAGCGCAGTCGCCTGGCTCGCGCAGCGCAAGCTCATTCTGGTCAGCAAAGCGACGGTGACGGCGACGCCGCGCTACAAAGTTCAGAGCCCGTGGAGAAAGTGATAGCGGAGAAAGTGAAAGTGAGAAAGTGATAGCGAATCAGTGTCGGTCCAATCGCGCGCCGCTTCTTATGCCCGCCAGCGTGCGGTTGGCCAGGCATTCCTGTCGCTCCGCCCCAGCCGGTTTGTTGGTCGACGATCGCTGTTGACTGTTCATTTTCGGTAAGCGAGTTTCGATCCCGGACAGATATCGATCGGCGAAAAATCAAGTCAAAGTTGAACCGCCTTACGAATGAGCGACATGAGATTTTGATCGGTTTGGCTGAGCGCGTGCATTGTTCATTGCTCAAGGCAGATCGCGGCTCGCACGGAGACCGGTCGAAGGAGGCCTATGAATCGCAAAGCCCTTTCTGGCGCTCTGATGGCTATGGCATCCATTTCCCCGATGCTTGCTCAGTCCGGCAATTCGATGAATCCCCCCACCACTGCGCAAACAGCTCCCATGAGCGCATCCGAGCAGAAGAATCTGGATTTGGTGCTCGAATGGTGGCGCGAAGTGATTGAGGCTCACCACACTGAATTTGCCGAGAAGTATCAAACCGAGGAATATATCCAGCACAACCCCAACGTACCCACCGGTCGTGCCGCGTTCGTCAAGATGTTCAGCCGCATCCCACCCACGAACCCGATTCCAGAAAAGCTGACTCGCCCACCGGTAGTGGCAGGGGCCAGGGGCGACTTTGTCTGGCTGGTCTTTGAGGAACAGTCAACGGACCCGCACGATCCCGCCAAAACATATCACCACAACAGCTTCGATCTTCTGCGCATTCAGGACGGCAAGGTTGCGGAGCACTGGGACTCGGAAAAACGAGTCTCGGGCTCGCCCGAATTCGTTCCATCCACCGCTCCTGCGCCTTCAACATGGAACAGCGGCAAGTTGTCTGCGGACGAGAAGCAGAACATGGGCCTGGCCACCGAAGAACTGAAAGACATGTTGCAGTACGGCCATCTTGAACTCGCCGACAAGATCATGGACCCCGGCTACATTCAGCACAATCCCAACGTCCCGCAGGACCGGGACGGCTTCAAGCAGTTCATGAGCACACGCGGCAGACCCTCGGAGGAAATCAAAGCTGAATGGAAGTCAGCACCGGCGTTAACACTGGCCGATGGACCCTACGTTCTGATGATGTGGAACAGAGACGACAAAGACCCATCCGACGCCACCAAGACCTATACCTGGAACCACTTTGACTTGCTGCGCATTGAAAATGGCCTGGTGAAGGAACACTGGGATGAGGCCATGATCGAGCGCAAGAAGGTGCAGGTGGATGCAACGCTCCTGGGCAGCTACGTGGGGCGCTACGCGCTGAAGCCGGATTTCGTTGTGGCCATTACAGTGGAGGATGGTCATCTGGTGGCGCAGGCGACCGGGCAACAGAAGCTCGCGTTGGCGGCTGAGTCGAACACCATGTTCTTTCTGGAAAACGCCGATCTGGCAGTTGAGTTTGTGAAGGATGGAGAGGGTAAGGTTAGCGGCCTGATCGTGCATCAGGGCGGACAGGATATGAAGGCGGCGAAGCTTTAGTTTTGTTCTTCGGAACTCGTTCCAAGGACGTCGAGGCTGGTTGCTGAAGACACATCACTCGACACCAGCTGACAGCATGGCAGCAATGGCTATGCCGTAGCTCGCCGCTGTTCGTGCCCGCCTAGCTTCACGCTTACCACCTTGGACACGCCCGGCTCCTGCATGGTGACGCCGTAGATCATGTCGGCGGATTGCATCATGCGCTTCGAATGCGTGACCAGCAGGAATTGCGTGTCGGTGCTGAGCGTGTGCAGCAAATCGGCGAGCCGGCCCACGTTGGTCTCATCCAGCGGCGCGTCCACTTCGTCGAGCACGCAGAACGGGCTGGGCTGGAATTGGAAGATGCCCACCAGCAGGGCCAATGCCGTGAGCGCCTTTTCTCCGCCCGAAAGCAGCAGCACGTTTTGCAGCTTCTTCCCCGGCGGCGAGGCCACAATTTCGAGGCCGCTCTCGGCCTGATTCTCAACGTCGGTGAGGCGCAGAAACGCCTGGCCGCCCTGGAAGAGACGCGAGAAGACCTGGGCGAAGTTCTCGTTGATGCGGGCGAAGGCCTCGTCGAACTTGGTGCGCGAGATATGATCGATCTCCTTGATCGTCTCCTGCGTGTTGTCGATGGACTCAATGAGATCGTTGCGCTGCGTTTCAAGGAATGCGTGGCGGTCGGCCGTCTCCTTGTATTCATCGAGCGCCATCATGTTCACCGGACCCATCTGCTCAATGCGCTGACGAAGACCGCGGCAGATCTCTTCCTCGGCGGCAAGAGCTTCTTCGGCCAGACGCTCGATTTGTTCGTCCACGCGCAGCACCTGCGCCTCGACGTTGACCTCGGCCAAGCAACTGGCCTCCAGATGCTCGAGGTCCGAGCGCAGCTTGGCCACCAGATTCGACAAGTCAGCACGGCTGTCGCGCAACTGGTCCAGCGCAACGCGGCTCGTCTTTAACTCGGTCTCGATCGTGGCCAGCTGTTGGCGCAACGCTTGAGATTGAGCCGCCAATGTTTGTGCCAGCGTCAACGCTTCAGAGCGCACATCAGCCAATTCTTTCTGGCGGATGGCGAGTGCGGCGGTCTCAGCAATACGCTGCTCACGCTCTGCCTCGGCCGACACGCGCTGCTGGTCGACGGCCAGCACACGGCGCTCGAGATCCGCATGCAGCCGGTCAATGCGCTGGAAGGCCGCTTCAGCGCCGCGCCGCCTCTCCTCGAGCCCAGCCAGTTCGGCCGTCACCTGCGCCGCTTCCTGCTGCAAGCCTTCGCGCCTCTGGCGTGAAACGGTAAGTTGAGATTGCAGCGTATCGAGCGAAGCCTCAGCCTGGGCATGCTCGGCTTCAAGGTGCGCCGTCTCCTCGCGCTTCTGATCGATTGCGCTGCGCTTGGCTTCGCGCGCGTCCTTGTTGCGCGCGGCTTGCAAAGTCCATTCCTGCAGCCGGCGTTCGACCCGTTGTACTTCCGATTCCATCTGCTTCAGAGCAGCGCCTTGATTGGCGGCCTCGGATTCCGCCTGCCGCCGCTCGGCGCTGCTGACTTCCAGCCGCGCACTCAGCGATTCGATGGCGCTGGTGAGCGCGGCAGCTTCCATCTCCGCCTGAGCAACGCCGGTCTCCAGCTTGGCCAGCTTGCCTTCCGCCTCGCGCAGTTCGCGCTTCAGCGCCAGCGGTCCCTCGCTGGCCGGCTTGCCGCCTGTGACAGTTGCATTGTGGAAGCACTCACCCCCCGGCGTGAGAAAGAATCCAAGCGGATGGCTTAACGCCAGTTGCCGCGCTTCCATCGGATCTTCAACCAGGTATCCATGCTTCAACTTGGGCAGAATCGATTCGAGCGATCGGCCAAATCCATTGAGCACGCGAATTGAATCCTTGAGCGGCGTGAGCCCATTGCCGATGATGGGCTCGGCATCTTCCGCAAAAAGAGCCCCTTGCTCTGCGGGATGGATGAGGAACGTCGCACGGCCATCGACGCCCGACTTGAGCAATCGAACACCCTGCTCGGCCGCTACCCAGCTTTCGACGACAACATAATTCAGCTCCTCGCGCAGGAACTCGTCCACCACGCCTTCGTAGGCGCCCGACACTTCGATGAAATCCGCCAGCGTGCCGATCGGCGCCATGTCGGGCGCCAGCGCACCGGGCTTCAACAGCCGCCTGACAGTGTCGGTGGAATAGCTGTGATTGCGAATCAACGACTGCAGCGAATCGCGACGTCCCGCGACCTTGGCCTGCTCACCGCGCAGTTGATTGGCCTGCGTACGCTTCTCGTTCTCCTCGCTGCGTTTGGCCTGCAACGATTCGCGAAGCTCGGCAATTTCGCTCTCCAGGCGCTTGAGGGCAACCTCAGCGGATTCAAACCGCAGCGTAGCCTGCCCACGCTCCACGCCGAGGTGCTCCTGTTCGTTCCGCGCCTGGCCCATCTCGGCCTGCAACCGCTCCGCCTCGCGCTCCAGGGCGGCAAGGCTTTCCTCGGCCTGCGCGGTGTGATTGCGTGCATTGCCGGCCTGCGTCAGCAGGTGCATGGCGTGACGCCGCGTGGTTTCCAACTGCCGCTCGGCCACAAAGACCTCTTCGGCCGCTGCCCTCGCTTCCACCTGGCGCGCTTCAACCTTTTGCCGGAATGCTTTCGCTTCTCCCGCGGCTGTTTCGAGAAACGCGTGCTGCTGCGCGCGTTCTTCGGCAATTCCGCTCAACTGTGCCCGCGTTACTTCGAGCTCCGCCGATGCTGCCGCGATGCGCGTATCCAGATCGCCGACCCGCTCGGTGTTGGCGCGTTCCCGTGCCGTCGCGCGTTCCAACTCCACTGCGGCTTCATTGGCCCGGTTCTGCGCCTCCTGTCCTTGGTGATCGAGCTCGTATCCCCGCTCGGTCAAGGCGTGCTGATGGGTTTCGAGTTCGCCAATCTGCGCGGCCGAGGCATGGATGCGCTCGCTCAGCGCGGCAATCTCGAGGTCCAGCCGCGCCTGTTCGGCGTCCATGGTGGCGATGCGGCTGGCCAGAACAATGCGTAGACGGCCGCGCAACTCGTCACGCACCGCCGCAAACCGTTCCGCCTTGGCTGCCTGGCGCTTCAGGCTGTTCATCTGCCGCGTCACTTCTTCAAAAATGTCGTCAACGCGGGCGAGATTCTGCTTCGCGCTTTCCAGGCGCAACTCCGCCAGCCGCCGCTTATTCTTGAAGCGCGTGATGCCGGCGGCCTCTTCAATAATGGCGCGGCGATCGTGCGGCTTCGAGCTTAGAAGCTGGCCTATGCGCTCCTGGCCGATAATCGCGTAGCTCTCCGGCCCCAGGCCGGTGCCCATGAAGATGTCTTGAATGTCGCGCAGGCGGCACAGTTTGCCATTCAGCAGGTATTCGCTCTCGCCCGTGCGGAAAAGGCGCCGAGTGATAACGATTTCGCCCTTCTGCGGAGCGCGCTGGAACTTGCGGCGGCGAATCTTGAGCACCACCGCCTGCGGCCCCTCGACCGAACTTGAGCTCGTCGTTCCCGAGTCCCCAGTTCCTGAACTGCCTGAACCGGCTGAAAACTCCAGACCGTCTTCTTCGATAGCCTGGCCTGGCTGCTCCGCTGCGATAATCTCTTCAGCCTCAACCGCCCGCGTGCGGCGAACTTCATCTTCATCCCAATCAGCGGGGCCCTCTCGGTCAACCATCACCTCAGGCTCGACGGGAATTGGACCTTCGTATGCCTCGGGATCCACCAGGGTCAGCGTCACTTCGGCCATACCCAGTGGCTTTCGGTCCCGCGTTCCGGAAAAGATCACGTCCTGCATGTGGGTGCCGCGCAATGACTTGGCGCTCTGCTCGCCCAGCACCCAGCTCACCCCGTCCAAAATATTGGATTTGCCGCACCCATTCGGCCCCACCACCACGGCTATGCCTGTTCCCGGCACGGTCAACTCCGTGCGGTCACAGAAGCTCTTAAAGCCGAGGATATGTATCTTTTTTAGTTTCAGCATTTTCACTCCGAGTTGAGGGCCCTTGGGACGATAATTCGTTCTGCGGCCTATCAAGCTGCTGCCGCACCGTTGGGGGAGCTAAAAATGACTCCCTGACTACTGACTCTAAGCAGCCCGCGGGGCAGGGTCAACGGCTGAGGAAGGGGATTGTGTGGATAAGGGAGGCCAGAATTCCCACGTTTGGAAAATCCTTATGTGTGGGATCGATATGGGGATTTGCAAATCGAAATCCAGCGAGATTTCCACATGCGGACTCCTCGTCCGACGATTGCTTACCAATCGTTGCTCGCCCAAGACCTAAATCTGCCCGGGCGAGCATGAATCCTGATGAGGTATTCGTTCAACGAGCCCGTTTCAATTCATTCCTGTGAAATGCGTCCGTCGCAGAATCGTCTTTACCGGTTTCGTCCGGCAGCATCCAGCCCGGAGCGTGACCCCAAGGCGAAGTCCGGTAGAATTAGTCCGCAGCTGGTTCGATTGTCTTTGCGTACGCAAGCACACGGAAGAAGCCCTCGGTACCAGCTTTGGAAAATTTATCTCCCGCAGGACGAGCCATTGCTGTTTTCCCTGAATCCAATTTCGTAGTGAAAGCGGCACGCCGCAAGCTGTCATGAATTTTCGGACGGGCAGCTCAGACCCGATCAAGGCAACGATCCCAACCAGGACACTAGCTCAATCGCTGAAAGGAACAACAAGATGTCAGCACCAACAGCCGTGAATGCCGAGACGCAAGCATCCGAGCCGATCACGCAGTCCACCGCCTGGAAGGCCCTCAAGGGACATTACCAGCAGGTCGGCAAATTGCACCTGCGGGAATTGTTTGCAGCGGATCCAGAGCGCGGCAAGCGCCTGTCCGTCGAAGCGCTGGGCCTGTTCCTCGACTACTCGAAGAATCGCATCACCGATGAAACAGTCAAGCTGCTGATCGGCTTGGCCCGGCAGGCTGGCTTGCAATCGCATGTCGACGCCATGTTTCGCGGTGACAAGATCAATTTCACTGAGAAGCGAGCTGTGTTGCATGTGGCCTTGAGGGCGCCAGAGGGCGCTTCGATCGTTGTGGATGGACAAAACGTTGTGCCCGGTGTGCACGCGGTGCTCGACAGCATGGCGGCATTTTCCAATCGCGTGCGCAGTGGAGAATGGAAAGGTCACACCGGCAAACGCATTCGCAACGTGATCAACATCGGCATTGGCGGCTCTGACCTGGGCCCGGTGATGGCTTACGAAGCGCTCAAGCATTACAGCGATCGCAATCTGACTTTTCGTTTCGTCTCCAACGTCGACGACACCGACTTCGCCGAAGCTGTCGTTGGCCTCGACCCGGCAGAGACTCTTTTCATCGTCTCCTCGAAAACCTTCACAACCTTGGAAACCATCACCAACGCCCAATCGGCGCGTGACTGGTCGGTGACCGGCCTGGGCGGCGATGAATCATCAGTTGCCAAGCACTTTGTCGCCGTGTCCACCAACGCCGAGGGCGTGGGTAAATTCGGCATCGATACCGCCAACATGTTTGGCTTCTGGGATTGGGTCGGCGGCCGCTACTCCATGGACTCGGCGATCGGACTGGCGACGATGCTGGCCATCGGCCCGGACAACTTCCACGCCATGCTGAACGGCTTTCACCAGATGGACGAGCACTTTCGTTCCACACCCTTCGAGCGCAACTTGCCCGTCCTGATGGGCCTGTTGGGCGTTTGGTATACCGACTTCTTTGGCGCACAAACTGTGGCCGTTCTGCCTTACGAGCAATACTTGAAACGGTTCCCGGCGTATCTGCAACAGCTCACGATGGAGAGCAATGGCAAGCACGTGACCGTTAGCGGGCATGAGGTGGACTACGACACCGGGCCCATCTATTGGGGCGAGCCGGGCACCAACGGCCAGCATTCGTTCTACCAGTTGATTCATCAAGGAACAAGGCTCATCCCCTGCGACTTTATCGGGTTCGGTAAATCCCTCAACCCCATCGGGCGTCATCACGACATGCTGCTGGCCAACGTGTTTGCGCAGAGCGAGGCGCTGGCGTTTGGCAAAACGGCTGAACAGGTAAAGGCCGAGGGCACTCCCGACTGGCTGGTGCCGCATCGCGTCTTCGAAGGCAATCGCCCGTCGAATACAATTCTTGCCGAGGAACTCACGCCCGAGCTGCTGGGCAAGCTTGTGGCGCTCTACGAACACGCAGTCTTTACGCAAGGCATTATCTGGCAGATTAACTCCTTCGATCAGTGGGGTGTCGAACTGGGCAAGGTGCTCGCCCAGCGCATCATTCCCGAACTCGAAAGTCAGACCGAGCCCGCCTTGAAGCACGACAGCTCAACGAATAACTTGATTGGCCGCTATCGGAAGCTGAAGGAGGCAAGGTGAGCGTTCGCGGATACACCAAGCCGCTCTACATTCTTCCTTTCGACCATCGTGGGTCATTCGAGACCGGCATGTTTGGTTGGAAGGGCGCGTTGAACGACGAGCAGACCGCTCAAATCGCCGCTGCCAAGCAAGTTATTTTCGATGGCTTCCAGGTGGCCCTTGCGGGCGGCGTGCCGAAAGAGAAGGGTGGGATCCTCGTCGATGAGCAATTCGGCGCCGCGATTCTGCGCGACGCGGCGAGCAAGGGATTCTCGACAGCCTGCCCAGCCGAGAAAAGCGGTCAGGAAGAATTCGACTTCGAATATGGCGATGACTTTGCCGCGCACATAGAGAAGTTTCATCCAACATTTGTGAAGGTGTTGGTGCGCTATAACCCCGAGGGCGATGCAGAAGTTAACCGAGTCCAGGCCGAGCGGCTCAAGCGGCTATCCGATTACCTGCACAACGCCAATCGAAGCCTGTTCATGTTTGAGTTACTGGTGCCGGCCGAGAAAGCTCAGCTTGCCAAGGTAAATGGTGACAAGAAAGCCTATGACCGCGAGCTTCGGCCCGCGCTGATGATCGGAGCCATCGAGCAATTGCAAAATGCCGGAGTCGAACCGGACGTATGGAAGATTGAAGGATTGGATCGGCGCGAAGATTGCGAGAAAATTGTAACCACCGCACGAGCGGACGGCCGCAATTCGGTGGGATGCATCATTCTCGGCCGCGGTGAAGACGAAGAAAAGGTGATGGAATGGTTGCTAACAGCCGCCAGCGTGGACGGTTTTATTGGCTTCGCTGTCGGACGCACAGACTTCTGGGATCCTCTCGTTGCATGGCGTGATAAGAAGGTGTCGCGCGAAGAAGCGGTGAATGAGATTGCCGGCCATTACACCAAGTTTGTCAATTCCTTTGAAGGCGCGATCGCGCAGCGCATCGAGAAATAATCCGCGCCCGGCGTCGCTTCAGAATTCGTGATGGTCGTCGACCAGTGTCGCGATAGTGTGTTGGGTTGCATTTGACGATGTTACTGGCTGAGATTGCGAGTTAGCCGCCTCGGTCTGGGCGCGTAATTTAGCCACCGCAAGCCAGTTGTCCTTGTGCGGCGTGTCGGCAATCCACGGTGGCAGCGGCATGCAAAGGTATTCGCTCAGCGTCTCGGCATAACCCTCGTAAAGCGCGCGCATCTCACGGAGTCTCTCAAACGAGTGCCCATCGCGGCATACGCTGACGCCGCTCTGGCAGAGCAACCCATAAAGCTGGTCGTAGCGCGCCGGAGGAAGCCTGTCCGCTCCATTGCTCACTGGAGTGAGCGAGAAAATCTGCGATAAATCAACCAGCGCATGGCGAGCCATGGCAAACGTCAATTGCGCCTGCCGCGCCTCGTGACCTTGAACGCCCGCAATCAACAGTGCCGAGGTGTCGAGAACCGCCGTGAGTGCGCTGATCCAACTCTGGTTGGTATGCTGCGAGCGAAAATAGCATAGCAGCGGATAAGAGATGTGACTCTCGAGCAGCTCTGCCGACCAGCGCTCCCACTCAACCAGTAGAAGCGAGAGTGCGCTATGACCGCCCTCGTACGCGTGCCGGCGCAATAACTCGGCCGCCGTTGGTGGCGATCCCGCACGCGCATCCAGCAATGAAATGCTGACTTCGCGACGTGAGAACGCCGCATAGAGCACCGGGAAATATCCCATGACCACAGCCAGCAGGCCCAGTCCGGTCCCCGATTCCAGAATGATAACCACGCGCACCCAGCCCGTGTGTGGAGTTACATCTCCAAGCCCCAGCGTGAAGATGGTTGTGCCGCTCACGTAAAGATCCGACCAGAAGCCTGGGCCTTGCCCGGTGTCGTTGAATGGGCTGCCCAACGCGTAATAGATGAGCGCGAATCCCAGAAGCAATCCTGCCGCCCATAATGCCAAAAGAAATATCAATGACATGGGGCCGTAGAAACTGAAGGCCGCTTCACGCTTGCGCAGATCATGCAACCGCTTGGTCAGGAACACCCAGGGCCACCAGGTAGCGATGTAGAACAAGCGCGTCAGCCGGAACCGTCCCGTAGCGCGGCGCGGAAGAATAATCGTCTGAAAAGCATCGAGAAGCACGGCGAACAGACAAACAATGCCTGTGAGTAATGTCGCAATTCGCATCGAGTCCTCCGTGGTCCGATGCCCGAGCCGCTATGGCAACCAGGTTATATAAACTGTATCCTAGCCTAACCGAGCTCAAGGTCGCTTTCTATCGATGAACGTGACGATTCTCAATTACGGGTGAATTCGCATGAATAGTGTATTTCATGGGGAAGATGTCCATCAGCCGGTTTAATGTAACTTCTCAATGCACCGTGGGCTTCTTGCGCTTGAGATAGTCGACCAGCTTCTGGATTTGCTCGTCGTGAAGGCGCTTGCCGAACGCAGGCATATTGTCCTTTCCGCTGCGAATGCTTTGTGCGAGTTCCACAGTTGACTTCTCCTGTACCTCTTTCGTGTTCAGATCTTTCACGTGGAGCCGAATCCCGAATGGCGTTCCAGAGCCGTCCTCCGCGTGGCAGATGGCACAGTTAGCCGTGTACAAACCGGCTCCTGTCTCCGCGTCTGGAGTGGCCTGAGCTATGGCACACGGACTCTTGATTGCAAATGCGAAGATCGCGAAGCATGTGGCTCTCGAAAATCTATGCATTCCCAGCGCCCAAAAACGATCAACCATCCCTTGTTAACCCTCCTGGTGTTTGATGTACTCAAGCATTTGAGTTCGTGCAAAGATGGTCACGGAAAAGGCCGCAGAGTTATACGCCAGGCACCGGCGGGCACCCGGGAAAATCGGTCAGGAATGTATTCCCGATATAGCCAAGGTACTGAATTCCAATCTTGCTGGTGAAGAAGCCATCCAAGGTGAAATTACGCAAAAGGGAGAAAAATTCCACGCCATGAGTTAGGCCCTGATCCATGTCCGCATTCTTCCGATAGGCAATAAGATCAAGAATCTCTCTCCGTTGATCCGTTGCGCAATCCACATAAAGGCTACCGTATCGATCTGCGCATGTGGAGTCGAGCCACATCAACCCGCCGCCAAACTGCAATTGATAGCTCGGGTTCTCGCTGGTCAGTAGATCGATAAACTCTGGAGCGCCAGCTTCGATCGCTCCGCCTGCGTCCGCATCTGCGGGCAAAATGGTATCGCACAACATCCGCAAAGTCTTGTATTGATGCGCCCCAAAATACTTGGGCTCATATCCGCTAGTCTTTTCAGTCCTCTCAGATTCGATAACGCTGTGCGCAAATGCCGCAGCCTCGAGCGGAATAGCGCGTAAAACCGAGCCAGTAACCGCCCCAATGCCTAGCGATCTCAATACGCTGCGCCGTGATAGGTGATCGGTTTTCATTGGCCGCCCCTAGAGCTCTCCTCTCTTAGCTTGGTCGAGCAGATACTCTGAAGTTCGCCACGATAGCGCCATAATCGTAAGTGTCGGATTCTTGTCGGGGTTGGATACAAAAGGCGCAGCGTCGGCGACAAACAGGTTTGTTACATCATGAGCCTGGCAATTCGGGTTCAAGGCAGACGTCTTTGGATTGCTTCCCATCCGCACGGTTCCTAACTCGTGAATAATTGTTCCACCCTCCGAGATGTCGACCGGCGTTGCGCCCCGCCGGCTAACTCCTTGCACCACCCCGCCCCCGGTTTCAATAATGGCGCGAAACGTCTCTTGCATATCCTCGGCCATCTTTGTCTCATTGTCACCCCACTGCCAATGAAAGCGCAGCACGGGGATGCCCCATCGATCGACCACGTCGGGGTCAATGTCGCAATAACTCTTTTCATTCGGAATCATCTCGCCGCGTCCGGCAAACCCGATGTATGTGCCGTAGGAACTGCGGCACTTTTGCTTCAGTCCCAATCCATATCCTTCATGTTCCGCGCTTACCCCGTCGAACCCTCCCACGCCCGGCATATCGCGCCCACCGCCGAACTCAATGTGATAGCCGCGCAGGAAGTCGTTCTTCTTTCCAAAGCGCCACCATGGCATGTACATGTGCGCGCCGCCCACGCCGTCATGATTATGCGCAGGTACCTTTTCCAATTGCGGAAAGTATCCAACCAGACTGCTACCGACTGAGTCAGTAAGATAGCGGCCAACCACGCCAGACGAGTTAGCCAAACCGTCAGGGAAGCTCGACGATCGAGAGTTAAGCAGTAGTCGCGCAGACTCGCATGCACTGGCGGCAACAACAAATGCCTTGGCGTAGACGCGTTGTTCTGTGCGCGTGTTCTTGTCAATGTAGGAGACAGCCTCTGCCCTTCCATTCTTGCCCACCAAAACTTCGCGCGCCATGGCATTGGAAATCATCGTAAAGCGGCCTGTAGCTTGGGCAATGGGAATCATAACCTGGCTGGAACTGAAGTTGGATGCGGTCATACAACCGCGGCCACATTGCGCGCAATAGTGACAGGCGGCGCGCCCATTTAGCGGCTTAGTCAGAATGGCAAGACGCGAAGAGACGCAAGTTATATTCAGCTTGTCGCAAGCTTTCTTGATGATGGTTTCAGTGCAGCGAGGCGGAGGGGGCGGCAAAAACATGCCATCTGGAGAATTCGGAACATTATCCTTCGATCCGAACACACCGATATATGATTCGACCTTGTCATAATAAGGCGAAAGCTGCTCATAGCTGATCGGCCAGTCGTCTCCCATGCCGTCCGTGGAGCGCGCTCTGAAATCCGCTGGGCCGAAGCGCAGTGCAATCCGTCCCCAATGGTTCGTTCGACCGCCTTCAATCCGTGACCTGAACCAACTGAAGTTCGAGCCCGGTGCAGTGGTGTAGGGTTCGCCTTCAATCTCCCAAAACCCGTTGGGCGCCAGAAACTCGTCGTTGAATTGGCCTCGGCCCTTTCCGCCGATATCCGCGCCGCGATGAGGCAGTTCGTAAGGCCAGACATGCTCTTTGAAGTCCTTTTCGGGATTAAGCCGAGGCCCCGCCTCCAGCATGACCACGCTTAATCCGCCTTCAGTGAGAACCTTGGCCGCCGTTCCGCCGCCCGCCCCAGAGCCGACGATGCAGACGTCGTAAACCTTCCTTTGTGCAACCAACTCAGGCATTCACTCTCTCCAATACCGGCCATGGCGAACAACGCAACCGATGGTTCCTGCTCGTTCGAAGTTGCCAACTCACGTCACGGTCTCGATGAAGGAGAGGCGTCTTTCCGTTTTTCCTTCCGCGACAAACCAATATTACCGTCCCACAGGTCAAGGCTGCGATCTCTTTCATGGAAGTCGCCCAAAGGGGTCTCAATTGTTTCAATCCAGCTCAAATTGAATTCTCGAGTTAAGTAATTTCGCAGCGCAAACTCCGTGAAGATCCTCAATGCGGGTGTTGTTCCCGGTTTCCCTCAATAATCGCCGGTGCGCGCTTTGATTTTCGATAAACGTTGGCAACCGCGAGTGTCCAGAATGGAACCAGATCGACTCCAGGCACCAACTTGGCCAAAAACGACGGCAAAAACTCCCAATGCCAGCCGAGAAGATAAGTCAAAGCCGCACCAATTCCGAAATCCAGAACGTCATCGGCGGGCGATTCAGCTCCCTCAACGAAAAGGGGAAATACAGCCAGCTGAAAGGCGTCCGCCACAATGGCCAGCACCATGG
The DNA here is from genome assembly GCA_049513795.1 of Occallatibacter sp. GTDB lineage: Bacteria > Acidobacteriota > Terriglobia > Terriglobales > Acidobacteriaceae > Telmatobacter. Next base: position 14,644 of record JBEKVS010000010.1, on the reverse strand, counting down.
CGGCTCGAAAGCGCGCACTATGTGAGATCGTCATCGTTTCCCAAAAGTCGTTCATAGGTTGCACCCCACGCCGCCTTTTTATTCTACGTCGCAAGGGGCCGGAACCGCATCCTGTCGGGGCCTGGGGGCCAGCGGATTTACCAACCCGCATCGGGTACATTCATCGTTTGGACCGATGTGCAAGCTCACTCCAAATCTCTGACGCACCGAAAGCCGATCGCAGCGGATCGGTCATAACTTGGCGCCATCAAAAGTAACTTGCCATGTTGATCGTTCTTGTATGCTTGCGGGAAGTACCAGATAGATCCCTGAGGTCTGTAGTGACTGCCGCCGCGCAGAACTGCCGCGCGCGTGTGGTCGTCCATGTATTCGTCGGTCCATTGCCAGACGTTTCCCACCATGTCCATTACGCCAAACGGGCTTGCCCCATTCGGATGCGCGTCGACATCGCTCGCGGAGAGCATTATCCGGCCACGGTCCGCAAACGGGGCTGGGGCATCCTTTGGATCGGACCAATTACAAGCGGAGCCTATGACGCGGGGAGGCTGTCCGATCGCAGTGGGCGGGCCTTCCGTGCCGGCACGCGCTGGCGACAGCAAAGTGCCCGCTGACCTGTTTGCTGCCGGGTCGCTTGCCGACGGGAATCGCGGTAGCCAATCGCAATTCCCCCATGGATAGAGCCGGTGGTCGCTGCCCTGCGCTGCGTATTGCCACTCCCATTCGTGCGGAAGGCGTTTGCCGGCCCATTTGGCATAAGCTCGCGCATCTTCAAGTGATATCCAGGTTACTGGCTTGTTGGCAAACCCCTCCTGATATGTGCCTCTTTGCCAATCCTTCAAAAAGTTCAGGTCATCATTGGGATGATAGTGAGTTGCATCCAGAAACCGTTTGAATTCGGCATTGGTTACAGGATATTTGTCTATATAAAAAGAATTCAAATGGATTTGGTGTTCGTGAAACCTGCGCGGTGTATCTTCCCACGGATACTGGACATCCACACCAACATCGTCAGTACCCTCAATTTCGATCCCCTCGACCTTGAAATCGAAATCCGTCGCCTCGATGCGAATCATGCCTTCCGGCGCGGAGGGTGTTGATGCCCGCGTGGGTTCGATGTCGACTAACTGCTGCCTTAACGGCTTCCACTCATGCGAAAAGCTGGCCAGCGGCTTCTCCGTCATCAGTTTCATACTTGATATCAATGCCTGAATTCGAGGATCGGGTTCTGCCGGAGTTGCCAAAACGGCTCCGAACCCAAACGCCTCCATCTCGAAATCAAGAACCGATCGATCTCCCTCAGTTACTGGAGTCAATTCTCTTCCGTGGTAAAGATCGAAGTATCGCGTGCCCTGAGAGTAGGGCACCGACATCTGGCTTTCACTAACATTGAATTCATTGCGGTTTACGATAGTCCATACAGTCTGTTGCCCCACCGGCCAGCGGCTGGCGAAGACTCCGTAACGCCGCATCGGGTAAAATGGCTCCCAGTCTCTGCTGATGAGGAACGGGGCAATTGCGCGCTCTATCGTTGCGACACGTCGAGTTGCTTCCGCGTCGCGCGGAGTTATGCCGTTCCAGATTCCCCAGACATTCTCCCAACTCTCCCACCCCTCGCCGTTGAAGAATGCAAATTGCAGATCGTCAGTTTTGTCGCGCACCCATCGCCCCTGAATATTGACCTGGTGACGAGGCTCAAGCCAGCGATATCTGTCTACGGTGGGAACAAACTGAAAGTTATATTGACCCCAATTAAGAACGTCCCAGGCAAGCTCTTCGTCGCTCGGGCTACCCTCAGGTTCGAATGCAAGCGGATGATTCACTTTCTCTGCCGCAACCGAAAATGCAAGCGGCACCCCGTCTTGCGTGTCACCGTTGATTCCATCCGCGTCGATTTGCTTCATAAAGGCGGCGACCTCGTCAGGCCACGGACCGCCCGGTTCTCGAGTGCCTTGGTCCCACATCATCATGGGGAAGAGAACTCGTACACCACGATGGTGAAAGTCAGCGACCATTTTGCGCACACCTTCCACACCGCCGGGCATCGCGCTCACCATATCTAGCTGGTTGCGGTCATCTATCCCCATATTTGGATAAGTGGCCCAGATAAGTACCGCGTCAATTCCTGCGTACCTGTTTTCGAGATCGTCGAGATACCTGTCTACGGTATATTTGCCTGCTATTGGGTCAAAGAAGTAGCGATCGTGCACCATCATCTGCGGTTGCATGAAGCTAGATTCGGCCCACTTGAGTGCCGGAAGCTCATAACGAGATGGGTCGAAACCAATCCGAATCAGGCGCTCGTTACGCCAATGAGTAATGTCAGAAAGCCAATCCCGATGGCTGGATGCGGAGCAGGGCACATATCCACCTTCCCACGCTCCCCGGATCGTAAAGCAGGCTGGCGGCGGGATCTGTTGCTCCCGTGGGCCATATGACGTGTCTTGCGCGCCGAGATGCCCCCCGGAAAGCGCCGCGACGACAGAGACGGCGATCGCAAGTGTTGCGAATCGATCTGTGACCTTCATTGTTCCCTTTCATGATCAGAGTCGGGAGTCAGGGATTGTCCGAAGCGAATGAACTAAGTGCGCAGCGGATGAATAGAATTGCCAAAAGAATAACTCTGGATGAAGTCTTCTACCTCTGCCATGGTCGGCATGGATGATTGGGCACCCATGCGGGTAACCGAAATCCCCGCGACAGCGCATGCGAAGCGAGCGCTCTCTTGAGGAGTTTTGCCCAGCATGAGCCCGACTGCGAATCCGCCATTGAAAGCGTCTCCAGCTGCTGTCGTGTCGACCGCTTTCACGTGGAATGCGGGAATGATCTCTCCAGGCGAACCTTGTGCGGCGAGATACACACCACGTGCGCCCAGCTTCAAAACAACGCCGTAAACACCCGTGGCGAGAATCATCTGGGATAGCACTGCCAAGTCGGGCGATGAGTCGCCCGCGGGTCCACCGGCAAGATAAAAGCTTGCTTCTGCTTCGTTCGGGGTCAACCACTGAGTCCGCTTGAAGATCGAAGGAGGCATAGCCTGAGCAGGAGCCGGATCAAGGATCAGTGGCACATTCTCCTGCGCACAGAGCGAGGCTAAGTGCTCGACAGTCTCGAGTGGGATCTCAAGTTGTGCAAGAACAATGCCTGCGCTGCGAATGACCGAGATGTTCGCATCAAGATCGCGGGAAGTTACCTTCGAGTTTGCGCCAGGAGTAACAACGATGCTGTTTTCGCCCTGACTCGATACCACAATTACCGCGACTCCCGATGCGCCATCGCTGGTTGCGATGCCCGTAACATCAACGCCTGCGCTGATCAGATTCGCTCGAAGTTGATCACCGAAGGGGTCTGTACCGAGGCGCCCAATCATTCGAACTGGATAGCCGAGACGAGCGATTGCGACAGCCTGGTTCGCACCTTTGCCGCCTGGATAAACCTGAAAATCTGTGCCGATCACAGTCTCGCCAACGCTCGGAATCCTTTTGGTTATCGCCACGAGATCCGTGTTGATGCTACCGACAACAACAATCGGTTTCTGGTCGCACACGTCCGTTCTCCTTAATGGTCAGGGAAGTTCAAAACCTTTCGACAGCGCCAATGCCCTGGCGGTAAGCGCTGCATTACTCGATTCGCTGCCACAAAAGCGCCATCTACGCCGAAGAATGGCAAAATGCAAACGGCATGGTATGGCGTCTGAAGCGTGTGGCGATGCAGGACGAGAGCTGGCGGTTTCAAGACTAAATCAGGGAGCGTCATTTTGGCCACCAGGGTTCCGAGAGTGTGAAGCAAGTTAATTCCTGAGGAGGGCGTATCGATAACTAGTCGTGCGGGGGCAGGTCGTCCGGCAATTCCGTGGTGACGATTCTTCCATCGGGTTGCTGAGTGAGCACAGGCGCATAAAGGCCCAAAAGCTCGCGTTCCCACCAGTTCCCGGAACGCCTTTTCTCTGCGATTGAGGTGAATCGATACCGCCACAAAACAGCCCGCACATAACGCGGCGCCGAATGACCAAAGGGATTCCCCTTAAACAGCGCAAGCACGTCCTCATCATTCTCAAGAAGCCGCTCCTCTGTGAGAGGCACTATTTCATTTTGATGCCAGTCACCGAAGGAGGCAAACCATAGGTTCCATTCGAACCGCGGCTGATACGGGGCATAGATTCCGGGCGGGGCGTTTAGGGTTTGTGGCTTGTACCGAAACAAATACGGAGTCCAATTCGTTCCGTCGTTCGATCCCTGAAATTCAATTTCATACCGGCCGCGGGTCATAAAAGCGAACAGACCGTACTGATTGGCAATTCGAAACGGCTCCAACGCCAAGATAGGCTTGGTTGGAACAGGAAGATCGGGCCATGGAATTTGAATTAACTCCACGGCAGTTGCGTAGGCGATCCAGACGAGAATAGCTGCCGATAGGCAAAGCTGAGTACCTTTGAAAAAGCGTGCGGTGGCCTTTTGGGTAGACGCATATTCGACGGCTTCTCGAGTGGCCTCGTTCGCATTCCACTTTGAGTTTGTCGCCTCTGATATTATTTCGCGTCGAAACACCGGCAGCAAGCCGCGAATCCATCTTGGCAGAAGCCACCCAATGCATTCGTCGTCGAGCAGAAGAAAGCCCAAGCCCAAAACGATATAGTTCAAGAATGCATAATTGGCCGTAAGAATGACACCGACCTCCCACGGGGTAACAATGCAGAAGCAGATCAGTCGCGCTCGACGCGGAAGAAACAACATCCAGACAATGATGAGTTCCAATGCGAGTGTGCTCGCAGCTGTAGCCGCGTGAAAAGAGTGAGGCAAGTGCTCGACATACCAGCCAATCCAGGTTGGCAGCGGACCGTTTTGATAATAGTCGTCCATCGCGGTGAAGTTACGCCACTCCGGATCGCCGCTGAGCAGCTTCACAAGGCCGGATTCGAAATAGATGCGGAACCACTCCCATTGCAGCAGGACGAGGCTGGCACGGGAACTGGGTTTGGCAACTCCTAACCCAGGCAGCAGCCCATGCGGGGCAAAGAATAGGGCAAGGAAGCCGGCTTCCAGCAGCATGCCATCGGACTGGTAGCTAGAGAAAACCTGAGCCGCGGTAACAAACGAAAGGAAACACAGGAGGCAAACAGATAAAGTAAGCCTTGGCCATAGATTGCTGAACGCTAAGACCGAGGCAATAATCCCCAGCCAGATAACTGCGATCAATGCGGTCGATCCAGAGGAAAACCAGAAAACCGACGGAACATACCAAAATCGGAGCGATCCGGTGCTTTCCTTCACAGCGGCGAGAAAGAACTTCGTGGGCAGGATTCCCCGCGGACCGTTTAAGCCCTTGATTTGGAAGAGCAGAGAATAGAATGCAGAGAAATAAATGAGCGAGAGCGCGCGGATGAAGATCCAGCGAGGTACGAATCGATTGCGAGGACCATTCTCCGAGCTGAAGATCCAGCGCAATAATTCCAAGCCGCGCCGGCGGCTTAAAGCGGTATTCACGAAACTGCGCGGAGGTTGCCCCATTACCTTCGACCCGCGGAGGTGGGTTCATGTTTCTTAAGGAAGGATAGCAGCAATGCTCCGCTTCAAAAGCTAAGTTTGACGCCCGCTTGTCCTGCGAACGGTGTCCCGAAAGTTATTCCGGGGCCAAGAAATCTTCCAGAGCGCCGCGGCGTGTCGCGCCAAGGGCGGCGCAAAACAAAGCCAAAGCGTACGGGGCGAAGAGTCGACAAAAGTGCTGATGCACTGGAATGAATTGAAATCATAAACCGTCCCTGCGCTCAATTAAAGCTAAAGGCCGCTAATCCACCGACACTGAATATGGAAGAAGGCCGCAAATTATGCATGACACCGGCGATCAAGACTAGCGAAAGTCAACGTGCGAGCCAGCCGCCATCTACAACAAGAACGTGGCCGTTGATGTAGTCGCTCGCAGAAGACGCGAGAAAGACAGCCGCTCCGGCAACGTCTTGAGCCAAGCCCCAGCGGCCGGCCGGGATTCTCTCAAGAATTTGTCGCGAGCGAACTGGGTCGTTTTGCAGAGCTTCGGTAAGTTCAGTGGCCATGTAACCCGGCGCAATCGCATTGACCTGCACGCCGCGTGCGGCCCACTCATTGGCAAGGGCCTTGGTGAGTTGAGCGACTCCGCCCTTGGCCGCCGCATACGCAGACACTGTAATTCCGCCCTGAAAACTGAGCAGAGAAGCCATGTTCACAATCTTTCCAGATCCTCTCTCGATCATCGAGCGGGCCGCGCACTGGCACAAGGTAAAGACGCTCGTGAGATTGGTCGCCAATACCTGGTCCCAGTCGTCGAGCAAGAAATCGACCGCCGGCGCGCGGCGAGTAATCCCGGCGTTGTTCACAAGAATATCGATGGAGCCAAATTCGTCGATCGTTTGGCGGATAAGTTCGGATGCGGAACTCGGCTTACCGAGGTCAGCAACAAGTTCGATGTGCCGTACGCCGGTCTGCGCGACTCTATTAGTAACATCGGCAGGGACGGATCGCGAGCCGTGCAGTGCGACATTCGCGCCCGCCTGTGCCAGGGCAACCGCAATAGCAGCCCCCATTCCCCGCGATGATCCAGTTACCAAGGAGTTTTTACCAGTGAGTCTAAATAAATCGAGGATCATGGGCTCTCTCCTGACAATGTGCGTGCGGGGTTATAAAAGATCGGCAATGCGAACCGGATCCATATCCGAGTAGTCTTGATTCTCGCCGCCCATACCCCAGCAAAATGAGTAACTAGCTGTCCCGACGCCCGCATGAATCGACCAAAGAGGCGAGATAACCACCTGCTTGCTGGCGACGATAAGATGGCGTGTCTGCGTCGGTGGCCCCATCAGATGCACAATGCGCTGCTCGGGTGGAAGATCGAAGTACAGATAAATCTCTGACCGGCGCATGTGGGTGTGTGGGGGCATGGTGTTCCAGACGCTGCCATCGTGAACTCTCGTGAAGCCCATTACGAGTTGGCAGCTGGATACTCCGTCACGATGGATGAGTTTATGAATGGATCGGTGATTTGCTGTAGTAGCATCTCCGATGGTAAGGGGAACAACATCGGAGTTGTGGACCAGTGTGGTTGGATAGGGAGCGTGGGCCGGATAGCTCAGCAGATAAAACTCCGCTGGATTATCCGGGTTTTCGCTCGAGAAGGTAATTGTGTAATTGCCGCGACCCAGGTAAATCGCGTCACACTTGCCGAGATGGTACGGCGCACCATCGGCTTGCACATCCCCTTTTCCGCCAATGTTTAGAACACCCAACTCGCGCCGCTCGTTAAAGGACGTGGCTCGCAGAATGCTGGGGCAGGGAAGGACAAGGGGCTCGGTAAGAGGCACCGCCGAGCCTATAACAGTGCGGTCGAGGTCCACATAAACCAGTTGAACAATACCAGCCTTGAAGAGATCGTCGATCAAAAAAGTCGAACGCAAATCCTCGGTGGACATGCGCGCGTAACGGGTCTCATCTGCGAGTTGCACAATCTTCATGGCATGACCTATGGTTACAAAGAAGATAGCCTTGTCGGCCCTGCTCAATCAGTCGCGGGTGGCCAATCAAGTTAAGACTCAGAGATTCGGTGCTGATCCCTGGCCGAGAAAAACAGGTGCGATGTGTCGCGCAAAAAGATTCTCTGTCACGTTTCGTGCGATGATCTCTCGATTTCTTTCAAGCAAATCAGTGTAACGACGACCGAGCTGCGCGGCCACTTTAAATCCGACGTGAAGTAACTGGCGGAAACTTGGATTATAACCGGGATCCTTTCGGTTGTGCCGAAGAGCCGCAGTGAATTGGAGCGAAGACCACTCAGCTACTTCGCGTGGCAAGGGCAGTTTTTCAGGATCGATATCGATTACGGTAGCATAAGGCTCGCATAGTTCGTCTGAGTGGGAATAAGCCTGGGCGTAAATCTCCTGTGCGAGCGCAAGCCCGTCGCCGCCTGCTTCGGCAAGGCCAATCAATTCTTCGAGCCAGGTGGTGCCGGCGGTCTTGAGGTGAACGCCCGTCGAAAACTGATTGATGGCTCTGTGAATCGCGGGATATAGGGAAAATTTGTCACTGCCGGAATGAATACTCAGTTTCAAGCTTGACGGCAGCTTGTAAGCGCTGATCGCGTGCCGAATGACAGCCATGTCGAGGGCCAGTTCGCGGCTAAACTGGGTTGCCTCGCCCACATAGTCGATGCCCTTATTGAAGCGGCCAGTGAACTTAGGTGCGATGGTCTGGATGGGGATTCCTTCATCTGCAATTGCGGCCAGGATGATGAGCAATTCGGCAGGAGTTTGCGCTGATTCCGTTTCGTCCATCGAGACTTCTGCGATAAACGAGCCGTTCCCCTTGGCCGATTCGATGCGACGGAATATCTTGCCTGCCTCTATGATAGCGCCCAGGAAGTTCGTAGCTGTGCGGCGGAGAAGTTCCGCTGGGATATCAACTCGCTGAACTATGGACTCGATTGTGATTTCGCCAATAAGCTCAGGATGTCTGCCGACAAAGTCTTCGACCGACAGTGGGTCAGCCGGCTTGCCGATTAACTCTGCAACATCAATCGTGTAGAAGTCGCATGCGGAAACAAACCGGTCGACGGTAGACAGGTTGATGTGGTCTGCGTCGCAAAAATAGGGAAGCTTCCACCCAAGTTCCTTGACGGCGTCATCGGCGGCGAGCCGAACGGATATGGGGTCAGAGCCAATGATCATGTGCTCACGGTTAGATTTGTTCCAGACAGGGATTACATTCACTCCTGCTTCACCGGCCAGAATACAAGCTTGCAACTGAGCCTTGGCTTGATGGGCGAATCGATCGCCGAGACCAATCGAGAATCTGTCAAGTTTGATCATAGGTGCTCTGTTTTTCCGATATTCGAAGTGAAGGCTAAGCGTCCTTAGCGGTAATGCAAATCTTAAGTCCGGTCTGCAGCAAGCCCGCCATGCGCACCTATTCTTTTACCTTGATAACCAGAGCGCTGTATACGGTCCCAGGGGTAATAAGCAGTTGATGGGGCGTGCCGGCGGGAACATGGACTATGTCTCCGACGTCAACTGATCTGCTCACGCCGTCACGGATTCCCGTCCCCGATACCTCTCCATTGAGGCCCGAATGAGCGTCGATTAAGCTGCCCCCCGTGATCAGGGTCGCTTTGCCCGCCATCACGATCATCACGTCATCGAAGTGCCCGTGGATCTCAGCCCCGCCATTCGCCGTTCGCTCTGAAACCATGATTGTGTGCGTCCCATAGGCGCCCAATGTTGCCCCGCTGCCCCCAGTTGCTTTTGCTTTCTCCGCAATAAGGCTCAACTGATCATGCACTTGGGCGGAGGTGAAGATTTCCGCACTGGACGGAGCTTGAGCAAAGCAAGAAATTGACAATGCAAATAACGCCATTGCTAACACTAATTTCATAGAAACTCCAAACCGATCGAGTTACAGAGTCATGGCTTCGACGCTCTTCAAGGATGTGTCCGGAGCGGCGCGGCTCCATCCAATGCGCAGATCTCTTACATCCTGCAGGGAAATTGCGCCATCCGCCCCGCGCGGTGCCGTAATCGAGTGCAGGTCCGCGCGACTTACATCGACAAAATGAAATGCGGGCCGTGCATCCGCATCTACAGTGGCAACTTCAATGTGACTCATCTCCAAATTTCGGACATGCCGCACAAAGAAACCAAACGCCGGCATAGGGCCAAACATGCCCGGCTCCGGGTATTTATCCTCAAACTCCGGTGGTTGAATGCGCGCTGCATCGGACAGCGCGCCGCCGACCGACTCAACATAGATGTTTGACAGTTTCACATCTTCTATTGGGAATTTGGGAACTCCGCTGAGAATCGAGCAGACTTTCATCGGCGCGTTATGGCACGTCAGGTTGCTGATCAGGATACGCTTGAGAGTGCCGACCTTTGTGCTCTCTTTTGGTCCACGCAACCGCGATCCGAGACGCATGAAGATGGGTCCGGAGACAAGATCGCGCATCGTGGTGTTGGTGATGGTGATGTCTTCGAGCAGCGCTCCATCAACGGACTCAAGCGCGTACCCCTGACACCCTTCGAAGACGCAGTTGGAAATCGTGATGTTAATGAAGCCCCCATTTGACTCCGTGCCAAGCTTTATGCGGCCCGTCCGCCAGGCGGTAGAATTGTCAGGGAATTTCTTAAAGGTTCCGTCCAGCACTGAGCCAAGTTCATAGTCTCCCGTCACCCAACAGTTAGAGATCGTTACGTTCCTCGTGGGCCGCGCGTAGCCGAGCGCATAACTCGATTTGGGGCAAATGCCGTCATCCCACGGGGAGTTGACAGTACAATTCGAAACACGCACATTCTGGCAGCAATCGATGTCCATGCCGTCTCGGTCGGTGTCGATCTTGAGGTTGTCTATGGTGAGGTTATCGACACCAGTCAGAAGCAGGCCGAAGTGACCGCCTTTGAGGATTGAGAAGTCGCGAAACAAGACATTGTGGCAATTCCTCAGCGCGACGGCCTTGTTGCCGACCCCCGGCTGTTCCGCAATGAATAATGCGCCTTGTTGCTCGCGCCGGCGGCCATTTGAAAGGCCTTTACCCCATATGAGTCCAGGACCGGTGATACTCAAGTCATTGATACCTTCGCCCCACAGCAGAGAGTTATGCCAGTGGTTGTGTCCGTAGTCCTGATACGCATCCCAAGCGGTCTTGGGCTCAGCTTCATCATAGACTCCGCTTCGATAGCCGGTCTGCTCCCCGGGAAGCGGCGAGTCGGCTGCCACGATGGCGCTGCCTTGCATCAGATAAAGATGCACGTAACTCTTGAGGTGGATGGAGAAGCATAAGTAGGAGCCCGCCGTGAACAAAACCACGCCGCCGCCAGCGTCTGCCGCTGCGTCAATGGCACGGTTGACCGCGGACGTGTCGAGTGCCTTTCCGTCGCCAATCGCCCCGAAGGCTCGAACGTCGAAAATGCCTTGGCTTTGGGCCGTTGCGCCGGAGGTTTGTTGTGCCATGTTTGCCGGGAACGACCTTGCGGGGATAGCGGTTCCGGCAACGCCAAGCCCGCCGGCACGCAAGAACTGGCGACGCATGAAATCGAATCGTTCCATTCGGGAGTTCTCCTGCAAACGCATCGTAGATCACGAATGCAAATCGAGGCAAGTTCCGTTTCTCACGACCGGTTGAAGGTTCGCATGGACATGTAGAGCGCTCCTTGCTTGTCTGCCGTGTGCGCGGTTCGACTTAGTCGAGGTGAAAGACTTCATCAAGAGGACTAATGCGATCATCTGGCGCCCCTCCATCAAGTGATTCGAAGAACGGCGACATCTCGGCCTGCCAACGAGCGTTAACGGGATGCTCTTTCATGCCCGCGCAAGCCTGATCGAAATCGTCTGTTTCGAGATAGCCAACGAGTAGCCCGTCTGGCCGAAGGAATAGCGAGTAATTGCGCCAACCTGTCTGCCGGAGTGCATCTAGCATCTCAGGCCATACACTGGCGTGACGCACCCTGTATTCGTTTAATGTTTCTTTCCGAACTTTGAGAAGAAAACAAACCCGCATGACTCAATCCTGCCTTTCCAGCCGAAGAAAAATGAGAGCAAAGCCCTTTACGCCCAAGTGGAATGCACAAGTTAAAGCAGCGTGTCATGCATCACGAGAGCCACGGCGCTTCGCAACCTTGCTTTGTTGCCTTCCTGCGCAGGCCGAAGGCGGGGAGTGCTTATCAACGGATTCTTGCGCATCTCCGACTCAACCAGCGGCCCGGCAATATGCCAGATGGTAGTTATGTCACCAACCACGACGATCTCAGAAGGAGCAAGGGCAGAGGCAATCATGTGCATCCCGCGCCCGAGCGCGGCGCACATTTGATCAATTGCTTTCAATGCCGCATGATCGTTCGCCTCCGCCAGGCTGAGAATTGTTTCAAAGGGCGGGGAGGGCTTACGCGTGAACTCCGCGTAGTATCGCATTCCGGCGGGATTAGCGGCCAGTGTTTCCCAACACCCTCTGCCGCCGCAGGCACAAGGCAGGCCTTGAGGGTCCATCTGTACATGGCCGAACTCTCCTGCTGCGCCGGCCCCGCCTCGAAGCATGCGGCCGTTGGCGAAAATTCCCGTTCCAAGCCCTTCCGATACATTCACAACAACAAGGTCATGCATGCCGTCACTGTCGCCGAACCATACTTCGGACAATGCACACGCATTTGCGACATTGTCAGCAAACACGGGCAAACCCGTAGCTTGCTGAACCCTGGAAGTAATATCCGCGATCGGCCATCTGACGTTCGGCGCAAAGACAGGTCTTTTCATTTGAGACCTGCTCATTCGAGTATCAACCTGCCCAAGATCAAGACGGCCCGGCAGACTTATTCCGATGCCGTCAAAAGAACGATCTAGATTCGCGCCAATTATCTGTTGGATCGCGCCAATTATAGCGCTTATCACTTTTTTCGGGTCGTCTGGCAACGTAATGAGTTGCTGAGAAACAATCCTTCCACCGAGATCGGCGACCGCCAAAGTGGTCTGTGAGGGGTGGATATCGAGCGCGAGCACTCCGCGCTGGCCATTGACGTTGAGGTAGGTTGGCCTTCGACCTCTGGGCAGGCGGCCAACTGACCCTTCGACAATCCACCGCTCAGCGAGCAATTCTTCCACGATAAGCGAGACAGTGCTCCTTTGCAATCCGGAAACACGCGCCAGATCAGCGCGCGAGATGGGTTGTCGCGTCCGAATCTGATTGAAGATGAGATTGCGGTTAATTTGCCGCGGAATTTTGTTGGACGCACTGATTTTGTTGGTAAAGGAAAAGCGGGGTGGCGCGCCTTGTCTCGGGTGGGTCATAATCGTCTCGTGCATCTGAGGCACCCTATCCTATTAAGTCATCGAAAGTAGTGCGTAAACTCGGCACGCTATCCTAATTAAAACCGAGCTGGCAAGGACCTAACCATGCTTCGTTTTTCTCTCTACCGACAACTTGCGTTGTTGGCCTGTTTGATAGCGAGAAACGTGATACTGGCCGGCGCGAATGACACGGGGCCCGCTTTAGTAGATTGTCCCGCAAGCTTTGGCAATGAGTCGTCTGTTCCTAGTTGCAGTTCGACGCTGTTCAACTGCACATGTTTATCCTGGAGATTCTGGGCGGTGAGCGAAAAGCGCTCAAACGCCTCCGGAATGTCGAGCGTTTGCGATGTATCGTTACTGGCATTGATGACCAGCACAGTCACCCCACCGGGCCAGTTACGCATGCATTGCGCAAAGATGTGGAAGCTTGTTGTGGGTGATGAGCCTGGGTCGAGAACGGTGACTCCCATCAATTTCCGCCATAGCAGGGCCGCCCAGTAGTTAGGACGCGGCGCATAGGTCTTCTCATCGAGCAGCCCATAATCGCTTGCTGCAAGTGTGTTGTAAATGTTGACCTGGACGCCGCGCTGCGCCAAGGTCCCCAATTGACTGAGATAACGGAAGCTATCTAGAAAAGTGGAGGCCCACCGGTCTCCGCCGCACGCTGCCTGCGCAGTCTCGCTATTCCAAATCGGCTTGCCGGGCTCGAATCGGTCGCGAATCCCGGCGTAAAAATCTTCAATCTTTCCGGGGCGCGAGAGCCACTCGTCAGACAATGCAGCATCGGCGCTGGTGGTAGCCGGGCCACCGAAGCCGCCGCAGCGGCTGGAGACCGCGCCGTACGAATGATAGGAGATGACATCGAAGACGGGTCCCGTGGCAGTAAGAAGGTCAGCACTTGAGAGCGAGTGGAACGGAGATGCTGTCATAAGAGTCCCTTCACCCACCGCACCGGGGCCGAGGAATGCCATGCCGGGAAGTGCGCTCTTCGCAAAACGGCGAAAAACTTCCACGTCACGCGCATATGCCGCGGCATCGTAACCTTTGGGTGCGCCACCTATCTCCGCAATATTGGGCTCGTTCATGTACTCGGCGGCAGCGATGTGGCCGCCAATAGACTTTGTGTAGTTAGCTAACTGCAAAGCCTGGTTGGGGGTCCAAACGCCTGAGCTGTCGCGCGTCCCGGGGCTGATCGCAAAGGAGGTAACAACCTCGGCGTTGGCGAAGTTGGCGAATTCAACAACTCCTCTCCATTGTGAGCGAGTTAGAATGCCATTGAAACCATGGGGCGGCGAAGCGGGAGCTGGGTCATCCGAGTCGTGAAAATAGGTGGTGTTCGCCCATGTACCACTAACGCGAATATATGCGGGGCCTAAAGCAGCAGCCAGCTCACGCAAGCGCGGATTAGTTAGATCGATAGGGGAGCGATACTGATACAGCGACGGGTCCATGCCCGCAGGCTGATTCCCGTTGGGGGGCTTCGTGGCGCTAGCTTCGACCGGTGTGGCATAAGGCTTCCAGAATCGCCCGCCAGTCACTTCAACCATCTCAATGTTATAAGACTGGAAGCGATCATCGACCGAGCCGATGCGAGGCATCTGCCCGGGATTGATTGTCAACTTCCTTTCAGCCTGGGCCGAAAGTATAGTAACTGAGCTAAGGAGAAGCAGTATCGCTGGGGAATTCACTAAGAATCGGCGCCCGTCCTTCATGACCTTTCCTCCTGTGGTCTCTCTTGCTGCATGAATTGCAATCCCGGCGTGAGCCGGGCCTATTGGTTCACACCGCTGGCGAGAAACCCTCCGTCAACAACCAGTGTCTGTCCCGTTAGAAAAGACGACGCGTCGGATGACAGG
>JBEKVS010000009.1:0-38764 GCA_049513795.1 Occallatibacter sp. | reverse complement strand
CCGCCGAAGACCACCTCGCCGAGCATGATGTTTGTGAGCACGACCATGCCGCCGAGAGGCGTGAAGCTGTCATGCACGCCGTTGACGGCGCCGCAACTGGCATCGGTGGTGATGGTCGCGAATAGGGCCGATTCGGCAATGCCGTTGCGGACTTCCTTGCCTTCCATGTTTCCACCGGGAGCCGTGAGCGTTCGCGCCTGCTGAGCCCCGTGGATCAGGGGATGAGCCTGTGACTCGGCCCAATAGATGGTGGTGAACCCGGCCGCAAAGAGGATGAACATGGCGGCCAGGACGGCCCAACCGTGGCCGGGTGACCCGGTCATGCGGCCCAGCGTGTAAGTCAGCCCGGCGGGAATAATGAAGATGGATAGGATCTGAAGAAAGTTCGAGAACGGTGTGGGGTTCTCGAAGGGGTGGGCGCTATTGGCGTTGAAGAACCCGCCGCCGTTGGTGCCCAGCATCTTGATGGCTTCCTGCGAGGCCACCGGGCCCTGGGCGATGGTCTGCACTTGAGAAGACGTCTCCAGGGGATGTGCGGTTGTGTAGGCGTGCAGGTTCTGCGGTACGCCCTGGGCCACCAGCAGCAGCGCGTAGACGATCGAGGCCGGGATCAGCACATAGAGCAAGGTGCGCGTCGTGTCCACCCAGAAATTGCCAATGGTGCCTGATTTAGTCCGCTTGATGCCGCGAATCAGCGCCAGCGCGGTCACGATGCCCACTGCGGCGGAGAAGAAGTTGTGCGTGGCGAGGGCGGCCATCTCGGTGAGATAGCTCATGGTGGTCTCGGGCGTATAGAACTGCCAGTTGGTGTTGGTGGTAAAGCTGGCGGCGGTGTTCCACGCCAGATCGGGACCCACATTGGCGAGGCCTTGCGGGTTCCAGGGCAGATGCGCCTGCAGCCTTTCTATGGCGTAGGTGACGACCAGCGCGACGGCGGAGAAGCCCAGCATGGCAAATGCGTACTCGCGCCAGTTCATCTCTTCTGAAGCGTTGACGCCGCATAGCCTGTAGATGATCCGCTCGATGGGGCGGAGCACAGGATCCAGCCAGGTGCGTTCGCCTTCAAAAACTCGGGTCAGGTAAGCGCCCACCGGTCGAACGGTTGCCAGCAGGATCAGGGAGTAAAGGGCAAACTGCAACCACCCATTGGCGGACATGTCAGAACTTCTCCGGAAAAAGCAGGGCGACGGCCAGGTATCCAAGCAGCAGGACAGACAGAATCAACACGACTGCGGTGATGAGGTCGATATGCATGGCGTCTACCTCAACTTCTGGCAGGCCTTGACGTAAAGAAACGCCAGGACGAAAAAAATAACAGTGAACAAAATCATGGTCAGATCTTGCATTGCAGCAACCACCATTCCGGGCTTGGCTGGGGGACGATCCCAGTGCCCTCCTGAACAATCTTCGCGTACGCCAGGACTAAGTATCCAAAGGATTTCCTAAATAAAACATAAGGAGGACTTGATGCGATGCAACTTTGCTGCGAAGAAACCGTATGAACTAACGGAGAAACCCGAGGATTCGCGAATCAAGGTAGTAAACACTGCGGTCTGCAACTTTAGAATCAATGGGCCGTGGCCAGGATTTCGGCCTTGTAAAGGCGTGGATTCTTGGAACAGAATTGGGTCTCTCCCCTCCGGAGGAGTTGGTCGAATGACAATGGGATTCATGAGAACGCGACTGGACCAGCTCGATGCTGCGCCCAAGCCTGTCGACGGAATGACTCTGCGGCAGGCGGCGCTCGTGGCAGGCTTGGGTTTGCTGGTCATGTGCGCGGCCGCGCCCTTTGCCGACCGGTTTGTTTACCCACGGCTGGTGATTGCGGGCAACATCGAACAGACGATTCAGAACATCGCCGCCCATCGCGGGCTGTTTATGGCCGCAATTTGCGCCTACCTGGTCAACTATGTGTGCGACATGGTGGTTGCCTGGGGGCTTTACGTGCTGCTGGCGCCGGTCAACCGATCGCTGTCTCTTTTGACCGCATGGTTCAGGCTTATGTATACGGCGCTCGCTCTATTCGCTACGTTCAAACTTGTTACCGTTTTCAACTTGCTGGACACTCCATATGACCTGACTCTGTTCGGATCTGTGCAGTTGCATGCGCAGGTAAAGCTTCTGCTGGATTCATTTCGATCCGACTGGGGCATGGCCCTGGTGCTGTTCGGGATTCATCTTGCGTTGCTGGGGATGCTGGTGTACCGCTCCGGGTACATTCCGAAGATTATCGGCATCTTGTTGATTATTAATGGTGTGGGTTGGATGACGAACAGCCTGGGCCCTTATCTTTTCCCAGGGGTTAATTTTGGATTCCTCTTTGTCACGTTCTTTGCGGAGTTGATCTTCATGCTCTGGCTTCTGGCCAGGGGTTGGAAGATCGTGGAGCCCGCAGGGCCAGCTTAGCCGGTGTGACCACCTTGAGGAGAGTGCTCAACCGACTTGTCGCGCAGCCTTTTACCCGCGGACAGCCACGTCGCTAGCGCCATCACGCTTCGTTGCCGCTCCAGCCCTCGGGAATGAAGCGATAGCCAACCCATGGCTCGGTCTGGATGTATTGCTTGCCCGTTTCGGCCTCGAGCTTCTTGCGTACCTGGCCCACAAATACGCGCAGATACTCCGGCTGATGGGCCGATTGCGCACCCCACACCGCGGTGAGCAACGCGCGATGAGTCATCACCTTTCCGGCATGGCGGGCCAGATGGATGAGCAGATCGAACTCCTTGGGGGTGAGGTGGATGGGCCTGCCCAGCACGGAGATGGAATGGGCGTTCGCGTCCAGAACGAAGTCGCCGGCTTCGATGGCGGCGGCGGTGCGTTCCGGTGCCCGGCGCAGATGGGCGCGGACCCGAGCCAGCAGTTCCTGAATGCCGAATGGCTTGGTTACATAGTCGTCGGCGCCGGCGTCCAGCGCCTCGACCTTGGCGCGTTCGTGATCGCGCACGGAGAGGATCAGCACCGGCGTACCGGCGCGCGCGCGGATGGCCCTTGTGACCTCGACTCCGGTCATGCCGGGCATCATCAGGTCGGTGACCACCAGGTCGGGGTTCCAATCCTTGTAGACCTGCAGACCCTCTTCGGGTTCGTTGGCGGTACGTACGTCATAGCCCTGGGCGGAGAGCGCGGCGCGCAGCACCCGCGTGATCTGTGGTTCGTCGTCGATGATCAGAATTCTTCCCGGCATTTCTCGTTCTTTCTTCGGCAGGTGGTTGTGGTGTTGTCACATTGGAATTTCAGGCGATTGCGGCGAAGCCAACGAAGACGGCGAAGATCAGGAAGACGAACAGATCGCTCCACATCGCGATATCCTCGTTCCCGGTCCTGTGCGTCGCTGCCAGATGGCGAATGCCGGCCACGCCATAGAATATCCCGGCGCTGATGGCAACCGGCAGAACAAAGCTGGGCCGCACTAGCGAAGCCACGCCGACCACTCCGGTTGCAAAATTCGCTACGCCCAATTCACGGACGAGGGGAAGCACTTCATCGTTGGCGATGCCAAAGATGTCTTCGGCTGTGAATCTCGGCTGAAGGAACTGCTTCAATCCAGCCAGCACCAGTCGCACTCCGGCACTCCAGAAAACGAACCACTTTCCCATCAGCAACCATAGTGGCGGAGGGCTGTGGACAAAGTAGTGCTCAAAGCCAATAGATCCGAGTGGCAAGGCCGCCATGAGAAGAATCACAATGGTCAGGTACACGCGAGTTCCTCGAAACGATCACTTGCTCGGCTGCTCATCTTCGCCCCCATCTTTGCAGCGGGATGCGGACTGTGGCAATGTGTTCAGACATGATCGAAGCGTACATCATCGCGCCGCCCGGTATGATTCCGTTGAGGATTTGAAATGAAGTTGCGCGCCTATTCCGGGCAGGCCGCCCGCTTGCTGGCGGCGACGGCTCTCGCTTTCTGCGCCGCCTTTGTCCTGGTAAAGCTGGGCGCCAGTCCAACCGCGGCGGGGATGGTATTCCTGGTGCTCGTTGTGTGGTCGGCAACCCAGGCCGGAATCTGGCTTTCGCTGTATGTTGCCCTGCTCTGCGCCGTGGCTTTCGACTTTTACTTTTTGCCTCCTGTGGGCTCGTTGCAGCTCTCCGGGGCGCAGGCTTACGTGGCCATGTTTTCGTTCCTGGCCAGTTGCCTGGTAGTCAGCCGCGTGGCCGAGCAGGCGCGCCGTCAAACGCGTCAGGCTGAGCAGCGCCGCGAAGATGTGGAGCGCCTCTACGAACTGAGCCAGGAGATGATGCTGCACGAAGACGCCGCTGGACTGATTCACGATTTGCCGGGGCTGATTCGCCGCATCTTTGCGCTGGATGGGGTGGTGCTTTATGTCTGCGATGAGGATAGGTTCCACGGCTCCTCCGCCGACCTGCCGGCCAGCGTGCAGGCCAGTCTGCGCGCTGTGACGCATGGGCATAATCCGACAGTTGGCTTGCAGTCTGGCTTTCACATTACGCCGCTCGCTCTGGGCATGCGTCCCATGGGGGCCCTTGGCTGGCGGCCCGCGATGGCGTCGCGCGAGGTGGCGACCGCTGTGAGCGCGCAGGTCGCAATTGTGCTGGCGCGTTCGCTGGCCATTGAGGCAACTGCCCGCATCGAGGCGGCGCGCGAAGGCGAACGGCTGCGCACGGCGCTCATTGACTCGCTCACGCATGAGTTGCGCACGCCGCTGACTTCGATTCGCGCGGCCGCAACCACCCTGCAGGCAGCCGGTTTGGACGATGCCGCACGCCTTGACCTGGTCAACATCGTCGATGAGGAAGCTGCGCGCCTCGACCTGCTGATTGGCGAAGCGGTGGAGATGGCCGAGATCGACGCCAACGTAGTGCAGGTTCATATGGTCCCGGAACTCGCCCGCACCTTGCTCGAACAGTCCGTCGAGGAGTCGCGCAAGGTGCTGGCTGCGCCCCGGGTCAGCATTGACGTGGAGGGCGACGATGAACCCGCCTGGTTTGATCCGCACCTGCTGGCGCGGGTGCTGCGTCACTTGCTGGAGAACGCCGCGCGCTATACGCCGGCAGGGAGCCGCATCACACTGCGTAGTTGGCGCGGCGCCGGGCGACTGGAATTCAGCGTGCAGGACAGCGGGCCGGGCATCGACGCGATGGATCTTCCCCTGATCTTTGAGAAGTTTTATCGAGGCCGGCGAGGCGCGCTAGGCAAAGGGTCGGGGATGGGCCTGGCCATCACCCGGGCCATACTGATTGCCCATGGAGGCGGCATTGAGGTGTCGAGCGCACCCGGCAAAGGCGCCACCTTCGATTTCTGGGTGCCGCTGGTGGAGAAAGAGCCGAGAGTGGATATACAGGGCGATCTGCGCGCCGTGCCAGCAAGTGCTGCGGCCGCCGTCGCGAAGAAACGAAAACACGGCTCTCAAAAGAAGATTGAAGCCTCGGCAAAGGCGACCGACCTTCCGAATTAAATCGGCCAAATCAATCGGCCCAAATGAATGGGATAAGAGTCGAGTTACTCTGGCTCCTGGCTCCAGTCGCACTCGATCTCGCGCCGCTCCCGCGCGCTCTCATCGGCCCATTCGAGCAAGCGCGCCACGCGCCAGGCGTCGAGCGCCGACACGGGCGCGTGCGACTTACCCAGCAGCGCGTCGCGCACCCCGGCATAGAAGAGGCGATAGTCGCCAGGCATTGGCTGCAGAGGCCGGCTGACAACGCCGCCATCCACATCGATGTTGAGGGTTCCCCAATTGGAGGGCGACTCCTTGCCCCAGTTTGGATCCTCAATGCGGGTAATCTTGGTGAGCGCCGACTCCTGCCCATCGAGACCCCACTTCCAGTAATTTCCCTTGCTGCCGCGCAGATGGTAGCGCGGCCGGGCCAGTGTCGAAAGCAGATTGGCTGAGAGCGTTACGGACAGCTCCGCATAGTGCAGGCGCACTGTGAAAGAGTCGTTCGAGCCATCGCCGTCGCGCTCGCGCGATACGTCGGCGCAGACTGTTTTTGGCCTTCCGAAGAGCGCCAGCGCCTGGTCTCCAAGATGCGTGCCAATATCCAGAAGCAGCCCGCCCTGGGCTGGATCCTCCTTCCAGGCGCGCGCCTTGGGAACTGGCCGCCAGCGGTCGAAGGTTGATTCGAAGTAAATCAGCCGGGCCAGCGGTCCCTCGCGAACAAGTTTACGAAGCGTCTGGAAATCGCTGTCCCAGCGCCGGTTGTGAAAGGGGATCAGCAGGGCTCGGCGCACTTCGGCCAGCTCCATCAACTGGGCAATTTCGGCTGAGGTGACGGCTGTCGGTTTGTCGACCACAACGTTCTTGCCCGCATCGAGGATCTGCCGAGCCATTTCAAAGTGCGTGCCATTGGGTGTTGCAACGACGAAAAGGTCCAGAGACGAATCCGCAAGCATGTCGTCGAGCGAGCGGTAAGTGGTGATGCCGGGGTAGCGTTGGGCGGCGTTGTCGGTTTGGCGTTCAACCGCGGCGGCTAGTTCCAGGCCCTCTACCGAAGACAAAAGCGGCGCGTGGAAGACGCGCCCCGCGAGACCAAACCCCACCAACCCGACTCGAATCATGGACCCTCTTGAAGATGGATCATTCTGGAAGCAGGATTCATCTTGCCTTCGCTTCAGCCTTCGAGTTTATACCGGGTCTCGGCCAGCCGGTAAAGCCGCCGCCAGACCAGTCGATTCATGGTGACCACCATGAGGGAAATGAGTATGGTGGCCAGAAGGATGATGGGAAATCGCCCCGCATCGGTGGCCGAGCTGATCTCGGAGCCGAGGCCGATGGTCTGCAGCGTGCTGTCTTTCAGGTGCGAATACTCCGCATAAACTGATGCATTCCAGGCGCCGCCTGAGGCCGTGACCATCCCCGTAATGAGGTACGGAAAGATCCCGGGAAGGATCAGTCTTGTCCAGCGTTGCCAGTGGGTGAAGTGGTAGAGCGCGCTGACTTCGCGCAGATCCGAGGGGATGGACATGGCGCCGGCGATGACGTTGAAAAGGATATACCACTGCGTGCCCAGCAGCATCAGGGCGATGGACCCCACTCCGAGGCCACCGCCGATCTTGACCAGGCCAATGAGAATAATGGGGAAAAACGCGGTGGCGGGGATGGAAGCCAGCACCTGGGCCGTGGGCTGGACGATGCGTGATAGCCGGGGATTGAGGCCGATAGCGACGCCGACGGGGACGGTCCATGCGGCGGAGATGAGCAGTGCGGCGTTGACGCGGAGGAACGTGGCCGCCGCGCCTTCCAGCAGCAAGCGAAGTTCCGGCCCGGTGACCGTCTTGAGCATCAGGATGGCTTGCGTAGTTCCCCAGGCCACCACGCAAAAGGCCGCGATCCCCAGCGTCCAAAGCGCCATTGTAGGCTTGAGCTTGTCCTTTTCTTCATCCAGGGGATGGACGACGCGGCAATCCCTCGTGTGTGCCATGCGCCGATAGATGGGTTCATCCACGCGGCTCCAAACGCGGCTGGGAAGGGAACTCAACAACTTGGATCGGCGCAGAAGGGCAAGAACGGGCGAAGTGACGCGGTCTGCCGACTCCACCTGCTCGAACTTGAATTTGTCGCTCCAGGCAATCAGCGGCCGCCAGACCAGTTGATCGGTGGCGACAACGATCAGAACCACGGCGCCGATTCCGCTTAGCAAGGCCTTGTAATCGCCGGAGTTGGTGGCCACCTGCAAATAGCTGCCCAGCCCGGGGAGCTGATAGGTGTAGTTGGCAAAGGGCGAGATTTCGCAGGCGATGAGGGCGAACCATCCGCCGGCGACGGAAACGATCGAGTTCCAGACCAGGCCAATGGCGGCGTACGGCATTTCCAGCTGCCAGAACCGCTGCCACGCGGAATAGCGATAGATGCGCGAGGCCTCAAGCATCTCTCTGGGAATGCTTTTCAGCGACGAATAGAAACTAAAGGCCAAGTTCCATACTTGTCCTGTGAAGATGAGCAGGATGACGGCCAGCTCGATTCCCAGCTGATGGCCGGGAATGAAGGCGACCATAAAAAGGACGACGGGAGGCAGGAAGCTGAGGACGGGGATGGACTGCAGGATGTCGAGGACGGCAATCATCCAGGCCTCAATGCGGGGATTGTAGGCGGCGATGTAGCCGTAGGCGATGGCGAAGGTGAGACTGAGCAGATAAGCCAGCCCGATGCGGACGATGGAATAGAAGGCATAGACCGGCAATGCGCCGATGGAGTGGGAGATTTCAGCGATGGGGGCTGGTTTGCTGAGCCAGTAGCGGCCGGTGTTTACGATGGCGAAGAAGACCGCGAGCAGGCAGGCGGCTACGCCGGCGTCGATGACGACGGGCCAGGTGCGGGCGGTGACAAGCGACCGCGCGAGAGGGTGGGGGAGATTCACTCGGACTCCTCACTCGCGGAAGCCTCTTCTTCCTGCGCATCGGGAAGGATGAAGCGGCGCCGTCCCGCGTCGTAGTCGAACAGCTCGGCATAGCGGCCCCAGGCAATCGCGGTCTCCATCTGGCGCAGGCACTCCTCCTCACTGAACTGCTCGTCCAGCATGTCGAGAAAGAAGTCTTCGGGAACGGTGTGATCGCTCTTCGACTCCAGGGCGCGGCGAATCTGCCGCAACAGAAGCACGTTAGCCACGGCGGCGTCGCGGAACAGCTCCTTCTGGCGAAGAATCTCGGAGTTGGCGAACTCCGTGCCGGTATCGGTGATGGCTGCGTCGCCTTCGTCGACCTTGAGAAAGCCAAGCAACTGCGCGGTATCGACAATCGGCAACAGGTCATCGATCTCAAAGGCCAGATCGTCAGCCAGGCGGTAGATGTCGTCGCGTCCGCCCTTATCGAGCAGAAGCTCGAGCAGGCCGGCCACCCCGCCGGGGCGTGCGTGCGGCAGCATCTGGTAGTGCATCTGGCGCTGGTCGCGTACGCGTGTGCCTGGCTGCTGATCGGGGGCTTCAGTGGGAGCCACGTCGGGCCGGGTGAGCACTTTGTAGATAAAGTCCACGAGCTGGGTAAAGGGTTCCGACTTGCGGTCGCGCGGCTGGGTGAGCTGGAGGCGGAAGTCGGTGCGGATGTGCCCCGGGTTGCGTCCCAGCACAATGATGCGATCTGCCAGCAGGACCGCTTCCTCAATGTTGTGCGTCACGATGAAGATGGCTTTCGTGGGCATGGCCTTATTGGCCCAGAGTTCCAGCAATTCGGAACGCAGGTTTTCCGCCGTCAGCACGTCGAGGGCTGAGAACGGTTCATCCATGAACAAAACTTCCGGCTCGACGACCAGAGCACGCGCGAAGCCGACACGCTGCCGCATGCCGCCGGAGAGCTCCTTTGGATAAGCGCCTTCAAAACCATCCAGGCCCACGGTGTCGAGCATCTTCATGCTGCGCTCGCGCCGCTCCTCGGGATCGACGCCGCGGGCCTGCAGCGGCGCTTCGACATTTTGAAGAACCGTGAGCCAGGGGAAGAGCGCGAAGCTTTGAAAAACGATGGAGACGTTGATCTCCGCGCCGGCGATGGGCTTTTCATGCCAGTAAACCTGGCCGGCGGAGGGCGTAGACAGGCCGGTGAGCATGCGCAGCATGGTCGACTTGCCGGAGCCCGACGGCCCAAGCAGTGCGAGAATCTCACCTGGAACCACGGCGAGGTCGGTGGCGGATATGACCTGAATGCGATTCTGGCTGGGCTGGGCGTAATACTTCTCGATCTTTTCGGCGCGAATGATCGGCTCGACCGCGGGGGCAACGGCTTCGACGGCTGATTGAATAGACTGGCTGGGGATGCCCGTTTCTTGCATGCGAGGTTCTCCGGGTGGGGTCAGATGCGCCGGCGTTGGCCTGTTCTTGTTGCAAGCTTATGTTTGCCTGATTGCTCCCAGATGAATTGCCTACCGCTGGCTGAGACTCGGGATTGGAAGCCGCGGGTGGCCGCGTCAATTGTTTCAGGTAATGGGGAAGAGGCTATTGCGCTAGAGCGTCACACAGAGCGTATCATCGACAGACGATCCATGCCAGCCTCGGGCGTCGTTTAGAATGATGAAAGTCGAGCAAGATTTTGGAGATTTGAGCGGCACGGTTGAAGAGGCTCGGATCGTGTGAGATGCAGGAGATTATGGCAGAAATTTCCCCCCGACCCAAAGTTTTGGTTGCCGACGACGAGCGAGTGATCGCGGATACGCTGGCCATGATTCTTAACCAGAGCGGCTTTGCGGCGCGCGCCGTTTACTCCGGCGAGAAGGCCCTTGAATTGGCTGAATCCTTCGCGCCGGACATGCTCATCTCCGATGTCATTATGGCCGACTTGAACGGCATTGACGCTGCAATCCAGATTCGCGCGTTGCTGCCCTCGATCAAGATTCTGCTGTTTTCCGGGCAGGCGGCAACGGCAGATCTGTTGGAAAAGGCCCGTGCCCAGGGCTATGAATTCGAGATACTCGCCAAGCCGGTTCATCCGCAGGATTTGCTGAACAAGCTGCGCGGGTAGATTCGGCTCCCGATTGGATCATGGGCGAGAAGCTCAAGCAATCGCACGAATTGCGCATAATCTCGAACATTTTTCGGTCGCGCCTCGACGGAACATCAGCGACTCGCTAAAGCTCTCGGCGACCCTCCATGGCGCGCGCCATCGTCACCTCGTCCGCGTACTCGATATCGCTGCCCGCGGGCACGCCGGTAGCGATGCGCGTGATGCGGACGCGGGTCGGGCGCAGCGCGGAGGCCAGCCAGTTGGCTGTGGCCTCGCCTTCAAGAGTGGGGCTGGTGGCCAGGATGACTTCATCGACTTCGCCACGCTCAACCCGTCCGATGAGCGTGCGCGTGCGCAGTTGATCCGGCCCGACGCCGTGCAGCGGCGAGAGAGTCCCGTGCAGCACATGAAAAACCCCTTGGTAACCGCGGCTGCGTTCGACGGCGGCGATGCTGGTGGGTTCCTCAACCACACAGACCAGGCGCTGGTTGCGTGTGGGGCTGGAACAATAGGCGCAGGGATCGACATCGGTGACATTGTTGCAGATGGAGCATAGGCGCAGGCTGGCCTTGAGGCCGCGCACGGCTTCGGCGAGTGCGGACGCATCCTCGTCGGTGGAGCGCAGAATATGGAAGGCAAAGCGCTGAGCACTCTTAGTGCCCACACCGGGCAGCTTCTTCAACTCTTCAATAAGCCGAGCCATAGGCTCGGCATAGCGTGACACGGGCTAGCCTCCTGAACAACGGGCTGCAGGTTGGTTCGAGGCCTCCCAGGTCTCAAACGCGAGACCTGGAGCACCCGCATCTGGTGACACGGGCTGCGCCTCCTAAAGCGTGCGGTAAACGATGCCGGTGAAGACGTCGCCGTTCATGAAGCCTTTGCCCCAGGTCGAGTCGGTCTCGGCCAGCGGCTTTTTGGCGACGGTCTCCTGTTCCGAGGCTCCGGATGCTTTCACGGCAGCCACTTTGTCGCGCGCGCCGGCGAGCATGTCGCGGTACTTTTGCAGGTCGGCCTTGGAACCCAGCGGGCCGTGGCCGGGAATAATTTTGGAGGCGGCGCCAGCGACAGACAGGCCGGTCTCCGCGCCCAGAATCATGCCGCCGATAGAGCCGCCGGTGCTCTCATCGATGAAGGGGTAGTTGCCATTGAAGAAGATGTCGCCCAGGTGCAGGACATCGGCGTTGTGGAAGTGGATGTAGATGTCGGTGTCCGTGTGGGCCGGTGCGAAGTGGACCAGGTCAAGCGAGTCGCCGTTATGCCAGGCGTGCATCGAGGTATCGAAGGTAATTTCGGGAAGAGCACCTGCGGGCGCGGCGGGGAAGGTGGTCTTGAAGGCCTGAATGGTCTGGTCGGTGGAGAGCCGCTCGCGCGTCTTCTGATGGGCCACAATCTGGAAGCCCGCTGCGTGAAGCTCTTCGTTGCCGTCGGTGTGGTCAATGTGCCAATGAGTGTTGATCAGTGCATCCGGAGCCTCTTTGCTAACGGAGCCGATGGCGTCGAGAATCTTGGGGACGGCCGTGGCATAGCTTGAGTCGATGAAGAGGTTGCCTTGACGGCCGGTCTGCAAGGCCATGTTTCCGCCGACTCCCTGCAGAAGGTAGAGGTTGTCATAAATCTTGGTGATCTTGACGGGTGTTGTGGCGGCACTGGCGCGGGCCTGCACCACCATGGCGGGAACGGCCGTCTCGGCACTCAACCATCGCGGGGAAAAGGCTGCGGCGCTGGCCGCGGCGCCAAGTTTCAGGAAGCTTCTGCGATCTATCGTTTCAAACACCTTGCACCCTCTTTTCTTAGCCTAGCTGAGGCCGGGAATCTTGAGTCCGCCAAGCATCCCTTGCACATTTGCCTTGATTGCGTCATCGGCCTTGCGGCCTGCGTCGTTGACCGCGGCTACGACCAGATCCTCGAGCATCTCCACGTCCGGCTTGGCGCTGCTCAAGCCGATTACCGCGGAGGGATCGATGCGGATCTTGAGCAGTTGCTTCTTGCCGTTCATCGTGGCGGCGACAGCGCCGCCGCCGCTCGAGCCCTCGACCACCGTCTCGCCCAGCTTGCGCTGGATCTCTTCCTGCATCTGGTTGGCTTGCGAAAGCATCTCCGGGATTTTAAGCGGATTGATCATCTGATTTGAGTCCTTCGGTTTTTGAGTCCCTCGATTGCAACGCGCAGTTATTTCTGGCGGAGGTCAACCACACTGCGGACCTCGGCCTTGAAGATTTCCTTGGCTCGCTGGACGAGCGGATTACCCAGCGCCGCCTCCTGGATGCTGCCCGCCAGCGGCGCAGTAGCGATCGGCGAAGAAGTTGAGGCCGGACCGTCGCCGGGGATGACCATGAAGCGAGTCGGCGCGCCCATGCGCTGCAGCTCCTGGCGAATGATCTTCTCCGCTGCGCCGTTGATGGTGAGAGCGAGCATCTTTTGGCGAATGCCGGGAATTTCGATGCGCAAGCTGGAGCCTTCGAGATTCCAGGCTCCAGAGCCAAGCAATTGCGCGGCTGAGACGTGACCGGCATCGACCAGCGCGGAGCCGACGGCTTGTCGGAGAGATTCAATGCCCGGTGCGAGCGTCTGTGCGGATGGACCCGGTGCAACAACCTCCGCAGTGGTGCGGCGGAAGTCGTCTTCGGCGATACTGTGCACGCCGTTGCTTGACGCTGGTCCAGCCGGTGCTGCAAACGGCGAGCCGTCCGTCGAGGCGCTTGCGGCTGACTCGCCCACATTGGCGGCTATGGCAGCGGGAACGAGGTTGAGCGCGGCAGGCTCCATGGTGGCTACCGAAGCCGATATGGACTCTGTTCCTGGGGACGTGTCGACCTTTGTGGCAGGAGTTTTCGTGAATTGACTTGGCGCGCCCGATTGCCAACTGGCTGAAGCCGCAAAGGGTGAAATGCTGACCGCCGATGGTTGAGCGGCTGGTGCGGAGGCAACACGCGAAGTCGGCACCGCCCGCGCCGGGGCGGACGGCGACACGCTTCGCCCGCCCCCGCCACTGGTGCCACTGAGCAGTTCTTCCAGTGGCAGAAGACGTTGCGCATGGATCAGCTTCAGCAGTCCGAGTTCCAAATGGAAGCGCTGCTCCTGGCGGTAATTCAAGTCGTCGAAGGTGCGCAGCACGATTTGCAGATTGCGCGTCAGCTCTTCCTCGGTGAACAAGAGCGCAGTGCGGGCGGCGCGGGCACGCTCGTCGCCGCTGATCTGGAGCAGCTCAGTCTGTTCGCCCCCCAGCTTGGCCATGAGCGCGTTGCGCAGGTAGCGCACCATCTGACGAGCCAGCGACGAGGGGCTGTGTCCGGCATTGACCAGCAGGTTCAACTGCTCCATCAACTCGGCGCTTTGTCCCGCTGCTACGGCGTCCAGCAGGCGCTCGAAGACGGCATTGGGCACCGAACCCATCAGTTCGCGAATCTGCGCGCCTGAAAGCACAGCGCGCCCATTTTCGATGGGAGCGGACGCGATTGCCTGGTCCATGATGGAAAGCGCGTCGCGCATGGAGCCGTCGCCGGCCTCGGCGAGCAAGGCCAGAGCAGCGTCTTCAGCGTCGACTTCCTCCTGCGTGGCGATCATCCTCAGTTGCGCAAGAATGTCGTCGAACTTGACGGCGTGAAAGCTGAAGTGCTGGCAGCGGGAGCGAATGGTCTGCGGAATGTTTTCGGGCTCCGTCGTAGCCATCATGAAGATCACGTGCGCCGGCGGCTCTTCCAGCGTTTTGAGCAGCGCATTGAAGGCCGCGTCCGTGATTTGATGGGCTTCGTCGAGGATGTAGATCTTGTATCGATCGCGTGCTGGAGCGTAGCGCGCCGCATCCCGAAGTTCGCGAATCTCATCGATGCCGCGGTTGGTGGCCGCGTCGATCTCGATGACGTCGACGGCGTTGCCTTGGCGAATCTCAATGCAGGAGTCGCATACACCGCACGGCTCCGGCGTGGGCCTTGATCCAGTTCCGATTTCAGTCCGGCAATTCAGCGCTTGAGCCACAATGCGCGCGATGGTCGTTTTGCCGATGCCGCGATGTCCGCTGAAAATGTAGCCGTGTGCAATCCGGTTCTGCGACAGGGCGTTCATCAGCGTGCGGGTCACATGGTCTTGCCCGGCCACGTCGGCAAAACGCTGCGGACGGTACTTCCTGGCCAGAACCTGGTAACCCATTCAAACGCGCTCCCTGGGACGGCCGAGGTTCCGGCTGCCCTGGGTCAGATTGTATCGTTCCGGGCTAGGAGCAGGTTTCGCGCCTTCGTTCCTGGGGAGAGCCATCCCTATTTCGCTGCTGCAGCTGGCGCTTGGTTGCCGCGCATCTTTTTGCCGGGCTGCCCGCGATGTAGAAGCGCTGCCTTTTTCGCGGCTCGCTTGCGACGCCGTATCTCTTCCTTTGAATACATGGTGCCGCGGCATTTTTTCGCGCCGCAGTTGCAGATGGCCGGGTCGTCGCCGCCGTCGTACAAGCAATAGTCGTAGGTGATTTCTTCGCCCGCGGCGATAGGGCGAATGGACTTAATCCAGACGCGGCCACGGATTTCGCTGGTCTCGCAGTTGGCGTCGCAACTGTGGTTGATGAACATTGCCATGCAGTGGCCATCGATGACGATCTCGCCGCTTCCCAGTCCAAATAGATAGGTGATGGGCGAGGTCTCATACGCCTTGTCGGCCTGGTCTTTGCTGAGGCGTGGACCGGTGTATTCGGCTACGCGGCGGCCCTTGGCGATGGGTGTCGTTGTATAGCAGCCGGCGGCGTGGATTGCGGAGGAGCGGATGATCAGTGCCATGCGTGTGGGCGATGCTCTCCTTTGCGGCGGAAGGTTTTTGGGCTGAAAGCTGGCCTGCAGGATTTACCGTATGCACCGCATCGTACCATTAGACAGAGGCTGTTGAAGAGCGATGTCGAAGGCGATGAGGCGAGGTTTGCTGGGAACGATGGCCGTGGGGGCTTGGCTTGTCGCGGGCGGGGCAGTTCTTGCTCAAACGCCGCAAGCGCAAAATCCGCCAGCCGACAGCTCGCAGAAACCCGCTCCGCCGAAGCAGGAATCCAATCCGTTTCCTGAGGACACCAGCAAGGTTCCAGTCTTCGGGCCGAAGGGCGCGCCGGATCTGCCGCCCGGCACGGATAACGGCGATAGTCTGCGGCTGCCGCTGCCGGCCGATAACGTGGATCCGGTGCGCAGCCCCGACGACGCGGCCTCGGCGGACGGCCCAGCGGACAATGTGGCTGGCACGAGTTCTAGCTCCAGCCTTGCCGGGATGGACAAGATTCTGCCCTCGGTGGAAGGCGACGACGCGCCGCAGGGCAAACACAGGAAGTTGAGTGTTCAGGCCCCGGAGCACCAGGAGACGTCGGCCGAAGACATTGAGGTGGGCAGCTACTACCTGGACACCAAGAACTGGAAGGCGGCGCTGTCACGGTTCGAATCGGCGATGGTGCTGGCGCCCGATGAGCCCGAGGTCTATTGGGGATTGGCGGAGAGCTCACGCCACCTGGGTAAACTGGCCGAGGCGCGGAGCTACTACCAAAAAGTGGCCGAGTACGATCCCGACAGCAAGCACGGAAAAGAAGCCATCAAGGCGCTGAAAGATCCCGAGATCGCCAATGCCAAGGCGGTTCCGCCGGCAGCGAAATAATGAGAACCACAGCCTGCGTTGCGGCTCAATGAAGCGGGTCCTTCGACTTCCTTCGCTGCGCTGCGGTCGCTCAGGATGACAGTCGATCTGATAGATTAGAACCCCGACCAGCGGAGATACGCGCCAATCATCGGCAGGCCCCACAGGGCGCTGACGATGCCCCCAATGCAAAGGAACGTCCCCAGTGGCAGCTTGCTGGCTGCCCAGGTTTCGGAGTCGCGGCGGGCATTGGGGACGAACAGCACGACTAACGCGGCGAGTGCGCCGAGGACGGCTCCGAGAGCGAAGGCGAGCAACGCGGGCAACCCTAGCCATGCTCCCAGCAGCAGCATCAGTTTGACATCGCCCAAGCCAATGCCTTCGCTATGGCGGATAAGTTGGTAGATCC
Organism: Occallatibacter sp.; assembly: GCA_049513795.1. Classification (GTDB taxonomy): domain Bacteria; phylum Acidobacteriota; class Terriglobia; order Terriglobales; family Acidobacteriaceae; genus Telmatobacter. Next base: position 22,385 of record JBEKVS010000009.1, on the reverse strand, counting down.
AACGGATTAACAGGATCAGGGCAGGGGCGGCGACAAGCCCGAGCAGCCACCTGAGAACCAGGATGGATATGCTGTGGCGCAGACTTCGCATCTCCCCGTCGTGCATCAACGCCGGGATAGGGGAAGCCAAAATCCATTGCAGTCCAAAGTGCAGAAGATTGAAGACGAATCCCAGAGCGGCGCCCGTCAAAGTGAGCAAATCAGGGAGCCAGAAATACTCGAAGTCAAGCGCCGCCAGGGCCACGAGGAGCCAGCAGACGATCATTTTTCTCGCCAGGGAAAACGCCGTGTTGACGACATTCTGTGCGGCGTGCTCCGGATACAAAAGGGCGGTCAAGCCTTGCCACCCCCGGAAAGTTTGCCACGCAGAAATGGCCCACAGGACGGCGATGGCCAGCTCGACAAGCGGGTATCGCCAGCTGATTCGCGACTTGCATTTCCGGCAGCGTCCGCGCAGAGCCAGCCAGCTGAGCAACGGGATGTTCTCCCACCAGGCCAGCGTATGCGCGCAGTTTCGGCAGTGCGAGCGGGGGCTCACAATGCTCTCTCCCTCCGGCCAGCGGCTCAGGCACACGTTGAGAAAGCTGCCGAAGACCAGGCCCAGCAGGCCGGCGAAGATCGTACCCAGAATTCGAATCATGTGCGAGGTTGAGTATACGTGCCGATGCGTCGACAGGCCCGGCGCTACACTCCGAACTGACGCAGATGGTGATCGAGGTGCTTGTACATCAGAATGGCCCACTCGTCGGGGGTGAGGCGGCCGAAAAAACTATGCGCACGGGTGGTGCAAGCCTGCGGACCGCCGGTGGTGAAGCGATCGATGAGCGCCAGCAGGCGCGGACGCTCCTGATCGAGGTCGCGCTGATCCGCCACGACGAGATCTTTGCTGGTAGGCGAGTCGCGGCGTAAGGGCTGGTCGTCGCGCATCACCAGCGGCTTTACCATTATTCCCATCAGCCGGCCGAAGTACATGCGCTGCGGAATCCGGTCTCCGACCGCCCACTCCATGCTTTTGGCGCAATGGGCTACGGCTTGCGCGACGTTCATCTTGCCCGATTGTTGCCGGCTGTCGGGCTGCAGCCTTGCGATGCGCTGTTTGATTTCCTGGGCAGACGAGGATTGATAGAGATTCTTCATGGCTAAGCGTGGTTTTCAGTCAACATTGCCCCGCACTTGATTGTCAATTGATCGTTTGGAAAGATAATTTCTTCGGGTTGAATTTCAGCAGGTCAACGACCGGGCCCCGGCATCGCTGTGAATTTGAATAACAATCTGCTTTAAGGGTGGGATGGCTGATGGACGAGGTTATCGTATTCGCCGGGATGCGTGTGCTGCTGGTTGCGAGCCAGGACCCGAAGCTCGAAAATGGCCGCGACGCTAACGACCTTCTCAGTGCTGCGTGGTCGCAAAAGGCGGACTTCCTCGCGATTCCCGTGTCGCGGCTGGGGCCGGATTTTCTGAACCTGAGCACGCGTGTGGCGGGTGAGGTATTGCAGAAGTTCGTGACCTACGGGATGCGGTGTGCAATCGTAGGAGATTTAGCGGCAAATGTTATGGAGAGTCGGGCGCTGCGAGATTCTGTGAGGGAAGCGAATCGAGGGAGATCGGTCTGGTTTGTCGCTGACCTGGATGAACTCCGGGTGAAGATACTCGGCGATCAAGTCAGCTAGACAAGGAAAAGTCTGCCCAAGCCAAAGAGCATGAACGCACTGGTTCCTTAAGTGCGAACCGTTCAAGAAATTGGTGTGGGGCGGAGCGGTCAGGGCGCAGGAGGCTTTTCGACTGCCTGCTTCCGTCCAGCTTGAATCTTCTCGGAAGCCAGCTTTTCGGCTGTTTCAAGAGCGTCGGCCGCTTTGACGGCAACATCAGGTGTGACGCCCGTGCCTTCCCAGTCGGTTTTTGTAACGGGATTGATGGCGCGAGCGAAGGGAACACCAATGGAGAAGTGATCGTCAATGCGATGGCCGCTGACCGGATGCGCGCCTCCGCCGGTAACTTCACCCACAACGATGGCGCGCTTCTGCGTCTTCAGGTCGTTGGTGAACTCCTCGCCGCCGGAGAAGGTGCGCGATGCGGTGAGGACGAAAGCGGGTATATCGGGCAACCGGGCCCCAGGGACATAGGGTAAGGTCCAGTACTGGGTGGTCTTGTCTTCATGGCGGTCGTAAAGATCGTTCAGGTGGGTCGGCTTGTCGAACAGATAGCTGCAGGCCAGGGCCACCATTTTAGGATCGCCACCGCCATTCTCGCGCATGTCGTAAATGATGGCGTCGACATGGGCAAGAAAACCCATGGCCGCGACCAGCGTGGGGCCGCAGGCATCCGAGTCCGCGAACATATTGAACTTGAGGTAGCCGATGTTGCCGGGCAGGATTTCGACCTTGCGGAAACCGCAGTTGTCGTGTTCCATCTCTTTGCGGTAATCGGCGATCTGCGCCGGCGTGGGGCCGCCGTCATCGGGCGGATCGGGAGGCAGTTTGACGGGGCTGAAGTTGACGCGGAGATGCTTGTCATGACTCACATCGAGCAGATCGGTAGTGAGCAGGGTGGCGAAACCGTCCCCATCAACGATTTTGTCGTACTTGCCGGCCTTCAGGTGGGCGCGAACGGCATCGATCATCTTCTGCCCCATTTCGGGGTCGACATAGTATTCCGTCAGCATGGAGGCAATGCCTTCAACCACGCGCTGACGGGCGGCTGCGTCGAGTTTCACGTCCTCCACCACGCCGCCAGGGGGAATTGCGCGCAAGCCGAAGTTTTCGACGGTGTGCGGCTCGGCAGGGTTGAGCCGAAGATTGCCAACCGCAACAGTGGTGCTGGCTTTTTCCTTGACGCGAAACTTGATCTGCAGGGGCTCACTGCTGTCGATCGAGACCAGGTCGAAGCCGCCGGTCTGAGCGTGGAAGTTGTGGAAGAATTCCGAAGTGGCCTTGGGATCGTAGATCTTTATGTAGGCGTCGATCTTGGCCTGGTCGCCGGTGTTGAATGCATCGAACCAGGCAGAGAGGGCGCGGCCGGCGGGGGTGTCGGGGATGGGCGTCTGGCCGAGCGCGAATCCCGAGCAGAATATCGAGAGCAGAAGAAGTTTACGCAACATGGGAAATCTCCTTCGCAATGAAAACGCCAACCCTCAGGCAGGAAACATGGTACATGTTTCGATTGATTGAGGCTTAGACGCGCCGGAGGAAAAAGTCGCTCCGGCGCGCAGGTGAAATTGGGGGTTGGCGTTGACGATTTAGGAAGGCTCCACGCTCCGGTTGGGGGGGCGCAGTTATTCTTCGCTGAGCTTCTCGACCTGGTTCACGGCCAGCACGGGTACCGGGCCCTGGCTGGCGCGCAAGGAGAGGCCGAGTTGATCTTCGAGCGCCGTGGCGACCGCATCCCCCGGATCGGGACTTTGCGGCCAGTGGATGGAGATGTCGTATTGACCGCTGATTCCGGTCTTGTCCACGACCTGGCGGTGTATCTGGCGCGAGAGCAGATCGGCGAGAACAAGAGTCGACGCATCGGATAGCTTGAAGTCCGCGTTGCCTTTGTTGGACGCGACACGAACGGAGATCATCGCTTTGCCGCTGGGAGCAACCGGCGGAGGAGGCGACGAAGGGGTGGGAGTAAGATGAGCGCCGCCTCCGGCGACGACCAGTTCATAGATGGGAAGATCCTTGGACTGGCGGCTGAGTTGGAGATGGAAGCGCTGCGCAAGCAGAGTCTGCATCATGGCCTGAAGCTGACCGCGGCCCAGGTTCTTCACCATGGCGCCGGGCGGGGGCGGTGGAGGAGGCAGCGGTGCGTCGTTGCCGACGACCGACCGCGAACCAATGGAAGCTCCACGGGTGAAGAATGCCCAGTCGTCCTTGGCAGAACCCTTCCAGGTTGCATCGATGTCGAACCGGTCGGAGTCAACCCAGGCAGGCTCGCCGGTGATCTGATATTCCTCCATGCCGTAAGCGAAGGCAATCAGTGACTTGAGTGTAGCGTTGGTCTGGGTGAAGTGGTTAGGCTGAATTTCGGTGCGGCTCTGGTCGTCAGTTGAGGTACTTGGTTTGAGGGTGACCTGGTCAAATGCGACTTGGTCTGATTCGACCGGAGCTAGAGCGGCGGTTTGAGGCTCTTGCGCGCCGGCGGGCGAGGCGTGGAAGAGGCCGATAGCGACAGGGGCTGCGATGGCGGCGACGGCTGCTGCTGCGAGCAGCAACTTATTGGCGAGAGTAAGCTTCAGTCCGGTTTGGCGATTCATGATGCGCGTAATTCTCCTTTTCAGATTTGAGCCGGCCACACCGGACAAGCACGGCAGTGGAGACTCGATGCAGAATTTGCAGGCCCTGAGAATGCTTTCTGCGTAGATGGAAGGCTCGTTCCCCAGGCCCAGAACTTTTTCGTCGCAGGCGCGTTCGCGCTCTTCAACCAACTGTGTCCCAACCCACCAGACGGCGGGATGAAACCAGAACGCGGCTTCGACCAGCATGTGCATCGCGGCCACCAGGTTGTCTTTGCGAAGCACGTGCCAGAGTTCGTGGGCCAGGATGCTCTTCAAATGCGGATCGGGAAGGTGCTCCGAGATTCCTTGCGGCCAGATCAAGACCGGCCTGACGATGCCCAGGATGCCTGGTTCCATGGACGCCGGCGACACCAGCAGCGGAATAGGATTGCGCATACCGCTGTCCCGCTCCAGCTGGCGAAGCGCGTCCACCTCTCGGCCCTCGACTAATGGCTGCGCCAGGCCCACGAGCTTCGCGACGCGTCTCCAGCGCGCCCACCACATGACGCAGACAGCAACGAACCCGCACAGCCAGACGGCGGCCAATGCTGCCAGCAACTGCGACATGGGAAATGTTGCATGCGCAAATGGTCTGGCGGCCGCGCCAGCTCCATTGAACGGCTGACCTGCCTGTTCAATTACGGAGTAAACCACCGGCGGAGCAGTCACTACAAAATGCGGGCGGCCAAACAAGCTGCCCATGCCGATCAGCAGCGAAAACGGGACGAGGAATTTGATCGATGCGGCCAGCCATAAGCCAAAGCGAACTCGCGCCTGGCTCTTGCGAAAAGCCAGGGTCAGAACGCCGATTGCCAAGGCGAACCATGAAGATTGCCACACGTGGTCGGCAATCATGGGCGCGGCATGCATGCTTGCAGTTAGAAGCAGTTTCAAGCTCATGACTTATCCCTCCTCGCCAACTTTTGCAATGCCTTCTCCGCTTCCTTTACGTCTTCCATGGTCAGCTTGCCGGACTCGATGAGGTGGGCCATCACCGGCTGCGTGCTGCCGCCGAAGAGCGCAAGCAGATCGTCGATAAGGCGGCGCTGCGCGGCCGAACGCGAGACGGTGGCGGCAAAGATATGGAAGTTGCCGACCTTGCGCACGCGGCGTACGTTGCCCTTGGCTTCAAGGCGGTAGATGGTGGTCTGGATGGTGGTGTACGCCGGCCGCTTCCGCGCGGGGAAGGCTTCCTGCAGTTCACGTATCGAGGATTCGCCGCGCGACCAGAGAGCGTCCATGATGGCGAATTCAAGTTTGGATAGTTTGGGTTCTGACAATTGAATCTCCTACATGTGTATTAGTATCTACTACGCGTGTTTGTTATTGTCAATTGTTTTCGTAAGAAATTTTTGGCGGGCGCCGAAGGGAGGAAAGCCCCCTGAGAGATCAAAGCGCCTGCTGCGGTAAACTGGATCGGCATGGACGCTCCGCTGGAAGGCAATCCCACACAGGCTCCTGTTACGCCAGCCGCCACCGATCCGGCGCGTGCGGCGTTGCTGTTTCAGCAGTCGGTGAGCATCATGGCGCGATTGCGGGCGCCGGGCGGCTGCCCGTGGGATCGCGAGCAGTCCTTCGACTCCATTCGCAAATACACGCTTGAGGAGACTTACGAAGTCTTCGACGCCATTGATCGGCGCGACTTTCCGCATCTGGCAGAAGAGTTGGGCGATCTATTGTTGCAGGTGCTGTTCTATGCGGAGATGGCGGCCAACGAGGGACATTTCACCATTGCCGATGTATTGCAACATCTGAATGACAAGCTGATCAGGCGGCATCCGCACGTGTTTGGCGAAGAGGCGTCGCGGGCTGCGGGGAATCGTGCGGCTGTTGATTCTGCGGTAGAAGGCTCTTCGGCCGCGGTGCTGCGCAACTGGGAAGAGATCAAGGCTGCCGAGAAGCTTCCCGCTCCAGAAAGGGATGCGGCTGTCGGCGAGGAAAAATTAGCTTCGCGCCTTGATTCGGTGCAGCGCGCTTTGCCGGCCTTGGCAGAGGCAACCAAATTGGGAGCGAAAGCGCAGAAGGCGGGATTCGACTGGCCTCATTGGCGGCATCTGTTGCCTAAACTGGTCGAGGAGACGGCGGAACTCGAAGCGGAAGCTTCCTCAGGCGACCCGGAGCGCAAGCCTAACATAGAGGCCGAACTGGGCGATCTGCTCTTCACGGCGGTCAACCTGGGACGGCATTTGGGAGTGGACGCGGAGATGGCGCTGCGCGGCTGCAACCAACGCTTTCGCGAGCGCTTCAAGGAGATGGAACGGACGTCGGCGATTCCGCTGGAAAAACTATCGCCTGAAGAGCTCGAAGATCTGTGGACCAGGGCCAAACGTAAGCTTGCGGAGCGATTGCCTGCACCTGTAGCTGTTCCGGGCATGGCGGAGCAGGCATGATCGTTGTCCGCGGCTGCCATGGGCAGGAAGAGCTGGAGGCCTGCGTGCAGCTCCAGATTGAGACATGGGGCTACGACCCTAGCGATGTGATTCCGCGCAAGGCGTTTCTGGTCTGGCAGAAAGTAGGCGGCCAGGTCATCGGCGCCTTCGACACGCAGATTCCCGGCTCACGCGAGAATGGCGGACCGGAATCGCTGGTTGGCTTCGTGCTTTCGCTTCCCGGCATCAGGCAGTGCGGAGGCCAGCTCTTGCCCTACCTTCACTCGCACATGCTGGCAGTCAAGCAAGGCTATCGCGACCGCGGGCTGGGCTTCCGGCTCAAGCTGGCGCAGCGAGAAGAGGCGCTCAATCGCGGCATCCGATTGATCCAATGGACCTTCGATCCGCTGGAGATCAAGAATGCGTTTCTGAATATTAGCAAGCTCGGAGCTATTGCACGCAGCTACCATGTTGATTTCTATGGTGTATCCTCATCTCGACTGCAGGGTGGCCTTCCCACCGATCGGCTAGTGGCTGAATGGCGGCTGGACGCATCTCATGTGCATGCAGTGCTGGAGAAGCGCGCAACCACTTCACCGGAGATTTCGAACCGGATTAACATCCCCGCTACCGTTTACGAGTGGAAGGCGAACGAGGCCGAACGGGGACGCGCACTGGCCGTGCAACTCGAGAATCGCGGCCTGTTTCTAAAGGCTTTTTCTCAAGGCCTGGCGGTACTTGGCTTCATCCGCGATGCGGAAGGAAATGGAACTTATTTGCTGGGCGATCCAGCCCAATTGGAATCATCTTTCCCCCAATTGGAATCACCCACTCAAGGAACGCGAGACTTATGAAGATCGATGCTATTATCCTGCGTGAGCTGCACATGCCCCTGGTGCGGCCTTTCCAAACCAGTTTCGGAGTCACCACCAACCGGCGCATCGTGCTGGCCGAGGTGCGGTCAGAGGGGCTGATCGGCTGGGGCGAATGCACGGCTGGCGAGCGCCCGTTGTTCTCGGCGGAGTCGACCGACAGCTGCTGGCAGGTGATTATGAGCGAACTGGGGCCGATGCTTGCGGCCGCTGCGCCCGAGCACGGCGGAGATTGCCAGAAGATCTTCCGCCTCATCCGCGGCAACCGCATGGCCAAGGCCACGCTCGAGAACGCAATCTGGGATCTGGAGGCGCAGCGTGAAGGCGTCTCGCTATCCCATCTGCTGGGCGGCGTTCGCGACGTGATTCCATGCGGCGTGTCGCTGGGAATCCAGGCCAGTATTCCGGACTTGATGGCGATCGTTGAGCGCGAGGTGGCTGCCGGCTACCAGCGCATCAAGCTGAAGTGCAAGCCGGGTTGGGATGTGGAGGTCTTCGAGCGGGTGCGCAACCGCTGGCCGGAGATCATGCTGAGCTGCGACGCCAACTCGGCTTACCGGCTGCGCGATGCCGAGCGGCTGGCGGGATTCGACGCCTTTGATCTGCTGATGATTGAACAACCCCTGTGGCACGACGATTTCTACTACCACTCCATGCTGCAGAAGCAGCTGGCGACGCCCATCTGTCTGGACGAGTCAATCCAGAACCGGCGCGATGCGCTGGCGGCCATCGAGATGGAGTCGTGCAAAATCATCAACATCAAGCTGGGACGCGTGGGTGGATTTTCCGAGGCTATCGCGGTGCATAATGCAGCCCAGGAACGCGGCATTCCGGTGTGGTGCGGCGGCATGCTCGAGGCGGGCATCGGGCGTTCGCACAACATCGCGCTTTCGACGCTTGAGAACTTCTCGCTGCCCGGCGATGTTTCGGCCTCCGCGCGCTACTGGCGCGAGGATATTGTGGAGCCCGAGATCACGGTGTCTTCAGCCGGGGAGATCGCCATTCCGGATACGCCGGGGCGCGGCTACGAGGTGCGCACGGACCTTGTGGAGCGTCTGACGGTGCGCAAGGAAGAGATTCGCGCGCTGGAGCTGGTTGGGTAACGGGAGCTGTGGGCTAATCGGAACTGGTGGGCTAAGATGCGGCGGGGAACCGATCATTTCCCGAGTGCGTACTGGTTCCAGGCGGTGCAACTTTGCCGGCTTAACTGCGTCTCAAAGGGGAGATGCGGCCAGGCCCGCGAAGCCCGACGCCGCCGGAGGATATTGGCGTGACTCCCCAGGAAGAACAGCTCTTAAACTCGCTCGTCGAGCGAGTCAATCAGACACAGTTGCAGGAAAAAGATCCGGACGCAGAAGCGTTGCTGAATCAGGGGCTTGGCAGCAATCCAGACGCGCTGTACGTGATGGCGCAAACGGTGCTGGTGCAGAATATTGCGCTGGATCAGGCCAGGGCCCAGGTGGCCCAACTGCAGCAGCAGTTGCAGCAGGCGCAACAACAAGCTCAGCAGGCGCGACAGCAGCCAGTGCACGCGACCAGCTTTTTGGGCAACTTGCTCGGCCATCGTGACCCGGCTCCTCCGCCTCCGCAACCGCCGCCGGTCCAGCCTTCATACCTTCCGCCGCAGCAGGCCTATGTGCCTCCACCGCCGCCACCAGCTTATGCGGCGCCGCAGTACCAGCAGCCCCAGTTTGTTCCTGCGGGCCAGCCGAGTTTTCTGCGCGGGGCCATGCAGACCGCGGCCGGTGTAGCCGCGGGCGCGCTGGCGTTTGAGGGCGTGGAGTCTGTACTGCACGGCATCGGCGGCTTTGGACATGAAGGGTACGGATTCGGCGGATCAGGATTGGGGATGGGTGGTATGGGCATGGGAGGCGGCATGATGGGCCGGCCCATGGAAGAAACCGTGATCAACAATTACTACGACCAAGCCGGCGGTCATGAGCATGCGGAGCACGGCGGATTCGATCAGGGCGGGCAGGATTCACATCTGCACGAGTCGGACGAAAAAGGGAGCCAGTTCGGGGACCAGGGTGGGGCACAGTTATCCGACGCCAGCTACTCGACCAGCGGCGACGATCGGGAGGCCTTCGACAACACGAACATGGACGATCAGGTGCTGGACGGAAACCTGACGCAAGACGATGGCGGTAGCGGCTTTGACGACGGCGGCGGATTCGATAATGGCGGTAGTTCCGATGACGGTGGAGGGGGAGTATTCTAGCCACCGGTGAGTCATCCTTGCTGCTACCGGTCATCCTTCAAACCGCTTCAGTCGATTCACCTCATCACAACGACGCGGTGAATGAATTCGACGAGCTTGGATCGCGATTATTTTGAGACTTTGATGGTTACTGGGTTGGAGGTGCTGGACGCGTAAGTACTGGAACCACCGTAGATGACTTTGAATACGTAGGTTCCGGCTTCCGAAAGGGCTCCTTTTCCCGTGGCCATCCCACCCCGCAACGTCGTGCTGCCGCCGGATTCAGTGGCCCCGGAAGGCGTCTTGATAGAGAGTGAAACTTTGCCGGTGGCTTTGGATGGCGTCACCGTCACGGTGATAGTTACCGGCTGACCCACCTTTAAAGAGGTCGCGGATGCCTTGAGCTTGGTTGTCGTGGGTATCTTCTTGACGTCGATGGTCCTGCTTGATGCCATCAAGGAGAGCGGCTGGGCTGCAACCAGACAGATTGTCAGCAGTGCGAATGCGGATAGCAGGGTCCGTCTGCGGGTGCGAACATTGGCGAAGCGATCGAATCCGTGCATGAATGAGTTTATCTCCTTTGAGAAAATGCGATGGGCCGAGGCTATAACGTCCGATTAGGGATTGGCAAGACCAAAACCGGTGTCCTGGGCCAAGGTCACGTCGAGTATGAAGTCGTGACGCGCCATGCGCGCAATCTCAAGCAACTCGTCGTGCAAGGGATTGCGGGCAATCGAGCCTTCGGTGGCCAAGGGCTCGCGGACGAAGCGAGGCGAGTGAGGAGGATTCTAGCCAGGAAACGGGACTAGGGTTCAAGGAATGCGACGGCTTCCGATCTTGGAGGGTCAGTCAACATCCAAGATCGGAATTCACATCAGCGAGCCTGCCGCAGCAGATTCACTTTGGAAGCACAGTAACTGCCCAGCCGTTCGAAGTGCTGGAGGCGAAGGTACTTGAACCTGAGTAAACAGCTTGTATCACATATTTTCCAGGAGCCCCGGCTATCTTGTGGAAGACAGCGACCCCGCTGCTGGACAAAGATTCTGTTCCATATTGCGTTCTTTTCCCACCAGCCTTTGTGTAATAGAGAGTCACAACGCCGAGGGTTGGCTTCGGCGCAACCTTCACGGTCAAGGTCCCCGTTTGGCCCTGGACGATGGAATGGGTAGACCCTGTGAGTGTCGTGGTGGTGGGTTTCTTTGTTACGTCGTGCGTAGCGGCCAGCGCGGGAACCGCAACAGAGCAAAGGGCTAAGAGAGCAACTGCCGCAGACATTCTACGTGCTTGCATGCGAACTCCGGTTAAACGATTGATGGCATACATGTATTTGCTTCCTCCTGTGTGAATTCCGATGCGCAGAGGCTATAACAACCCTGAGTGGATCGGCAAGACCAAAGCGCGCGCATGTGTTAAAAGCAGGTAACTACTTATCAGCTATCGGGTTACTCCCGGCTTGAGGGCAGGGCCCGCCCCGCTTTTGAGAGTTTGCTTCGTCCACATTAGTTAGCGGAAAACGCCCGGAAAATGACTCACGCAATGGATCGGAAAAAGGGAACGGCATCGGCGACGCCCCCCTCCAGTGGGCCATAAGGGCGAGATCAAGCTGTGATCTGAATGGTATCGGCCAGTTACCTAAGCCAATTTTGCGACCAGCGCCGTTTCCGCCTGGGCAAACGTGTACGGGCCGTCGGGCACCAGTGCTACGCGCGCGTCAGAGGGCAACCCTGCGAGCGTTGCTGCAACCGCCTCTTGAAGGCTGCTGTAACACCATTCTGCGAGAAATCCGAGCTGGCCCCGGGTCACGCCAGGCGTAAAGAAGAACAGCTCAAACTTCTCTCCGGTCAGAGCCAGCTTCTCCAGCTGCCATTGATCCACTTCGACGGGCGCTGTTTTGATTTCCTCAAGGAAGCCCTGGAAATTCTTCATCCTGGAAAGCCGCCGCGCGAACTCGGGTGAACCCACACCCTCGGCGCATTGGGCGACGACGAGGATGCGGCCGCCCGGCTTAACCATGTGGGTTGCTGACGTGATGCCCTTGACGCACTGGTAAAAGGTCAAGTCAAGTGGGTAGCCGGCGGAACTGGTAATGACCGCATCGACGGGTTCTTCCACGCGCTCGAGGCAAGTCCGCTCGACAAATGCAACCCCCGCGGCATGGGCCTTGACCGGGTCGCCTGCGAAGACGCCGGAGATCTTGCGGGCTTGCGTTCCGCCATCCTGATTGCCGCCATTCTGGGTGCCGCTGTCCTGGGCCCCTGCATCCTGGGCCAAGGTCACGTCGAGTATGAAGTCGTGACGCGCCATGCGCGCAATCTCAAGCAGCTCGTCGTGCAAGGGATTGCCGGCAATCGAGCCTTCCGTGGCCAAGGGCTCGCGGACGAAGCGAGGCGAGTGGATGACCTTGATCGTCTCCTGCGCGGCTACGCCTGGAGCGATGAGTTTGCGTCCGCCGCTGAAGCCGAGCATCAGGTGCTGTTCGATGAATCCAAGCGTGATGTGAAGATCGGCGGCCATGAACCGCTCGTCAATGTAGACCGGCGTGCCGCGTCCGGTTTCACCCAGATGACGATGGGCCGCGAAATCCTTGGCATCGTGGCTGACGATGCGATATTTGGCCGCGATCTCTGGACCCACAATGGTGACAATCTCGTCCGCAGTGGCGCCGCGATGCAGGCCGGTGGCGATGAGGATGGTGATGCCTTCGACCGGAATTCCAGCCCGGTGCAGGCGCTCGAGCAGGGGAGGCAGCGTGACGCGGTTTGGAGCCGGGCGCGTAATGTCGCAGACGCAGATGGCTGCCGTCTTCTTTCCCAAAGCAACTTCGAGGAGCGGGGCTGAACCGATGGGGTTGTCGAGCGCTGCGTCAAGCGCGGCCTGCTGGTCGTCGAGGGCGTGCGCGGTGTGACTCATGATGACCTGGCTCCGGAATCCGTCGGGAACTGAAACGTCAATGCCGCTCTTGCCAAATGAAAACCGCACCTTCATGTGCCTTCCTCCGCGCTTGCGCATTGATCCCCGCCGCTGCGGGAGCCGTTCTCTCATCTATGCCTGCAGCCAAGTCTAAAGCTATTGACCTAATCTATGCTTCGCCTGTTAACCAAAGCCCATGCAGTCTCGTTGTATGGGCAGAAGAGATCGAATCATTGCTGTGAAAGAGGAAAAACCGAAATGTGGAAAGTTACTCGAGAATTGCCTTGGCTCTTTCGTCCGCTGGCGATATGCGCCGTCCTGTCGGCGGTCACGGCGTCAGCGCAGACACCAGCCCGGCCTGCGGCGCCGGTCCGGGCCGCGGCTGCGCCGGTCACCATGGCTGCGCCGGTAAGCGATCACGATCTGGGCATCACGCAACAAGAGCTGATCAAGCTGCTCAAGCTCAGTCCCACGCTCACGACTGTCGTGGCACGCGATCCATCGCTGCTGGCTGATCAGGACTATGTAAGCCGCAACAATCCGCAGCTGGAGCAGTTTCTTGCCGCCCACCCCGAGATTGCGCGCAATCCGGATTTCTATCTCTTCACGCATGTGCACGCTGAGGATGGGAGTCCGGACCAGGCCCTGGAGCGCGCCGTGTGGCCTGAGCTGTTGCCGCGGCAGAGCGATGGCTGGACAGCAAGCGACGTAGTTGATCCCATCGCCGCACTGCTGGCCTTTGCATGTTTCCTGGCGGCTCTGGTGTGGCTTATCCGGCAGTTTCTGGAGAACCGCCGCTGGGGCCGCATCTTCAAGCTGCAAAGCGAGGTGCATGGCCGGCTGATCGACAAGTTTTCTTCCAGCCAGGAATTGGCGGCGTATATGACCACCGAGGCCGGAAAGCGCTTCCTTGAAGCGGCGCCGATTCCGGTGGAGTTTGAACCGCAGCAGCGCGTTCCCAACGCCATTGCCCGCGTACTCACGCCGCTGCAGATCGGAATTGTTCTGGTGCTGCTCGGTGCGGGATTCTTTCTGCTCCGCAATGTGCGTGTCGAAATGTACGAGCCGATGCTGGTGATGGGCACGATCGCGCTGATGCCGGGTCTGGGATTTATCATTTCCGCAGGCATTACCTGGTTTCTTGCAGCACGGCTGGGGCTGATTCCGGAAGGCCCTTCATCGGGATCAACCTACCCGTCATCGCGGTCGAGAGACGCGGAGTGAACCGGAACGGCAGCCTGTCGATCCAGAAAGACTGCACCTATGCGGTGGAAACTTGCATTTCCGAACTTGGCCGCCGGCGGCTCTCGATATACCGTAAGGCCGTTGGCGGATGTGTCGCTGCTGACGGATCTGCCCGCGGAAGCAAACCTGGCGAATCCGTGCATGGATAGCGAAGCATTTGCCGCCTTCTATCAACGCTCGGCGCGGCCGCTTTGGGCCTATCTGGCGCGAGTTTCCGCTGACCAGGCGCTGGCTGACGACCTGATGCAGGAGAGCTTTGTGCGGTTTCTCTGTGCCTCGCGATCGGATCTGCTGCTCGCCGAAGGCGAGGTGGCGGGACGGCGCTACCTGTTTCGCATCGCCACCAACTTGCTGCGCGACCACTGGCGCCAGCCGAAATCGTCGTCGATCGACGAAATTCCCGAGGAACTGTTTGCAGTCGGCGCGAACCCCTCGCTGGCAGATTCGCAAGCTCTTCTTGGTCCCGCGCTTGCCCAGATGCGGCCGCGCGAACGGCAGCTTTTATGGCTGGCGCATGCGGAAGGTTACTCGCATCGTGAGATCGCGCAGATCACCGGCCTGGCCAGCGCGAGCATTCGGCTATTGCTCTTCCGGGCGCGACGGAAGATCGCCCGTATCCTGCTCGCGCAAGGCGGCCAGCCGCACGCCTCGCAGGCTCCTGAGCAGGAACCCGCGAGGCAAGCGGCTGCCGGCTACCGGAGCCAGCCATGAACATGCGCACCTGTTCCCGGCAGGATGAAGTGTTGGCGATGCTTGCACGCGGGCATTGGCCGCGCGCTTGCTCGCCTGAGTTGCGCACGCACCTGGATGGATGCCGATCCTGCGCTGAGTTGCTGGTCGTGACGCAGGCCTTTCAGCAGTCGCGCACCGCGGCTTCTGCGGAGGCCAGGCTACCCGCACCGGGAGCCATCTGGTGGAGGGCGCAGCTGCGCCGCCGCAACGCGGCCATCGAGCGGGTAAGCAAGCCCATTGTCGGGGCATATATATTCGCGTTGTCGATCGCGCTGGCCGTTGCTGCCGTCATAGCGATCAGCCAGGCAAGAAATGGCTTGCGCTGGCTGGAGGGGCTGAGCCAGGCGGGGAGCGCGGCATTGCATTCCGACTCGCTGAACCCGTCGGCCTGGCTCAATTCGTTCGGCAGCCTCGTTGTGCTGATTCCCGTACTGGCGACGGCGGCTCTGGTTGGCGCGGTGGTTGTCTACCTGACGGCGGAGCGTCAGTAAGTCGCGATGGGTTGCCCACCAAGGAGTTAGCAGCTCACATTGTGGTCTTTCCACGGCCCCAGTTGAAGCGGCGGCCGAGGATGCCTTTAATGATCCAGTGGTCGGTGGCCGCCGTGGCACCGATGCCCACCCCAAAATTGATCTCCCAATTTGGACTGACATTCAGGTCGATGGCCGGGAAAAGCTGCTGCTGCTGGTTATGCAGGCTGGCGATGTGGGTGATGCTGCCGTAATCTGCGTAGTACTCGAAGCCGCCGGTGATCTTCTTGGTGAAGTCGTAACTGATCTTCGCAGCGGGTGAAAAGCCGATGCCGAGGTTGACGTCGGGGCCATGCCAGGTCCGCTCCAGCGCTGGATTGACGGCAAAATACCAGCGACCGGTGGATTTATCCACGATGGGGCGAATCTCCCAGGTCCAGGTGTCGGCCGAAAAAAGCGCGCGTTGATAGCCCACTTCGGTGGAGAGGCTGACACCCACCGGCCAGCGCCACTTCTCTGGGACGCGAACCCTGGGACGAATGTGGTCGCCCACCCATTGCACGCCCAGGCCACTCTGCTCGCTGGTGAAGACGTAGAAGCCAACTTCAGACCAGTCGTTGATGCCTTGCGTGATTTCCAGGGTTTCATGCTCGGCGTGCTCGGTGGGCGCAGCGCCATTGACGTATCCGCGCTGGCCGTCGAGGGTAAAGTTGGAATGTAGCTCAACCATGGTATTCCGCGGAGCGACTGTCTCGGCTCCGTAAACCTGGATTTCGTAGTTGCCCTGGGCATGCGCCACGGGGACGGCCGCGTAAAACGCCGCCAGGAATGCAGCAGGGAAAACGCACCGCCAGTGCAATCGATGGATTAGATCGGAATGGCTCAAGGCTGAGTTCCTCCGGCTTAGAGCTTTGGCGATGCCACCACATATGCGGCTTCGGCGCCGGGGTAGTGCACTCTAGACGGCCCGTTTACTTAAAGTATGAGAACTGGCTTAATCCTTCGTGAAGTCGACCATGCAGCGTGATCACGCATAACGAAACAGGGCCATGAATCCTGAGTCCATGTGGTCCTGCTGGTGGCAGTGGAAGAGGGTGTTACCGGGGTTGTTGGCGACCAAGTCCGCCTCAACAACGGTTCCCGCTTCGACGACGACTACGTCCTTGTGAATCCCGCTCAAGGGTGTTCCACGGATGGAAACCAGCTCAAAGGCGTGGCGGTGAAGATGAATGGGATGATCGTCTACGCTGCGATTGTCAAAGACCAGGCGGTGGCGAAGTCCTTCGTGCAATAGAAATGGGCCGCTTTCGGGATACGATTTGCCGTTGATTGTCCAGCGATCGAGTGCTCCGTGGCCTTGAAAGCGTGAGTTGAAGACGAGCGGAACAGTCGCATCCGGCTTCCGAGTTGCTGGCACCTGATCGGCGAAGACGCGATAGTCCCACTCCAGGTGATCGGGCGGCGTAAACTCCGGCGTCCCCGAGCGGCCGGCGTATTCGATCACTGTGCCCATGCCGGCATTGCGAAAGCTCGCACGCGGCTCGCCTAGAATCCAAACGCCGGGCGAATCCATGATGACCGCAGCGCTGATCCGCTCAGCCGGTCCCAGGCGCAGGGCCTGCGTTCGGGCCTGCGCCGGCACGGGCCTTCCGTCGAGAGCCAGCACCTGAAATTGGTGACCCGGAAGCGTGAGCCAATGTTGCTCGGTGGCGCTGGCGTTGACGATGTGAAAGAGGATTTGCTGCCCCTGGCGGACTTGGATCGGCTCGTCGTGGCCGAGCAGGCGGCCGTTGATAGAGCTCGAGACATATTGGACCATCAGGGAGCCATCGTCGCTGGGTGAATAGTACGGTTCCCAATCGTGAAGAAGCAGAAAATGCTCTCCGTCGAAGCGGCCGGGATTGGTACGCAGTTCAACGTAAAGAGGGCCGACCTGGCCCGTGTAGAGGCCGTGCTTTAGGTTGCGATTGGCCATCGCGTGGGTGTGATACCAATGCAATCCACTCGGACGTGGATTGAAAGCGATATGCGTCTGGCCGCCGGGCGCGATCATCGGCGAACCCTCTTCCATGGAGCCATCTACATCCGGTGCTATCCATTGGCCGTGCCAGTGGACGATCTCCGCGTGATCGAGGCGATTGACGATCTGGATCGACGTTGGGACGCCTTCCCGCAGGCGCAGAAGCTGGCCGGGAACCTGGCCATTGTAGGCTGCAGTGCGCACCTTCTTGCGCGGCGAAAGCTCCCACTCGATTTCGGCTATCTCGAGGCGGTAGTCAGACGCGAGGGACGAGTTGAGGAAGGCGCCTGCCGCGGTTTGGTGGGAGTCATGCGCGGTTTGCGGCGTCGCCTGAACCGGCCATGCCTGACCGGAAGCCGCAGCGGCAGCGGCACACACGGCGCCGCGCAGGAATGCCCTGCGGGTGTTGGGTCCGGAGTGGCCGGCATCGGTTTGCCGCGGGGGCGCACTGCGCATGCTCATTGCATTCTATTGTCGCCCTGGGGAACGACTCGAAACCACTTGTCAAGAGCGAATTGAGCGAGGAAGCTATTGAGAATCGAAGAGCTGTTCAGCTCTGGTACTAGACCCTAAGGTAATTGAAAATTGCGGTTTTCCTCAGGCTTCCACATTGACCGGTTTCAACTCAGTGCGGTCTGATCAAACCACTGACCCTTATTCACTCCAGCGGAACTCCCAGAGAGGAATTCTGTGCGTAAGCATGGGGAGATCGGGTGCAGCAGTGATACGGAACAGGGGCAGAGACTGCCCGCGAGCGCTTCTTGAAAGCGATCGTCCCCGCGCTGCTGAACACGGCTCCTTGGCGCGTCTTCGATTCGGCTTTTGAATCGAGAGGATTGCCGCCATTGGGAGGGTTTGTGCTCAAGCGCACTGTAGATATTGCCCTGGCAGGCTGTCTACTCGCTTTGTCATTGCCGTTTCTGGTATTGGCTGCAATCGTAATCAGGATGGACTCTCGAGGGCCCGTGCTCTTTTTCCAGACCCGGGTGGGACGTGGTTTCAGCCGTTTTCGCATCTGGAAGCTGAGAACCATGCGCGTCGGTGGCGCGGGGCCCAGCTTTACGCTAGGCGATGACTCGCGGGTAACGCGCGCAGGGCGATGGCTGCGCCGCTTCAAGGTGGACGAACTGCCGCAGCTCTGGAATGTCTTGCGCGGCGATATGAGCCTGGTCGGGCCACGGCCGGTGGTTCCCGATCTAATAGAAGGATTCGAAGAAGCGTACACGCGATTGCTTGCCGTGCGGCCCGGGCTAACCGATCCGGCGACGATCAAGTACTGCCGCGAGGAGGAGTGTCTGTCACGGGTCGTCGACCAGACGCTCTACTACAAGACGATGATGATTCCAGATAAGGTGAGGCTCTCTATCGCCTACCTTGAACACGCATCCCTGAGCAGCGATCTGGTTCTTATAGCGGAGACAGTTCTGGTTCTGATTCCGCGGAACTGCGAATTTCTATTCATCAGGGGGTGGTTTTTGGAGAGATGGAACATGGGGAGATGGCTTTTTCTTCGTCCTGTGCATCAAGAGAAAGCTGAGCCGGTGCCTGGAAAGATGTGAGAGTGCGATTTTGAGTTGGTGTGGTACGAAGCTTTGGCGTGTGATTCGCAGGGCAGGGCATGGGCGTGCCGTGTGTTGGTTGTCACGCATAGTCGGGCGCAAGGCTTGCTATGATTAAGGGCGAAATCATAGGCCGTATCGACGCGTGAACGGCGAGGAGAAGTAATGCCCGAAACAAATGCCTTCAGTACCATTCCCACCAAAATTCTGGTGCCGGTTGATTTTAGTCCGTCGTCCCGCGCAGCCCTTGAGTCGGCGGCGGATTTGGCGCAGCATTTTGGCGCGGCCATTCATCTTGTGCACGTGATTCCCATGTTTCCGTCGACGACTCTCCCGGATTTCATTCCGGAGGAGAAGTTTCTGGAAGAGGCTCGCAAAGAGGCCGAGCGCCATTTTGCTGCAGTCATCAAGGATCTGACTGGGCGGGGAATCAAGGTGGCATCGAGCGTTGAAGTTGGGGACGACGTGGCCAGTGCCATTCTGGAAGCGGTGGAACACGAGAATGCCGATATGGTTGTGATTTCGACGCATGGTCTTACAGGCTGGCATCCTCTGGTGTTTGGGTCGATAGCCGAAAAGGTGATGAAGCTGGTTGCGTGTCCGGTGTTACTGTTGCGCACGCCTAAACCGGCGAGCAGCGCCAAAGTGGCTTCAGGGCGCTTGATGGAATGGTGGTAGATTTTCCGGGTTTGGGATAGGCGGGAAGGTTATCTCCACATGCGTCCCAGATCGCCTTTGGCTTGATCCATCTGCAGCGTGAATGGCTCCATCTGCTGCGCCTTGACGTGCACCACTCCTTCCTGGTTCTGCAGTCTTCCGGCGATGGAGAGAAAACGGCTGCGAGTGAGGATGAGGCGGTTCTGCTCGAACACATCGGGCGTGACGATGATGTTGGCGATGCCGGTTTCGTCTTCGAGCGAGAGAAAGACAAAGCCTTTGGCGGTGCCTGGCCGCTGGCGGCAGATGATGCGGCCGGCGATCTTGACATAGGCCTCGCTGCGGCCGTCTTCGAGTTCGCGCGCGGAAAGAAAGCCCTGGCGATGGAGGGCGGTCCGCTGCCATGCCATGGGATGAGAGCCAATCGTAATGCCGGTTCCGGCATAGTCGGCGGCCAGGCGCTCGTCGGCTGTCATCTTTCGCAATGGATTGGGTACATCGGCTTGCAGGGGCACAGACGCGCGCAGCAAAGGGCCGACGGGCCGGCCGGCCTGCTCTACTTGCCAGAGTGCGTCGCGGCGATGCTCGACATGGCCGAGGGGATTGAGAGCTCCGACACTGGCCAGTGCGACGAGTTCCTTGCGATTCAGCTGCGGTACGCGTGCGGCTAACTGATCGACAGACGCGAAAGGGCCGTGGCTGCTGCGCTCGGCGAGAAGAGCCTCGGCTGAGGTCTGGCGCAGGCCTTTCACATAGTTAAGGCCGATGCGTAGAGATGGGTTGGGCTGGGTTTCGTTGGAGGGAGCCGAAAAGCATCCATCATGGGCTAAGGCCAGAGATTCATTGGCAGAATTGATGTGCGGGCTGAAGCCCGTGCCCTTTACGTCCTTCGCGTTTTCCATTTCACTCGCATCTTCGAGGGAGCAAAGCCAGCTTGAACGCTGGACATCGATCGGCCGCACACGCAAGCCGTGGCGCTGCGCATCTTTGATAAGCACTGCTGGTGAGTAGAAACCCATGGGCTGGTTGTTGAGCAGGCCGCATGTGAATGCAGCAAGGTAGTGGACCTTCAAGTAGGCCGATGCGTAGGCGATGAGTGCAAAGCTGGCGGCGTGCGACTCAGGAAATCCATACATGGCGAAGGACGAAATCCCCTGCACGATGTTGTCCTGCGCTTCAGTGCCGATGCCATTGCGCGTCATGCCGTCGCGCAGGCGGCCTTCGAGATCTTTCATGCGCTGCATCGATCGTCGCATGCCGACGGCGCGTCGCAGCTCTTCGGCCTCTGCTCCTGAAAAACTGGCCACAGTCATGGCCATGCGCAAAAGCTGTTCCTGAAACAGCGGTACGCCTAGAGTGCGTTTGAGCACCGGTTCAAGCGAGGGATGCGGATAGGTGACTTCCTCTTTATTCTGACGGCGGCGGATGTAAGGCTGCATCATCTTGCCTACGATCGGACCGGGACGGATGATAGCTACCTGCACAACTAAATCATAAAAACGCACCGGCTTATTGTGCGGAATGGAAGCCATCTGCGCGCGGCTCTCCACCTGAAACATGCCCACGGTATCGGCCTTGCACAGCGTCTCATAGACAAGCGGATCTTCGGGCAATGTGGCGAGATCGATCTCTTTTTTATAGTGGCGCGGAATGAGCTCAATGGAATCCTGCAGCACGGCCATCATGCCCAGGCCGAGCAGGTCGACCTTGATGAGGCCCATGTCAGCGCAATCTTCCTTGTCCCATTGAATGACTGTGCGGCCAGGCATGGAGGCGCGTTCGAGCGGGACGACGCGGTTCAGCATGCCGGCGCAGATGACCATGCCGCCGGAGTGCTGGCCAAGATGACGAGGCAGATTTTGCATGCGCATGCACAGGTCGAGATAATGCGCTATGCGCGGATGGCGTGCGTCAAAGCCGGCTTGCTCAAAATGGCGCGCCAGGGTGTCATTCGCGCCGCGCCACTCCCAGTGGCCCACCAGGCCCGAGAGCCTCGCCAACTGATCTTCCGTGAAACCGAGCGCCTTGCCGACTTCACGAGCGGCTGAGCGGCCGCGATAGCTGATCACGTTCGCGGTCATGGCGGAGCCGAGTTGTCCGTATCGCTCGTACACATGCTGGATCACCGATTCACGCTGATCGCCGGAGGGCAAATCGATGTCGATGTCCGGCCATTCGCCGCGGTTCTCGTTCAGGAAGCGCTCGAAGAGCAGCTCCATCCCCACCGGATCGACGGCAGTGATCTCGAGCGCGTAGCAGACGGCGGAGTTGGCCGCCGAACCGCGGCCCTGGGCCAGGATTCCGTGCTGCTGGCAGAAGCGGATTAGATCCCACACGATGAGGAAGTAGCCGGCAAAGCCGAGCTTGGCGATGAGCTTGAGCTCGTGCTCGACCTGGGTGCGCGCCTTGGGCAATAAATTATGTTTGGCGGATGAACCATAGCGCTTGTACACGCCTTCCTCGACGCGCCGGGCGAGAAAGCTGTCCATGGTTTCGCCCTCGGGCACGGGGTAGTGGGGAAACTCATATCCCAGATTGTCGAGCGTGAATTCGAGCCGGTCACTCACTAGCCGCGTATTGGCAATGGCCTCGGGAATGTCTGCGAAAAGGCATTGCATGCAGCGGAGATGTCGAGAGTTGTTGGATGAAAGCAGGCGACCTGCCTGGTCGAGCGAGGTATGGTGTCGAATCGAGGTGAGCACGTCGAGGATTTCGCGATCTTTTTCGGTGGCGTAGCGGACGCCATTGGTGGCGATGACGGGCAAGTTAAGAGACGACGCGAGACTGATCAAAGATTGGTTGCGGCATTCTTCTTCGCGTAAGCCGTGGCGCTGTAATTCGATGTATGCATTCCCTCGGCCATAGATAGAAGTTAGTCTGTCGGCTAACTTGCGAGCTTCCTTATGGCCTATACCGGCTAGCGTGGCTGCGAACGGGCCTTCGTCGCCGCCGGTGAGGCAGATAAGTCCGGCCGAAAATTCTTCAAGATCGTCGAGAGTCGCCGCGCCTTCGGCTTTATCTGGCTCACGCATCTTGAAGCGAGTGATGAGCTGGCACAAATTCTGATAGCCAATTTGCGAGGCGCAGAGCAGC
>JBEKVS010000008.1:0-39177 GCA_049513795.1 Occallatibacter sp. | reverse complement strand
TTCGTCGGCCAAAAACCCAATTCCAGCCAGCCACAAGTTCTTGCCAACCTGCGCGCATTGTTCGCGCAGGGAAGCAGGCTTCTCGAAGAATACTACCTTTCGATTGACCCCGAACATGCTTGACAACCGGGGCGACCGAAGATTGGCGTCGACTACACAGACTCCCTGCGAGCTGCTGGCAGCGAGAATTCGAGCCGCCCTCGCACAGACAGAACTGCTCCCGTTCTCGACGTCCACACCACAGAACATGACTTGCCTTTGCGCATGTCCATTGCGTGACAGAAAAAAGCTTCGGACAAATCGTCGTATCTCCTCGTCGGAGGCATCCCCGGCCAGGCTCGGCGCAGCCTTGTCCTCGACAGCGTGTTCAGTTGTACTACGGGGCGCATATCCAGCCGGGCCTGCTTGGTGCTCAGGCGCGATCTGAGATAGTAACTCGAAGTTTCGACTCATGGTAGATTCCCCGCTTTAGCCAGAAAGGTTGGACTTTTGGACACCGAGCTTACCCGTGGACCAGGAAGCCAGATTGTTCGCCCCGCCTCAATATGATCCGGGTCGCTTAGCAGCGGATTCAGGTTCCGTATTTGCGAGAGACGCTCCTCATCGAAGGTTCCAAGATATTGAATCGAGATATCGCGAAGCGTCTGATCGGCTCCGGCGATCACGTGAAAGGGCGCTGGGTTCGGAACCGGGGAAGAGGGTTGAGCGGGAGGATGCGTGGAACTCACCGCGCTTGCGCGGACTGCCTGGTGAGACCGGGGCGCAAGAGCTCCTGCGACGGTGAGTATCCCAAGCAAACTTCCGACTGCTATTGCCGCGGCTGTTGGTGTCAGAATCGGTACAAACCAACGCTGACGATTTGCCTGCGCAGGCTCGTCGTGAGCCTGAACAACCACCGGAAGCCGAAGCGCCGCAGAAGCAGTCGTGGAATCTGGCAACATTTGCAAGTCTCCAATTGCCTCCGCGACCATGCTTTCCTCGACTGCATGGCATCGCAAGGCGCAGCAAATTGAGAGCGCATTAAAACAAATGTTGTTAATATTGCGAGGAATGCCCTGGCTTGCACGCGCAATGAGACTGAGCGCGTCTCTCGTAAATAACTGCGTGCCCGTATAGCCTGCCGACTTGAGCCGGTGTTGAATATATGCATCTATCTGTTTTTCAGTAAGCGGTTCGAGGTGGCACATGGTCGAGATTCGCTGCCGAAGCTGTTCGAGGGAAGGCTTTCTCAGCTTCTCGGCCAGCAGCGGCTGTCCAGCGAGAACGATTTGCATCAGTTTGGTCTGCGGCGTTTCAAAGTTGGTGAGCAGGCGAACCATCTCCAATGCACCATCAGACAGGTTCTGCGCCTCATCGATCACGACAACAACTGTTCGGCCAGCCCGTGCCTCTTCGACTAGCACTCGATTAAATTGGGCGTGCAAGTCGGCGGCGGTAGATCCGGGCGCAATTCCGAGGTCTCGCAAGATGTGACGAACCAGCTCACGCGGTTCGCACTGAGAGTCGATATCGAAGAGAAATGCGGTTCTGGCTGAGTTGCGAACGTCTTCAAGGAATCGAATCAGCAGCGTTGTTTTCCCCATGCCTGGCGGCGCGATAAGGGAGGTAAAACCTCGATTGCTGAAGAACGCATACTGTAACGACGCCAGAGCCTCGCGGTGCGTGTTGCTTGGATACAAGCATCGCGGGTCCGGCGTAGCCCCGAACGGGTCTTCACGAAATCCGAAATGTTCCATTACCATCGGCTTACTCTCCGCCCTTGTTGAGTGCAAGTAACACTGGTACGCCCAGATAGTTAGCCAACTCATCCGGGGTGCGGAACGATGAATCCATAAAATCAAAGACAAATGCCGCGGAAACACTGACCATGCTTGCCAACAGCAAAGTGAGCAAGCTCACGCCGAGCAGAGTTCGGCTTGGAAGCGCCGGGACGACGGGTTTCTCAGCCAGAGCGACATTCAAGATGCCGCGCTTGTCGAGCGCGTCGCTGATGCGCGCCTCCTCCCGTTTGTGGACATACAGGAGATAATTCTCTTCCTGCGTTTTTGCAGCCCGCAGAAGATCCTGTTGCACCAGGCCATTCTGGTCGATGCGTTCGGCCGCTTCATGATATGCCGCGGCCGTGGAAGCTGCTGACGCTGCGCGTGCCTTGAGACCACTGAGGTCGGCCTGGGCCTTAGTCAGCTCGGTCCGGACCCACTGGTAGTCCGGATCCCGGTCCGAAGACTCCTCGCGAATTGGCTTACTCTCTTCATCGCTGATGGCACTCTTTGTCTCGGTAATTTGTTGATCCACTTCTTGGACCAGTCGATAACCCGGCTCGTATTTGGTCAGGAGTTCAGTCCTCTTCAACTCCAGGTTCAAGAGGGTCGATTTCAACTGCTGAAGAAGTTGGGGATTGTCCGAAGTGCGCACCACCGTCGTCATTCTGGGCTGCATACCGACGAGCTGAGTCTGGAGCGCCTGAACGCGATGTTCGCACTCACGAATAGCCGCCTGAGTCTGCCGCGCGGTCGAGTCGAATTCATTGGCCTGCCGCAGTGCGGAATCGCGTTCGAGATCGGCGGAGACGACACCCGTTCCTTTGCTGAAGTCCGTCAGTTTCTTTTGCGCCTGGTCCAATCCTTGTTTATATCGCTCGGTCTGTTGATCGAAAAACTTAAACTCATCGGATGAGCGATGAATCTCCTGATGTTTTTCCATGTAAGCCGCAGCCAGTGTTTGAAGGACTTTTGCAGCAAACTCTGGATTGCGCGCTTGATAGTGCACAGAGATCACATTGGTTTTGCGCAGCGGTTCAATCTTTAAATCCGATCCTAACTCTCGTACTGCTTTCGCGATCGCGACCTCGCGGTTGACATCTCCGGCCGAACCAGACTTTCCGCCGAGCCCAACCCTTAGAACGACCGTGCGCAAAAGATCTTCGCTATTGAGCAGCTCGACTTCGGAGTTGAGATCCTCCTCGCTTATCTGATCGCTGCTGTACTCGGAAGGAGCATTCGCGGATGAGCTGACAACCGCGTCCGACCGCTGCCGAAGGACCAGGATCTTCATCTGGGCCTCATATTTCGGAGTCCATAGGCCGGAGACGACTACCGCAGCTACCACCGCGCAAAACGCGATCAGCATGGCGCGCCGCTGGCGAAACAGCACAGCGAGGGTGTCGCGCAACGTTGGCAGCGTTTGCCGGACTCTTGGATCGATTACGAGTTCTTCGGTACTCATGTTGTTTCATTCCCTCAAATTCTTAAAAGATGCCTGAGCCAAGGTAAGCGCCCATGCTTGATGTCGGTAAGAAGGGACGAATCCTCGAAAACGCGCTTTGCGGCACATAGATCATGTCTCCAGGCTGGAGTTCTATATCTTCGGACAGCTGGCGCGAAGCGAGCAGCTTCTTGATATTGATAAGTTTGGCCTCGTACCCACCGGTCTGCACCGGGCGAAATAACACCACCTGCGAATGCTTCGCCTTATCATTAAAACCACCTGCGATCGCGACCGCCTCTGTAACCGTGAGATCACTGCGGAGGTCGTACTTGCCCGGTTTGGAGACCTGGCCTGCGGCGATGAAGTAGGGCATCTCGAAGCTCTTCAGCGCGATTGTGATAACGGGATCGTGCAGGGTCTTTGCGTACGCTTCCCTCAAAGATTCCGTCAACTCCGGAACGGTCTGGCCCTCAACATAAATCGACCCAATGCCCTTCAGTGTCACGTAACCATCGGGCTGCACAGCGATGGTCTGATTGAGCTCCGGCGAGAATGCCAATTCCAAATCGAAGGTGTCGCCCTTTCGCAGGCGATAGCGTGGATTTCGTTCGTGAAGTCCCGATGCAGCGTCCGGAGCGGCTGAAGCAATCGAGGCCGCGCCCGGGGTTGCGGCGCCAACGGCGTTGCTTTGAGCAGTCGTTGTAATCGCCGTTGTCGCCATTAACCCTGCTAATGCGATGAGTGAGAATTTCATTTCAAACTCCAACCATTTCAAAGACTGTTTTGTAAGCTCTAACATGCCAACCGGCTGCGACAATTAGGGCGAATGGTGACGGTTGAGCTTTCCTTTGTCCCAGACAACAATCGCAATCTGTGCGACAGGCAAACTCTCCGCATCGCTGCAACCAATTATTTCAATTCGCGTTCTACACGCCCTTTGCAGCAAACATGACCGTGTGGAGAAGGATTGCTAAATCCATAAAAAGGTTGCGATGGCGAATGTAATACAGGTCGTACTGAATGTTTTCGTGTATCAGGAATGCGCGGTCTGCGCTTAATTGCCAGATTCCGGTAAGGCCAGGCATTACTGTCAACCTCTGCCGATGGCGGGCATTGTAGAGTTCGACAATGAACGGCATCTCTGGCCGTGGACCAACTAATGACATATCGCCCTTCAAAACGTTGAAAAGCTGCGGCAACTCATCAAGGCTCGTCCGGCGCAACCAGCGACCGACGCGCGTAATCCGCGGGTCGTGAATGTCGGCTGGGTGCAGGCCAAACTTTGGCACATCCACATGCATAGACCGGAATTTGTAAAGCTCGAAAAGCTTCCCTCCCCGACCAACTCGCGTTTGATGGAAAATCACCGAGCCCTTGGAGTCCAGACGGATCAAGATGGAGAGGACGGCACAAATCGGCAACGTGCAAACGAGCAGTATAAGTGCACCCATAAAATCGAATGCGCGTTTCGTGGCATCATACAAGCGGTTGCGGTGCTGCTGTCCCAGAGAGGCGATGAGGACGCCGTCGAGATCCACGTAGTCGATCGGCGCTTCCGCACCGAACGACAACTGAGGGACGAAGGCAACATTGGCGCGAACCGCGAAGGCTGCGGCTGCGATCTCGTTCAGGCGCTCAGCAGACAAGGAAGGTATCGCGACCACAACAAGGCTTACGCTCCACTTCCGGATTAACTCGCTGGTCGTGACGCCTGCGCTAACCCGAGCCGAGCGTGTGCGCTTATATCCGTATACAAAAATCTCCTGACCTTCCAGATCTTTGTTGTCATCGACAATGGCGACCGGATTTAATCCCATCTTCGGCGAAGAGACAAGAGCGGAAAACACTTGGCGTCCGGTATAGCCTGCACCATATACCAGCACATTTTCCAAACCGTACCCGCGGCTGTGTAATTGCCGGATGGCGGAGAAAACGAGCTGTTTTTCGATGAAGAGAAATAGTGGAACATAGAGAGCCGCCAGCCCAACCACCCAGCGTGAATATCCGAAGGAGAGGAAGAAGGTAACAGCCAATAAGACCCCAAAGACCCGCGTCGAAACTCGAAGAAGGCGTTCGGTTTCCCGGATTCGCAGCAAGCTGTTGGTTCGCTCATAGCCGCCCTCTTGGTCCAGCATCACAACTAGAGTGACAGCGAACAGGAAAGCCACCGTAAGGACGGTAGTGGCGGAATATTGAAGGTGCTTGCCAACCCCTAAGGATGTGTAGGAAAAATAGGCCAACAACGACGCTGCCATTGCGGTAATTAAGTCAGCGGCTCGTTCGAGCAGCCCGACTGTTATCTCAAACTGCGCATGGGGGCGCTCTAGTTCCCTGCTAGCCGCCGGCACAGCCTGCGGTCTTAGTGAGCTGCTTAGCTTTGCTGAACCCATTGCCCTGTTCCTCGGTATGGCAGTAACGTTCGGTCGCCATTGTGGGGGCAATGACTAGAGCGGAAGATGACGAAAGTAATGGAATGCGTCCCATTATTGAGGACGCGTACAAGTCGGAGGCTCGATCGCTTTTCGAGCGCTCTTCTTACTCATTTCTCTGCTTTTGAATTCTCCCGAGCCGTAGGTCGACTAGGCAGCAGTTGGCCGTTCAAGGCCTAACGCCCGAGCGCAGTCACCCTCAACACGCTCGACGTCTTCCGAGGAGATATTGACTGCCAAGGACTGACGAATCATATCCACCGATATCAAAAGCTGAGAGTCTGAGTTGACGCGGACCAGCCTGCCTTCAACCCCTGCAAGCGCACCCCGGCACACCCGGACGAGATCACCCTCTTTGAAGAGGGGCTTCACGAAACAGGAAGTTCCTGCCGCAAGCACCCTGCGGATATCTTCGATCTGTTTAGGCGAAATTGGTAAGGGGCCGGTTCGATTTCCGACAAAAGCGACGATACCAGGAACCTTTAGAACCTCGAGCTTACTTTGCCTCATAAGGTTCATGTTGACAAACAGATATCCGCTGAACAGCGGCACTTCTACCATCTGCCTTCTGTCACTCCATTTTCGGATCTCTGTCTTCAACGGCAGGTAGTGCTCGACACCCAGGGTGTCCAGCATCTTGGCTGAGGCCTTCTCCTGCCTCGATCGTGTCCACACGGCATACCAACCAGCGTCATTTCCCTCGATGTCGCCATGCTGAATCAAGATAGGGCCCCTCAGGTGATAAATAGAAATACTTGCTTATTGGGTTTGAATCCAAGTACAGCTTCGCCCTTTCAGACCCAAATTACTTCTTTGGGCTGCGCGATAACACTCAAGCTAAGTCTTCAACCGCCAGCTGCAATAATGCAGCTCAAGAACTAAAAGCCCAGCAACGGGGTGCGTGTTAACCCCTTCATCACACACAAATTATCTAAGTCGAACACCTTGAGAACAACACACGCTCGGCTTCGGGTCAATTAACGACCGTAACAACGGCACTCGCCTCAAGTAACCGGCGAGTAAGTACTTTATGAAGAAATAGAGGTTGCATTCGAGCTATGGCTGGAATCGCACCTTAAAGCCATCCATTATTACGCGCAATCCGGGCCGCTTCAAACCGGTTGGAAGCGTGCAATTTGGAGATGGCCTCGGAAAGGTAGTTGCGTACGGTGCCCTCTGTCAGTCGGAGTGAATGCGCCAACTCGGCGGTCGTCTCACCGTCGCCAGCGCGACGCAGAATCAGACGTTCTCTGTCGGTGAGCGGGTCTTTTTCCGTGCTCCATATCTGCGAGGCCAATTGCGGATCCACGATGCGAGTCCCGCGGGTGACTCCCCGGACCGCGTCGGCAAGTTCTTCAGAGGGCCGATCCTTGAGAAGATATCCAGATGCTCCTGCGTCCAGAGCTCGCCGCAAGTATCCGGGACGCGCGAAGGTTGTCAGGATCAGGACGCGCGTTTCCGGGTAAAGCTCTTTTACGCGGGCGGTGAGCTCGAGTCCACTCATCTTCGGCATCTCAATGTCGGTTACCAAAACTTCCGGCTTGTGTTTTCCGACGGCCTGAAGTGCCTGCTCCCCATCGGAATAAGACCCCAGCACCTCAATATCGGGTTCGATAGAGAGCAGCGTGGCGAGTGCGCCCCGCAACATGCTTTGGTCTTCGGCGAGCACCACGCGTATCCTTTGCGTCATCTTTTGCGTCAAAGGCTATCCCCCTCTCCCGCAATCTGTGACGCCGGTTGTGCCGTTGACTCGCGCTCCAGCGGCACGGAGATCACAAGGCTTGTCCCTCCATTTGTCGAACCTGTCAGCTTCAAGGCCCCGGCGATGGATTGAACCCGCTCTCGCATGCCGCGCAGACCGTTGCCTTCGCGAATCTGCCCACCGAGCCCATTGTCCTCAATTGTGAAATGAACCGTCTTGTTCTCTTCGACGAGCGCCAGGTGACAGATGCTTGCGTGCGCATGTCGGACGATGTTCGTGACGGCCTCGCGCAGGGCGAGGCAGAGCACGTTGGCCTGGTTCGGTGAGAGACTCACAGGAGCGAGGGTTGTGGTTAGTTTGACATCGGCGGAAATCAAGCTTCGCCTGGCGCGATTGATCTCTGCGGCAAGACCTTCGGCGCGGTAGCCGGACACGGCTTCTCTTACTTCGGCGAGGGCATTGCGAGCAGTTTGCTCCGCTTCGACAATTTCGTTTCGCGCATGGACCAAGCCGCTATTCGGATCGCTGTTCGAGTCGCGGGACTGGAACTCGTGAGACAGGAGCCGGCGGGCGAGATCTAGCTTCACAGTAATAATGGTCAGGGTATGGCCAAGCAGGTCGTGCAGGTCGCGC
Organism: Occallatibacter sp.; assembly: GCA_049513795.1. Taxonomy (GTDB): domain Bacteria; phylum Acidobacteriota; class Terriglobia; order Terriglobales; family Acidobacteriaceae; genus Telmatobacter. Next base: position 31,206 of record JBEKVS010000008.1, on the reverse strand, counting down.
GCGATGCGCTCGCGTTCCGCTTCCTTGGAGAGACGCTCGATCTCAGAATTCGCTCGCTCCAAGAGAGCATTGGCCCGTGCCTGCTGGGCGAACGCATAGTTACTCAGTCCAAAAATCACAGTGATGAAGAAGACGTTTTCGGCCGTGCCAAAAGGATGACCGAGGTATCGGGTCTCCGCTACAACTCCGGCCATCATCGCGATCAGCACCAGGAACAGAGTGCGCAACCCGGTGACGAAAAGGCAAAGCATTGCGAAGGGGTAAACAAACACTCCATAGGCTTCTTCACTACGCGAGTAGTAGAGAAAGGCAAAAAGGAAGAACAACACAAACGCGACTTTCTTCCCGCGTCCAGTAAGCTCCGCGGCGAGAAAGTAAAGAATGAGGAAGGTCGCATAAAGAGCTGCAAATTCCAGCCAGACTGCAAGAGAGTGCCCGTACGCAGGTTTGACAATGAAATATAGGGAATATAGCAACGCGACCCAGCGCACGATCCAGCGGCCCCGGATAAACTCAACCATCGAGTCGATGATGTGCGTGCCCCAGCCTGCCGTGTTTCGTTCGGATGCGTGAGGCCGCCTTTCGCTCATACCTTCATCATCCCCCCTGACAAGGCTGTCCTGGTAGCCAGACCTGTCATACGGAACGCATGACAGGTGTCATGGTGATACCTGTCATCTCTCATCAATGATAGCGGCTACTGTTTTCCCCTGGAGATCCGGCGCATTCTTTTCTTAGCGTCACAGGAGGATTGGTATGAATCTCGAACTCTTTTATAATTCGCTTGCAGCCCTATGGGCCGGGGGGGAAATCCTAATCGCCCTGATCACAACAACGGGCCGGGGCCAAGGCAAGATACATGATCGCGGAACGCAGATCATTCTCTGGATTGTCATTTTCGCATGTCTCAATATAGTCGGATGGATGCACAAATTCTTCCCCATCGACATGCCGGGGAGTTATAGCTGGCTGCGGCCTGTGGCCCTGGGGATTTTGATTTTTGGCTTGGGAGTTCGTGCCCAGGCAATCGCTACGCTGGGCAGCGCCTTCAGCGCGAACGTGGCCACGCGCGCCGGGCAGAGATTGCAGCGAAATGGGCTCTATAGACTTGTCCGGCATCCTTCCTATCTCGGTCTGGAAATGATTTTCCTGGCTTTTGCCCTTCACTCACGCACCTGGGCCTGCTTTGCCGTTGTCCTCGTTCCGCCGACGCTGGCTGTGTTGTATCGCATTCATGTCGAAGAGAATGCGCTTCGCCTCAGCTTTGGAACCGATTACGAGGACTATTGCCGCAGCACAAAGCGGCTGATTCCAGGCATTTATTGACTGTTTTTCCACGCGATGTATGGTCCCCCATAGCGCCCAGGGGATAGCATTCTTCTAATCCTCCTCAGACTGCCGGTATGGGCCCTCATCTGGCGCAACAATCACCTGATTCCCGAACGTGTCATACGACTCTGGCCGGCTTTGTTCCAATCGGCCTCATGCTGCATGGCCCGGTGTCATGAACCGGACGCAATGTTATACCATTCCCTGCAATGCTTCTGATTGACGCACAGCTTACCGCGGACGATGTTTTGCGGGCCTTTCACCGCGATGAGCCATTCCTGTTTCTGGGCTCGGCGTTTCTGACTGTGGCCATGGTTTCCACGGCCTTCTGTGCTCTGCGCAGGCGTTTCGATGCCCTGCTCTTATGGATGGCCGTCTTTGCCGGGCTGTACGGCCTGCGGATGTGGATGCAGACGCACGTGCTGCGCATCGATTTCCATGGCAGCCTGATCTACGACCGGTTGCGCGCGGCCATCTCATTCCTGATTCCGATTCCAGCCTTCATGTTCTTTCGCGCAGCTGGATTTCTGGGGCGTGGCCCCCGGCTAACCCGGATTGGGCATGCGATCAATCTCGCATTCTTCCTGCTTTTTCTGGGAGTCATTGCATTCGGCCGACTGCGCGTTTTTGACGCCATCAACGGAGCCATGGTGACAGCAGTCTTATGGATCCTGCTGGCGCGATCGATCGGCAAAAAGTCAAAGCAAGATCGCGATTTCGCGGTGGTGCGCATTGGCGTGCTGTGTTTTGTGGCGCTGGCCCTTTGGGACAACATCGTGGGCGAGATCTGGACCAATTCGATAGTTGAGCCCTACGGGTTCGCAGTTCTGCTCGGTTGTCTGGGATTCGTGACCGCACGCCGCACGCTGGAGCGGGACGTGGAATTGGGAGAGATTCAATCGGAACTGGAACTGGCACGCCGCATCCAGCTCTCAATTTTGCCCGGAGACTTCCCCGTCTCAACCGACTTTAGCGTAGCGGCGCGATACGTTCCCATGACCGCCGTCGCAGGCGATCTGTATGACTTTCTTGTGGCAGGCGATCGTCAGACGGGGCTCTTCATTGCCGATGTTTCAGGGCACGGCGTCCCGGCCGCGTTGATCGCTTCGATGGTCAAGATGGCCGCGATCTCACAGCGCAACAACGCGGCGCATCCCGCCCAGCTGCTGGCCGGCATGAATGCCGCGCTCTGCGGCAACACGCAGGGACAATTCGTGACCGCGGCCTATGTGTATCTCGACGCGCAGACGCGCCAGCTGCGCTATGCGGCCGCGGGGCATCCATCCATGCTGCTTCTGCGGCAGGGAAAGGTGATAGAGATTGCGGAAAACGGACTTCTGCTGGCAGCATCGGACACCGCGGAATATTCCGACAGGGCTTTGCCTCTTGAGATCGGGGATCGCCTGGTGATGTATACCGATGGCCTGGTCGAGGCGCGGAATACCGAGGGCAGGCTGTTCGGCGAAGAGTCGCTGCTCGCCGCGCTCCGAGGGACGAGCGGAATGACGTCGAATGAGGCCGCTGACAGTCTCATTGCATCCACGCAGAACTGGGCCAAGTTGCAGGATGACGACCTGACCGTGCTGGTGTGCGATTTCACCGGCGCGGGCTGACCTCGGCCATCCTGTCAGGCTTCAATCGCAATCAAGCCAGAAGCGTGTCGTCGAACCTGGTGGACAATGGTACACCTATCGATACTCTGGCATCAGCCGCCTGAAGCAGAGAACCCCAAGCAGATCAGGAGCTAGCACACGAACGATGGCACTATTCGAGCCCGAAGCGGCCGGATGCGGGCTATAACCCTGACGAATCCACTCTGATATTGTCAACGATCGTGTAGCTGGGAGCGGCCTGCTTCGCAATGGCTTCGGCTCGGGATTTACGATCGGCAGCGCCTACGATTCCAGTGAGTGTAATCACGCCTGTTTCTCGGTTTTGGGAGACCATGACGCTCGCGAAATCTTTGCTGTCGAGCGCCTTGTAGACCGATGCCTGAGCGTCGGCAGGGGCCAGATGGCAACCTGCTATGCCCAAAACGCCTGCCAAAACGGCAGCCGATGCGAACAGAAAACTGCGATGCAAAATCGTGTGCTTCATTTTCTTATTTCCTTAACTTCGGATGACTTTCTACACCTACGGAGATGCGGGCGATCGATATGTGGATACACGCAAACGCCGGACCGATACCAAAGGATAATTACGGAGAGAGAATCTTGACTAATATGCTTATTTTGAGCCAGAGTAGAGGTTGGCGGCGGTGCCACGGAGAACTTCTTCGGCAATCGCAGCGGCGCGAAGGCGGGTGATTTCGCCGTCCCGCACCATACCGCTCAATGCCAGAGCGATGGCCTGCCGTGCGCTGCGGTTGGCAATCCAGGTGGTCTCCTCCCAGCCTGAAGATTCAGAAAGTGGGTAGCCGTCGGTACCGTAGAGGACTTTATCGGGGAAGGTTTCAAGCCACTCGCGGAGCCATGTGGCCAGTGTCCGCGGCGGGAACGCGAGGGACTGCTGCGAGAGGTCGAGGTAGACATTTGGCTTCTGGAGTAGTGAGCCCGCTTCGCGGACGAAAGGCCAGCCTCCATGAAGAAGGACAAAGTTAGTGTGGCGCAAACGCGGATCGTTGAAGATCGGTTCAAGAAGCATGGGATTGGCGCCGGCAATGCCGAAGTAACTACCTCCGCCGGATAGCGTGTGCAGATGCACAGCCATACCAAGGCGTCCGCACTCACCGGCAATGTAGCGGAAAAGGAAGTCCTGGAGGATCTTGTAGTCAAGAGAGTCCGGGGAAGACCTGCCGACCCATTTTGCATAGACTCGGGCTGCCTCTTGCTCGGACGGATCGGAGAAGTCGAATGAGCGCAGATAAGCGATCTCGAATTTCTCCGCGATTGCGCCGTCTGCGTGCTGATGCTCGAGTGTGGGCGTCACGACCTGGGCGAGGTATTCATGGAGCGAAGCCGGGACGGATTTCAAACCAAGAGCTTCGAGATAGCGAGCACGGAGACGATCTTCGAGAGGGAAAAAGAGCTTCTTGTCTGGCGATTGGGCAGCAAGCGCTGAAGTGTCGAACGGAAACAACAGTGCATCGGCGTACGGTACCCAGCGAAAGCGCGGCTGTTCTATGCCCGGCCCCATGGCGACCCGATTGGCAACCATGACACCGATGCCGGCCTGGTCCAGAACCCATTGGTCGTAGCGAAGTCCTTCGCGCGCTTTCACCGCATCGCGAGCGGCTTCGAGGCGCCTCAAGCCTTCAGAGTCGAGTGGGAGGTGGAAGCCGTGCAGAGCATCGAAGTTCCACAACGCTTTCCATGCGGCGGGAAGCTGCGGATTGTCGGGTCGCCAGGCGACAACATCGGTTTCGGGCTCCATATTGTCCACGGGGAGCGCGTCGAAGTCGCGGTCGGTCTTGTCGTTGGGCGGTGGAAGGACCGGGTGGGCATGGTTGTCGATCGCCTTGATGCTATAGACCTGCGCTGCTATCTCAGGATCGAGGTCACGGGTTACGCCGTTGTCGGGATCAGCCTGGACGCGTGTTTGGGCACACGCGGCCGAAACGAAGGCGGCAAACAGGATGAAGCTCGCAGTTCGAGGTCTCAGGTTCACACACCGAAGGTAGCACGACAACTGGAATCCAAGGACGGAATGTAAGAGGATGCGTTTGATCTATCAAGCTGGTTCAAATGCCACAGGGTTCAGGAATCAGGTGGTGCCTGAATGCCGGCAATCCGTTCCTGACTTGCGGCCGGTGTCAGGGCAACGGGTGAATTGTGGTGTTGAAGAGGTACGGATCCTGAAAGTCAGTCTTGTCGCCGGGCTTCTTATTCGGAACAGGCTGCAGTCGCGCCGACAAAGGCTTGTTCCACTTCGTCGCCAGTGACGCGACATCGGCGTACATTCTGTCCATCTGTTCGATACTCACGTCACCCGGGAGTGGAATCGTATCGAGCCCGGTGCCGCAAACGGCAGAGTAGGCGAGCAGAGAGTCAATATTGAAGGTGGACTCGGCCCACCGTTGCGCCATTAACTTGTCTTCCATGACAGGCACCATCAATCCGGAATAGCCGGTCTGCTTTACCGGCACTGCCTTGACTGCTGTCGTGATGATGCGTGCCGCGGTGAGCGTTCCGCTTGAACCGAACTTTGCTCCGGTGAAGTCTTCAATGGCCGCTGCAATGGAAGCATCTCCGAGCGGCGCAGGGGTGGGGTCGACTCCGACGTAACTCCAGCCGGTTTCCTGAGCTACTTTATTGCCGATTCTGTCCGCCACCTTCGCATGCGTGGTGAGCGCCTCAGTCAGTTCCGCCGTTGCAGCTTCGGCATTCCCTCTGTCTCTGGTGAAGACGTCAGCGACCACATTTGCGCCTTCAAAACCGATGGCGAATTGTCGCCCTGCACCGGTATGGTAAGAGCCCGGGAAGAATGGCGATAGCGGCTTGAGCATCGCCGTCGCGGTGAAATTGAAGGTTCCCAGGCTTCCGGGGCTGTGCGCGGCGACGTACTTCACCAATTCGGACGTGCGATGAATTGTCTTCCAATGAATGCCGTCATCGTCGGCAATAATGGCACTGGCCTCGATGTCCGGCAAGGTCGAGAGAGCAAGTTCCAGCAGATGCATGGTCGCGGGATCGTCAGCGTCATGGATCATTGCCGGTCCGACGTTGGGGAGGAAGTTCTCCTTCACGGAATGCTGGTCGAGCCGGGCAAGAAAAGCGAGTGCCTGCTCATTGGACATGCCGGCGACAAGTTCGCCGAGCGGTTGCGTGGTCAAACGAAGGGTCTCCACCTGGTAGCCGGCGGTTTCGAATTCGCTCTTTGCCATGCGCAAGACAATGAGGGCCTCGGCAATCTGTTTTTCGTATGCGCCCTGATCGAGCCGGACGAATCCAGTAATCGCTCTAACCTTAGGTTTGGAAGCAGCTGATTCAGGTTTGCTCTGCGAGACCAGTTGCGTGGACATGAGCAGAAAAACGGCGAGAGCTATACGTTGCATTGTCTGCCTCCTGGCGGGAAAGAAAGAGCAGAATAGCAGACTTAGACAAACGCGAGCGCTTTCACTCACCGTTGCCCTTGCACGCCACAGCTTCTGGAAAGCTCAGAAACCTGGTTGAGACGGATTGCCTCAGTCAACCGGCATCAAGGAAGGGTCATTCGCCATCTGAGTCGGAGCGTTGAGCAGGTGCATGGGCGACGGCGTAGCTGAAAGCTTCAGCGTTGTTTGCCCTGCTCCAAACCGGACGAGGCCATTCCTCTGGTCAAAGGTGAGCACAAAATCGTGCATCGGACTCGATCCGAAATTGGCCAGTGGAAACGCACTATCGATTTCCACAAACGGCTGTTTGAAAGTGTAGGCGCCAATGTGCACATCCGCATCGAGCTTTGCGGCCCTGATCGCGAACCGTGTCGATAGCGAATTGCCGTTCTCAAATTCCACAGGATCCGAGGCAAACTTCAAATGCTGAACATAGCTATCGGGCAGGGTGAGGCCGCCGCCCCCGGAGTCAATCTGCGCATCGAGTGGCAAGGCGTCAATGTGCATGGACACCACCGGAATTCCTGCCTGCAGTCGCAAGGGGAGCACAGTGCGTTGACCATCGGGTGTAAGCGCGCCTGCGGTAATGCTGAGTTCGCGATGGGGAAAGTCAAGTGTCAGCAGATAGTCGCGAAAGAGTGGGAACCCGAGCAATCCATCATAAGAACCCTCTCCGTTACTGAGCGTGTGCACAACGGCTTTTACTCCGCTGAACTGAACGCCTGCAACCGACAGAGAACGAATCAAAACTACGGGGACGATTTTTGCCCCTTGCGCACTCGGATCGCTCAAGCGCGCATCTCCCGCAGCCGGGAAACCAAGCTTCTCGGCAAACTGGGGCGTGACAAACGCCTGCGCACCAGTGCCCGTGTCGATGATGAATCGAAATGGGCCCTGTCCATTGACCGTAACCATCACGAATGGCCTATCGTGCACCAGTTCAAGGTGCGCCGAATGGACTGATTCCTGTGCCCGCAAAAGTGCGCAGAATCCAAAAGCCAAGATCGCTACTTTAATGATGGGGCTGGTTTTTGCAGTCATGCAGGCACCTCCTTTAACCTCAAATTTGAACCTCCTCACGGCACCCCAAGGCAAACAAGCTTCATACACCTGCTGGTCGCTCGGTCAGAAAGCGGCACCCGCCGGTGAGCACGATGACTGTTCCGAGCTTTGAGTTATGCCTTTGGATTTATGCGGACGGCTCATTTTAATGATCCAGCGTGAAAATCAAGGCGCGAAGGGAGTACCCCGTCGCGCCCCGGTTGAGGGTTGATTTAGAAGACGAACTTGCCGCCCAGTTCGAGTACGCGGGCATCCCACGCACTGTTGATCTGGCCAAACGTGTCGCCCGTGTTCAGCACGGTACTGAACAGGCCGCCGCTTGCGTTCTGCGGATTGTAAGCCGTGTTGATGCCGTTGCCTTCGGAGTGGTTGAAAGTGTTGAAGGACTCAAAGCGCAGTTCGAAGTGCGCCCGCTCGGTGACCGCAAACGACTTGTACAGCGAAGTCGTGAAGTTCACGCGTCCGGGGCCTACGACTGCATCCTTGCCGGCATTGCCAAAGCCCAGGTTACCTCCGCCTTGCCAGACCGGAACCACGTTGGAGAACTTGGAGGTGTCGAAATAGTTCCCCCACTTCTTCGGATAGTCCATCTTGCCGCTGATGTTGGGGCGAACGGTGTAACCGCCGCCCAGACCAACCGGGTCGTATCCGTTGCCGCTGCCCGGGATGCCGCCAGCGCCCGTTACGGTCTGCGGCAATCCCGACTCATCGATAAAAGTTCCGGCCACTTCCCATCCGCCAATAAGCGAGTGGGCCAGGTCGTTACTCTTGGCGAAGAACGGCAGCTTGTAGACATAGTTGGCGTTGAGCATCTGACGGCGATCCAGGTTGCCAGAACCCTTATCGTACTTGAGGTTCCAGGGGTTGCTGACGCAGCAGTTGTTGTCGTTCGACTGGATGTCCATCTCGTGCGACCAGGTGTAATCCAGTTCGCCCGAGAGGCCCCACTTGTTCTGCAGGCGAAGGCCGGTCTGGAAACCGTTGTAGGTTCCATTGGTGCCCATCTCCTGCTGCTTGATTTGGCCGTAGCCCTGGAAGGAGTTGAACTGGTTTTCGCCGCCGGGGAACGATGCGAACCCAGGCAAGCAGGCTGAATCATTACCAAATGGGCTGTGGTTGCCGGAATCGCCTGCCAGGCACTGCACCGGTACGGTAGCTGTTCCGCCGCCCGACTCAGGGATGGTTACGTTGCCAACAGTAAGTGGGAGGTTGTTGATGTAACGGTCATCCCACTGATGCCACGCCATGTTGCCGACATACTGGACAACCCAGATCATGGAAGGCTTCAGTTCATGCTGAATGCCAAGGCTGAACTGAGCTACGGCAGGCGGGGCATAATCGGTTGGAGCCAGATTAGTCACGCTCGTTGCGAAGATCGGAAGTCCCTGCGCTGAAGCGCTTTGGCCGGTTTGCCAGTTCGATCCAGGGCTGCTCAGGTAGGTGTTGCTGATGCTGAGGTTGTAGGCATACGGCGAGTTTGTGGCTGCGTTATATATGTCGTTACCCTGGGTGCGCTCGAAGAAGGTTCCGAAGCCCCCGCGCAGAACGGTTTTGCCGTTGCCGAACAGATCTTCTGAGAATCCTACGCGAGGCTGCACCGTACCGTAACGGTTGGTGACAAGACCGCGCGGGAAGCCTTCCACACCGGCCAGGCCCATGCCATTCAGGTAATACTGAATTCCACCCACAGTCGCAACGCCCGGACTGGTTGAAGCGATGGTTCCAGCAGGCGTCCAAACAGGCAATGCAGCCTGGTTGTAGGTAGCGGGGTTGAAGTTGGCCAAGTCGTTGTTGCGCTCCCAGGCATGCGGCAGGGCATCGTAACGGACACCGAGTTGCAGGGTTAGCCGAGGGCTGACGTGCCAGTTATCCATCACGTAAGCCGAAGGCGTCTGGTTTACGTAGTGGCGAATCGGCACGGCCTGGAACTGCGAGTAACCGCTGGTTAGGCCAAGGAGAAGATCCATCAGGCTGTCGTTGGTGGTGCTGCTGGGGCTGTAGAAGCCCTGCTCGTCACCGAACAACTGCTGGTTCTTGGTGTAACGATTGTAGCTGAAGCCATATTTCATGGCGTGCTTGCCCATGGTGTACGAGATGTCGGCCTTGGGCTCGTAGTCTTCAGCAGCGTTGTGCCACGGTGCGGAGCCGGTATCTTCTGCCACGCCGTACGGTCCGATGTAGTTCATGCCAGGCAGCGAGTTGCGGGTAATCGCGAACAGAGGCGATACCGGAGTCACATTCCAGCCGCTGGGCAACGCGGAATTTGCACTGTTGGTGATGTTGATGATGTTGCCATCGTAATTGATGCTGGCCTCGAGCAGGAGATTGGGCGTGATGGTGCCGCTCAACTTCAAAGCCGCCGAGTTCGACGGGTTCGACAGCGTGCTTGTGATAGTGTTGTAACTCGCCCAGAGCCAGCCTAACTCCGGCTGCGCGTAACCCTGCGCCACGTTGTCATGCATGTAATGGCCGAGAATCTGCCACTTGTCGTTCCACTTGTGGTCGACGCGGACCACGTCGTCGCGAACGTTGATGGGGTTGGAGACATTGGTGATGTTCTTGTCTTGTCCGGCCACGTTCGGCTTGGGGAACACCGGCGAATTCAGATACAGGATGCCGTTCGAGTCAAACAGCGATGCCGGAATGGTGTTGTTGGGGAACGGTGTGTTCGGAACAAGTCCCAAAGGCGCGAGCTTGTTGATGTAGTAAGAGGTATTCGTAGCGATGTTGGGAACCACGAGCTTGTTGCCCGAATCGAATCCAGGAGCAACGTAGGTCAGGTTCTGGCCAGCGACGGGAAGGTCGGCCGGATCGATGGTGCCTTGCTCGTTGGTGCCCGCGCCCGACAGAATCTTGCGCCACTCTTCATTCCAGAAGAAGAAGGTGTGCTGCCGGTTCTGGTTGTAGAGGTGAGGAATGAAGAGCGGACCGCCCGCATTGGCGCCGAAGATGTTGTAGTGCGTCGAGGAGCGCGGCGTAACCGGTGTCGACAGCTTGTTGAAGTACTGGTTGGCGTCGTAGTCGGTATTGCGGTTGAACTCGAACGCTTCGCCGTGGAACTTCTGCGTGCCGCTCTTGAGTGAAAGACTCATTGTGGCGCCGGAAGAGATACCGTAGTCCGGAGGATAGTTCGAGCTCAGCATGGTGAACTCGGCGATCGCATCCTGGGAAGGCATGATGTCCATGCCGCCGGCGCCGCCGCGGTCATCTGCTTCGCCGCCGTCGATCAGCCAGATGTTATGGCTCTGACGAAGGCCGTTGACGCTGATTTGGAAGTTGGCCGCCACTGAAGTCGGCGTGTTGCTGTCAGGCAGGTCGGAGCTTACGCCCAGGCCCAGGGCAGCGAGGGCCGCGAAGTTGCGGTTCTCCGTTGCGATCTGGCTGATTTGCTCGGAGCTGATCAGCGTACTGACTACGTTCGAGTCAGCTTGCACAGCCAGAGCGTCAGCTTCAACGGTTACGGTTTGCGTTTCGGCGCCAATCGTGAGCTTGATGTCGACTCGAGCAGTTTGCGACACGTTGACCACGATGCCGTTCTGCGCGTAGGCTTCGAAGCCCTTGGCCGAGACCTTCATGTTGTAATTGGCTGGGTTCAGACCGGCGATGTCATACAGCCCGGTCGCGCCGCTTGTAGTAGATTTTGAAAATCCGGTGGCCGGATCTGTCAGAACGATCTTTGCATCCGGTACCACGGCTTCCGTCTGGTCTGTGACGATTCCGGTGACCTCCGAGTTAGCCTGCGCAAGTGCACCTGCGCATGCCATCACGAAGAACAACGGCAGCAGAAGAAACTTGTATCTCGCGTAACTCATTTGACCTCCAGTTCAAAGTTGGTGCGGGTTCAACCGCCTGTTTATCTCGCTCTTGGTCGAGATTGCTTGATTGTTTGCGGATATCTCCATTACCACTCTTGAGCTCCTCCGACTAAGAGTTGATTCGAAGTCTGTTTGCGGCTGCGGAATAGTGCTGTGAATGCGCCATCGGGAAGCAGTCAGAAAGGCTCTCCCTTTGCTCCTAACGGCGGGGCGACTGCGTCGGCTATTTGATACCAGCATCGTGAACCCCAGATGATTGGCGTTGGAGTCATAACCAAACTCTTGCAAGTCTCCAAAGCCATGGACTTTCACTCGTTGACACCCCTTATGCCGTCCATTAGCATCACTAGGGGCTCGGGTCATTTATAGACAGCTTGCCTTGATAGCTCAGGCAGCCAAAACCATATTTATCTCGCTATAGGTGGTCAGACGCCATATCCACCGGAACGAATTTGAGCATATCCACTCTCGTTGGGTGATAAAGCTGAATCGGAATGCCATATCCGCTGCTGTGTCTGCATCGGGAAACCGCGAGATATACACAGTTCATCGGCGCTTGTGCGGCTCGAAGCTGTCTCCTGCTGGGCGAACATCATCCCGCAAGACCATAGCCTGACAGCTGTCCCCATAGCTGTTCGTGCAATGGGGTGGACTAGCCAACGCTCACCCCCCGATGCTCATGAGGTCGGAGTAATCGCCTGACTCATGCATCTGGTCTAAGTGGCTATGTCAGAGGAAATTCAAGTGGGCATGGATACTAACCGGTCCGTTCATGAGACTGAACATCCAGGCGGTAACAGAGCCGCAATGCCCTACCAATTTGAAACCCTTGAAGCGACAGGTCGACCTTCCCTTACCTGTCGCGTCTTTTTGTCGATATTCATCATTGCATTCGCAATGCTGAGGAATGAGTTGAGTTCACTTCTTCAAAAGCGACCTCAGGTGTCGGACCGCCCGTGGAATCTGTTCAATCGGGGTACTGCCAAAACCGAGAACAAACCCTTGCCGTTGCTTCTTTCCGAGATAGTACTGGGATAAAGGCCATAGCCACAATCTTTCCCTGGCGGCACGAAGCGCAATTTCACGATCCAGATATCTGTCAGGCAAGGTAACCGCGAGGTGCATTCCTGCCTCAGCGCCATTCACCTGGAGCAAATTCCCGAATTCGTCATGAAGGCTTTCGATCAGCGCTGTCCGCCGCTCGCTGTAAAGATACCGCATCTTGCGGATGTGCCTCCCGAAGTGTCCCATGGTCATGAAGTCCGCGAGAACTTCCTGGTACAAATAAGGAGGAAAGATATCCATGGCAAATCGAACGGCCGCGAATCGCTCTACCAGATCGGACGGAATGACGATGTATCCTATGCGCAGTGAAGGAAAGAGAACTTTGCTGAACGTTCCGATGTAGATCACACGCGCATTCGCATCCAGGCCCTGCAACGATGCGATGGGTTTCGTTTCATAGCGATACTCGCTGTCATAATCGTCCTCAATGATCCACGCCCCGGAGGTTTGCGCCCAATTGAGAAGGTGAAGCCTGCGCGTCGCGCTCAATGTCGAACCGAGGGGGTATTGATGAGAAGGGGTCACAAACGCGGCTCGCGCTTGAGGGCACCGCTTGATTCCATCCGCAATGTCCATCCCCTCTCTGTCAACGGGGACTCGTATGAGACGGCATCCAGCGGCGGCGAGCACGGTTCGCTCCAGACCGTATCCAGGCTCTTCGACCCACACCGCGCTGCCTGGGTCAAGCAGAACCCTGGTCGTAATATCCAGTGCCTGTTGAGATCCTGAAACAACCATAATCTGGCCGGGATCGCATTTCACCGCTCGTGCCGTGCGCAAATATGCGCATATCGTCTCCCGAAACCGCGCGGAGCCAAGCGGGTCGATGTGATGCAACACATTTGCTTGCGGGTTTCGGCTATGTCGGGTGACCAGGCTTGACCAAATCTGAAATGGAAACTGGTCGAAAGCAGGCTGATGCACGCCGAATGCTCCCCATCCCCGCAGCATCGAACTGCCTTTATAAGGCGGATACAGTTGCGAGCGGCGCGACACAGGTCGAGGGCCGGAAGGGCGGTTTCTTGAGGACCGTCCATTTACGTCAACAGACATCAGCTGTTCGGGGAGAGAACTCGAAACAAATGTTCCAGACCCTACACGGCTCTCAAAGTATCCTTCGGCCAAAAGCTGCGCAAACGCGTGTAGCACTGGAAAACGCGATATCTCAACTTCAAGGGCTAGTTCTCGACTCGACGGCACCTGTTGTCCGGGATGGAGGTCTCCGCGAAGGATCGCTGCTCTGAATTCCTCGTATACCTGCCGATGCAACGGTATTTCACTGTCCCGATCGATAGCGATGATGGGCGTAATTCCAGTCAGCGCTTTACTCATTGAACGCATTCTAGTGGATATGTACTTTAATCTCAACTTGATTTAGATTCTAACCACTTTTCGACTTAAACTGAACCGTCGATCTACGCGAAAACAATCCGCTTGTTTCTCCAACAGGCAGCGCTCGCTGGGCTCAATATTCAGGCCGGTTGCATCCGTACTACTTCCTGGATCTGCTCGCAGGCGCCGTTGATCGACCCCTGTATTTCCGAACAAGTCTGGATGTTAGTCTTCGGCATAAAACCATGCCTGAAGAGGGCGGAAGTTTTATGCCGCTGGTAGAAAAAGATCAATCACTCTACATGTTCTAGGATTATTCTCACCGTGGAGGTGGTCAGTGTATATAAATCCCAAGCAGAAATTTCATCCCGACCCGCCCTCGACCCGCAGGGAGAAATGGTCGCGCTGGCTTCAGTACCTATACTTTCTGCGCTTCTGCCTCCTCGGGTGGCTGCTGCTGCCGTTGGTGTGTGCGCTGGATGCCTGGACCGGCGTGAGCGCGCTCAGCCGCGGCATCATGACGCTCAGTACAGGTTGGCAGGCCTTCCATGCGACATTCTTTGTCGTGACCCTCACCACGACCACGCTGGTGTGCGCGCGCAATATTGTTATGAACGGCAACTTTCGCTTCGCCAGCCAGCCGCCCGCGCGGCTCTACAAGTGGATGACATCGTGCGAGACGCGCACATTGTGGACGGTGCTTGCGGTGGCGCAGATACCGGCCTTCATCACGCTGGTGTACGTGGCCTGCACCACCATTTCCGAACAGGTGGGTTTCCCGGGCAGTGATGCGAGAACGTGGCCGTATACCGGATGGCACTTGAGCCTGTGGTGCTGGTGCACCGGGGGCCTCGCGGCGGCACTCGTGTTCTGGTACCTGGTCACGCTGTTCTACCTGTGGACGCATGAATGGCGACCGGGCGATGGCCCGCGCGCACTGATCTTCCCTCCCCTTCTGCCCAGAGTGGAGGAGGCCATGCAAGGCGCGAAAAAGCCGCAGTTGGCCGAATGGCTAGAGTGCGCTCTTCGCTGGCCGCTCAAGTTCACGCATGTCGGCTACGCGGCGGGCAGCAAAAGGCCTCTGTGGGAGCTGCATTTTCTCGCGACCGTTTCGCTGATCGCGTTCGTGCTGCTGTATCTTTTTCTGTATCCAGTCGTGGCCCCGGTTGTGACCACGAGCTGGCCCTTGGCGGAGATCGCCCTCGCCGCGGCGATCTGCGTCTGCTTTCTGCTCGGGGCGAGGCAGAAAGGAAGCCACTGGAGGATGGAGAAGCCGGGCATCTTCTTCTCTTTCCTGTTCCTGTTGTTGCTGGGGTACTTTGTTCATTTGCTGTTCAGCGATTTGAAGCAACATTCCGTGAAACTGGAACGAAGCTTTCCTGTGCTGGCGTCAGTGACAGTGATTCTGATTTTTATGCAATGGGGGATTAACGGAGCGAGCTTCTTCTTCGACCGATACCGTGTGCCTGTGCTTACGTCGGCGGTTGCATTTATTTTTCTGCCCAAGCTGGCGCTTAGTTATCTTCCGGCGGTGGATGGCGCCTCCTGGATTCAGTGGGTGCAGACGCACATCGTCGATTGGGATGCGGACCACTACTTCGAAGCCCGGCAGGCTCAGCCGGTGACGGTGCTGCCTACACCGACCGACGCAGTGAACAAAACCCTCGAACGTTTCAAGGCTATCGAACCGGTGAACGCGGAGGACCAGCCGCTGGTGGTGGTCACGGCCACGGGCGGAGGCATCCAGGCCGCAGAGTGGACAGCGCAGGTGATGGCGCGGCTCGAGGAGGAGTTTCGCGAAGACAAGCAGAGACAACTCAATGGCTATCTGCTGCATGACCACTTGCTGCTGGCCAGCGGCGTCTCTGGCGGCAGCGTGGGGTTGGTGCCGTATCTGCTCGAGTACACGGCGCCGCCGGGGACAGCGTTTCCTGCAAGCGACGATTTGCGCGACCGGCTGACTATTGGGGCCGGTTGTTCCAGCCTGGAGGCGGTGGCATGGGGGCTGGAGTATTACGACCTGCAGCGGCTGGCTTTGACCTTCCGCTTTCCCTCGCTACAGTCGGCAGAGGACTCGCCCGAGGATCCAGGGACAATCGTCGCGCCGGACCGCACGTGGGCGCTGAGCCGCGCGTTGAACCGCAACCTGAACGACCCCCAGTGCGGGGTCTCGCCGCGGACGCCGAAGGTGCCGGACGGCGAGGAGATCACGCTCGCCCAGGCGGCTAAGAATCTCAGTGACGGTACGATGCCGGCGTTCACACTCAACACCACCGTGGCCGAGAGCGGCGGGCGGTTTCTGCTTTCGAATTACATGGTGCCGCGTGCGCTGAAGACCGAACCACGCAACACGGAGTTCTTGCGCGCCGAATCGTTCCTGCAGGCCTATGCCCAGGACCCCTGTTGCGCGAACGGTCCGCGCGGCGAAAAGCTCTTTGCCGACTTGCCGCTATCAACAGCGGCGCGGCTGAGCGCCACGTTTCCGGTCGTCTCCTCGGCGACTCGGATTCCGCGGCAGTACGCGAAGGCCGCCTCGCACTTTCTCGACGGCGGGTATTTTGACAACGATGGCACAGCCTCTGCGATCGAGTTTTTGTACTCGGTGATGAACGAGCGAGTGGCCAATCAACGCCAGGCAGACGCCGGCAACCAGCCTGTGCGAGCCGCTAAGCCGCTCAAGGTGCTGTTGGTGGAGATCCGTGACGGCGCTGACCTGGACCCAAACTTGCAACAGGATAACTTGCAGGACCAGTCCGGCTACGGCAACCCGCCCGCCCCCTGGTGGACGCTGGATCAACTTCTTGGGCCTCTCGATGGGCTTTGGAACGCCGGCCACGTCAGCGTCACACGCCGCAATCGCCGTGAGTTGTGCGTACTGGAGACGGCGTATGAGAACAAGTTGATCGTCCATCACGTGGTGTTCGCGATACCACAGCAAACCGACGATAAGGGTAAGCCGAAACCCTCGCCGCTGAGTTGGAAGTTGACGGCGAGCCAGCTCGCTTACATCTCCTCTGTGGCGCATGGCGACCAGTCCGCTGACATGGACATCAACAAGGCGGTCGAGGATGCGATGGGCTGGGTAGCGAAGGCCGAGACGTCCACACCATCCCCTGAAGTTTGTTCTGTCGCTAATGCGCCAACCCGGTGATGGGTCCACTTCGTGCCCCACGAAAATATTTAGGCGGCATCAGGTTAACCTGTGCTGCAAGACGTGCGATCCGTCTGGAGAAGTGACAGCCGGTACGCCGACTCCCTACTTTGCTGCACTTACTTTGCCCGCCGGGGTCAAAAGGGGGAGAGAACGCCCCTCACCGTTGAACGGGAAACCAGGCGCGGAATCGGCCCTTTGCCACCAGTCGCTGGGTGATCAAAACCATCCCCCGGACGGCTCGAGGTCATTGATGCGCAGATAGGTAACGAGATTGCCGTAATGCAAGGCGTCATGATTTGCGACTTGCGTCAATACGAACATCTTATTTGTCTTGACGCCCCAGAAGTCCGCCGGGTCATTGAGGTGCGCATCGGTGAACCCGGAGTACACGCCATCGCAGTAATCGAACGCGCCTTTGAGGTATGCCTTGATCTCGGCCTTCGAACCCTTTGCGATCGTCGTGCCGGGAGTCGCTTCACCCTTGACGTTTGAGCACAATATGTAGGATATATCCGCCACATGATTCAGGATCTCGGCAAACGAGCGAACGTCCTTCGTCGGCCGGTAGCTGTACTTGGACTCTGGCATCTTGTCCGCCGACTTCATGATCTTGTCCTGCATGTTGCTGCGAAAAATGGATATCGTTGCCGTCAGCGGATTCGGCGCTGAGATCGGATTGGGCATGCCTTGCTGGGCGTTGGCCAAGGACGCCAGGACGGAAACAAATACCACGCCAACAGGAACTACGACGCGAGCGATGGATCGGAACATTAAGCATCCTCCAACATCTCGGGTGCGCCGGAAAAGGTGTGAGATTCACGGCTCTCCTTTCACCGGTCACGGCCCGAGGTGCAATCTGCTGGTAAATGTGCACTTAGCCAGCCAAAAACGTTCCAACTTCAAGTCGCTGATTCATAAGTAAGTTCAATTCCGTCGGCAACGCGCTCTTTGTCCGGGATCGAAACTCGCTGACCAAAAACGAACAGCCAGTGCCATCATTTTCCATTCAAACTGGGTCGGATGGAACCAAGCTGGAATAGCCGGCCAGCCATTACCTTGCCGGAGCGAGACACGGTCGTCGGGATTCTTTTGGGTTGACATCCGACCCATAGTGTCACACTTCTCGGGTCGGATGTCAACCCAAGTCGTCGATTCGTGTGCAATTTTCCCTGAGCCCCAGGGCTGGTCCTTTCTATTTGATAGTCACTGGCGATGCGACGGGCGAGGAGATATGAGGCATGTTCAGGCGTCGTCGGAGCACAGAGGATTTTGCCGAGGAGATCAAAGCGCATCTTGAGCTTGAGGCCGACGTTACCGTGGTTGTTCATACCTCGAACAGCGAGGCGGCAATACTGCCAACGCTGGTGAGCACGATGCATCAGCTCGACCCCAATCTCGGCGTCTTTGGTGAGGAAACGATGAACCAGGCAATCAACGAGACGCAAACGGCGATCCTGCATCGCTCCTCCACCTGGCTGGTGGGCGGATTCGCGTGCATTGCCCTGGTGCTCGGCGTGGTAGGGCTTTACGGCGTGATTGCGTTCTCGGTCAGCCAGCGCACCCGCGAGATTGGCGTGCGCATGGCGCTAGGCGCGCAGCGCGGCACGGTCTATAAGATGGTGCTGCAACAGGCGGGTTGGCTCACAGCGATCGGGTTGGCAATCGGGCTGACCGGAGCGGTGGGTGCCTCGCTGCTGATGCGCAGCTTGCTCTTCGGCGTTGCGGCCTTCGATGCCGTCACGGTGTGCGGCGTCGCAGCGCTTCTGGGCCTTGCGTCGTTGGCCGCGAGTTACCTGCCCGCACGGCGGGCCGCCTCCGCCAACCCCTTTGAAGCCCTGCGCGCGGAGTAACCAGGATATTGTGGCCAGATAACTTCAACGCGATTGGAACCTGCAAACTGGGGCATGGTAGGGTTGGAATCGTTCCTTGGCCTGAACATGTCGGTAAAATCAACTTTTGGTTTGCCGTGATTTGGGTCTTGTACCTGTGCGTCATCGTTGTCGGCGCGGCCGCGATTTACTCGTAGCGCAACGCCTCCAGTGGATCGACTTTCCCCGCGCGCCGCACCGGCGCCCAGCACGCCAGCAGTCCAACTCCCACAAATAGCACTCCCACAACGATGAATGTCGCAGGATCGCTGGGTTGCACTTCAAACAGGAAAGAGCGCAGCACGCGCGACAAAACAATTGCCAGTGCTGCGCCGAGGAGTACGCCGCCAGCAATTAAACGGAATCCTTCGCCGAAGATCAGCTTGCGAATGTCCTTCTGCTGCGCGCCGACCGCACTGCGAATGGCTAGCTCTCGCCGCCGCGAGGCCACTGACAGCGAAAGCACGCCATAAATTCCCACTAGCGTCAACAGGCTTCCCACCACCGAAAACCCTGTCAGCAGGTGCATCGCGAAGGTCCGCGACGCCAGTGATTCGTCGCGAATCTGTTCCAGCGTTTTCACGTTTTCAATCGCCGCCGTTGGATCGACGGCACGCAGCTCGCGCTGAACGGCAAGCACCACCGCGCGCGGATCCGCCTTTGTCCGCACCACCAGATGCTTTGAGAACGCGTTCGCCTGCCATAGCGGAAGATAAATCTCTGGCGACGGCGCCTGTGTCAGATCGTCGGTTCGCCCATTCGCGATCTCGCCCACAATTTCCACGCCCGGCTTATCTCGTCCACCGAACCAGAATCTTCGTCCAACGGAGTTGCTATGGGGAAAGTAGCGCTGCGTAAATGCTTGATTCACGATGGCTATATCGGGCGCTTTGCCATCGTCGGTCGATCGAAATTCGCGCCCGTCGATCAGCGCCAATCCCATCAGCTTGAAATAATCTGGTGTCACGGCGCGCAGCGGCAGGGCTATCTTGTCGCTCTCTTTTGCGGCCGGCGGCTGGCCCTCAATGTCCATGGTCGCCGGCCAATTGTTTCCTGTCAGCGGCACACCCCAGGCAAAGGCTGCGTACTCCACACCCGGAATTGCTGCCACGCGCTCCAAAGCCTGGCGGTGAAAGCTGTCCCAACTCGAATGGCCTTGCACATCTGTGACACTCATGGTCAATATTCGGCCCGTGTTATATCCCGAAGGCACCTCCGCGATTTTTATCATGGTGCGAATCAGCAGACCAGCGCCCACCAGCAACGCCAGCGTCAGCGCGGTCTGCAGCATCGCAACCCCACGCAACAGCCGCCTCTCTCCGATTCCCGCCGTTCCCTTGGGCCCCGCATCTTTCAGCACTTCCATGGGATTCAGCCGAACGGCGCGGAATACCGGAATCATTCCCGCCAAAAGCGCCGCGAGCACTGCCAACCCAAGCCCCCACGCCAAAACTGGCCAGCCCGCCGTCACTCCATCCAGGCGCGGGACGGCATGTCCGGCAATTACCTTGAAAAGTCTTACGGCGAGAATGGCCAGCCCCACTCCCAATACTCCGCCGAGCATGGCCAGCAGCAAGCTCTCCGTCAAGACTTGGCGCAGAAGGCCCACGCGGCCCATGCCCATGGCGATCCGCACTGCATATTCCTGTTGCCGTTGCAGTCCGCGCACCAGCAGCAAAGCTGCGGCGTTTCCGCAAGCGATCAGCAGCACCAGGGCCGCGGCGCCCAGCAGTGGCAGCAGAATCCGCCTGCCATCGCGGTTCATTTCATCCGTCAGCGGCTCCAATTGCGGCGCGAACCCTTCAAACCGCTTCTCGGCGCGCGCCTCGTTGGCCGTTAGTACGGCCAGTTCCTGCTGGCCGCGATCCACGGTCACTCCATCGCGCAGCCGCCCGACTACATTCCAACCCGGCTCCTTCAGATACTTCGGGTCCAAAGCCAATGGCACCCACCAATCCACGGTGGCGTTAACGTCGTAATTCGGCTCCTTCGCCGCTCCCGGCGACGGCAGGAATCTAACTCCCGGATCCATCACGCCGATCACAACCGGCGACACATCCCAGCGGCTGATGCGCACCGTTTTCCCGACAATTTGTTTATCGCCGGCAAACGCACGTTGCCAGAACTCATATCCCAGCACAATCGACTTCACTGGCCCCGGTGCGAAATCCGAATCGTCGAAACCGCGCCCGAGCGCCGTCTTCAGACCCATGAGTTGAAAATAGTCCTGGCTCACCTCCATCCCCTGCATGGACTGGCTGCCGTCATTGCGAATCAGGAAATTAAAAGTCCAGTCATACGCGGCGATTCCCTGAAACGACCCCGCCTCTTTGCTCCATTCCATCCACTGTTGCGCTGCCCAGCCGCGCGGGCTATCCATCTTCTTTCCGTCCGTGCGCACGGCTGGAACCAGCACGAGTTGCTGCGGTTTCTGGTACGGGGGCGGGGTGAGCAGCACGCCCTGAATCAAACTGAATACCGCTGATGTAGCGCCGATTCCCAGGGCCAGTGTCAGCGCCGCAATCAGGCTAAAACCGGGTTGCTTGAGCAGCATCCGAATGGCAAACCGCAACTGTTGCAACATGCGCCTCCTTGTTCCGTCTGGATTTTACTAAGCCTGGCCCTGGATATTCAGAAAGAGGAGCTCTTGGTTAGACCTCTCTTGCTTGGTCATCCATCCGATTGGATCATGGAATCCCAATTCGGTTAGGTTTGACGATGAAATCGTAGTTTCGTCGGCCTCAAGCGGGCGAATCGCCAAGGTGTAGATCGGGCGTTTGGCAACGGCTCAGACTTAAGTAAATGCAGATAACGTTACTTGCATATCATTGAAAGGTGCACCGATACGCCATCGCGGGTGCAACTTAGTAGCAATTCCAGTCAATAGCGCACTGGAGGTACATTTCTACATGAAGGCGTGCCAAACGCCATTCGGAGAGGACTCAAATGAACAAGATGCTTCTTAAGCTCTATGTCAAGCTCCAGGATCTGGCCAGCCGCGAAGAGGGTCAGGATCTCGTCGAATACGCCTTGGTAGTCGCCCTGATCGCATTCGGCGCTACTGCCGGCATGAAGTCGCTAGCCACCGGCCTGAACACGGCCTTTCAGGGCATCAGCACAACCCTCGGCTCCTACGTCACCTAGCCCTTAGCCTTAGAGTAAAGATTAGATTCACAATGGCCTGGGTGATCAGCCCAGGCCATTGCCGATAGGACCTTAGGAGCAGCAGTGCGGACCAGAACGAAATTTCCCGAGGCGCGATTTTCAGCTAATTCGACCCTGTGGTCGTCCGCACCGGGAAACCCCTGAACACAGTCGAATCCCACCAATATCGCAAGTTAGCCGCCGGGAAAGGCAGCCCAATCCAGACAATATGTAAATATCAGATAGATGATGAATTCACCGGATGCATTGTCGACCGCGTCCACCCCGGCCATCGACCCGGAGAGCCGCACCATCAATTTCGGTTTCGAAAACACCTATGCGCGGCTGCCCGAACGCTTCTATTCACGCCTGGATCCCACGCCGGTGGCAGCCCCGCGTCTGGTCAAGCTGAATGTGGGACTGGCCGGGACTCTGGGCCTGGATCCGGATGCGCTGGCGACCGCGCGAGGCGTTGAGATCCTGGCCGGCAACCGTGTGGCTGAAGGGTCTGAGCCTCTGGCGCAAGCCTATGCCGGGCACCAGTTCGGCTACTTCGTTCCTCAACTCGGCGACGGCCGCGCTAACCTGCTGGGTGAAGTGATTGCCCGAGATGGTGCGCGCTTCGACATCCAGCTCAAAGGCGCTGGCCCCACTCCCTTCTCTCGAAGGGGCGATGGAAGAGCTGCGCTTGGACCGGTGCTGCGCGAGTACATTGTGAGCGAGGCCATGGCGGCGCTCGGCGTCCCCACCACGCGGGCCCTGGCCGCGGTGGCCACGGGGGAGCGGGTGCTGCGGGATATGTCCTTGCCCGGAGCCGTGCTGACGCGGGTAGCATCGAGCCATCTGCGCGTAGGCACGTTCCAGTACTTCGCGGCACGTGGCGACACGGAAGGCGTGCGCACACTGGCCGACTTTGCGATTGCCCGCCACTATCCCGACGCCGCGCAGGCCGGGCAGCCGTACAGGGCGCTGCTTGACGGCGTGATCGCCCGCCAGGCACGGCTGATTGCGCAATGGATGCTGCTCGGTTTCATCCATGGCGTGATGAACACTGACAACATGTCCATCTCCGGCGAGACCATCGACTACGGCCCCTGCGCCTTCATGGAAGCATTCGACCCGGCCACGGTGTTCAGTTCCATTGACCATGGCGGCCGCTATGCCTATGGCAACCAGCCCCGTGCGGCACTTTGGAACCTCGCGCGCCTGGCCGAGGCGTTGCTGCCGGTCCTGGCACAGGAGACAGGAAGCGAAGAAACCGCGGCGGCAGCGGCGAACGAAGCGCTTGCAGCCTTCGAACCGCAGTTCAAAGCAGCTCGCAGTGCAGGCCTCCGCCGCAAGCTTGGGCTCCTTGCGGAGCACGAGGGCGATGCGGTTTTGGCAGAAGATCTGCTGATGCGCATGGCCGCCAACCGCGCAGACTTCACGTTGACCTTCAGAAGACTGTGCGATGCCGCGGCCGGATCAAAAAACGACGAGGGCGTTCGGACGTTATTTGCCGACCCCAGCGCTTATGGCAGCTGGGCTGCCGGATGGCGCCGACGCCTCGAAGAAGAGTCGGCAGATGGGAATGTGCGCGCCGCAGCGATGCGAGCGGTGAATCCAGCGTTCATACCACGCAACCACCTCGTTGAAGCTGCGCTCGATGCTGCGAGCCGGCGGCAGGACTTCCAGCCGTTTGAGGAATTGCTTGACGCAGTCTCGCAGCCGTACGAGGAAAGGCCGGGGTTTGAGCGGTTCGCGATGCCTGCCCGCCCCGAAGAATGTGTACTGCAGACTTTCTGCGGGACTTAAGAGGCCGAACGAGGTCGTTGACGGCCTGCAAGGCCGGTCGCAACGGCGCTTGCAGTCAGTGGCTTCTTTCCCGGCGAGCACAGCACCACGGAGCAGCTGGACGACAATAATCTAGCAGGCTCGAACGTCTGCAGCACCCGGCATAGAGGCTCGATTTCGCATTTCGATTAGAAGTTGATGAGTTAGAACATCAAGCTGCCCTTCATACAAAGCCGAGTCCCATCGATCCAACCGAGGTTTCACGTTCGCAAAAGGCTTCGCAGGCTACAAGAAGTGACGAATGCAATTGGGTTCAACTTAGTTTTGCGCTTGAAATTCGAATTGTTGCGAGAAGGCCTGAGAACGGCACGACGATTGCTTGCAGGACTCTTAAGAACACTCTGGATACGAACGAGAAGAGTAGAAAGCCGCCTCAATCGCCTGTTCGGTCGCTTCTCCGGCAAACGCGGCTTTGGATACTTCTCGCGCTGGCCAGGGAAGGAGTCTGATCTGTTGCGCGGATTGTGTGAGCGGACATTTTCCTTGGCGCCTTGCTCTTGCTTCCACCATGACCGGAGTTCCGAATTATTCAATGGCAGACATTGCAACGCAATTCGAGCGGGATATAGAAGACGATCCCATGATCGTTGGCGTGGATTGGGCAAAAGAGCAGGCCGACTTTGTGACGGCCAACGGCCGACCAGTTCTGCTTGACGATCTTGATCGGGTCCTGCACCGGCTATTTCCCGATGCGCGTGGTTGCGCCTCTTTGACCGTCTTTGGAGATACCCAGAGCCTCCCAGACGTATTAGTCCTGATTGAGAAAAATCGCTTCTGGGAACGCGAGGGTACAACTGATCCCAATCGTCTTATCTGCGAAGCCACGAAGCTGGAAGAGGTGGAGGTTCGCTTTGTCCCACCGCATTTCATAACCAAGACCCCCTCGGGAAAAATAGACCGCGAAAAGACTCTTGCAACCTGGCTAGCCTGTGAATCCGGCCATTTCACCATGGCTGGTGTAGATAAAGAAATTGACATCACCGAGGAATTGCTGATCCAGTTTCCCGGACTTTCTCCCGATCGTCAGATTCGGAAAGAACTAAACTCAATGGGAACCATGGTATTGAAGCAATTCTGCATTGAGCATGGAATCCTATACAGCCCTGGATTGACTTTGGAACGCATTCGGGCAGCCAAAGCGAAGACAAAGCAATCGCAGTCTGAAGTCTTCTCGATCGTGGCATTGGTAGATGGTTCGCGACTGGGCTTCGGGGCACTTCGTCCCTTTTTCGACGACACCTTTATCAATGCACTCTCCGACGTCACCGGATGCCCGGTGCATTTCGAACAAATTTGTACTCCTCCCGTACCAATCCTGTTTTCCGATCTTATTTTTCACGACTATTTTCTGGCGAAACATCCTGATCCCGCCTACCGTCCGATCTCATCTGTGCTGAGAAAAATCAAAGAGGCCAGTCTGATCCTCGTGGATGACGAGGATAACTTTCGCACCCCTCCTTTTTGCTCCTATCCAATACTGAACCATCAGTTCTTGACCCATCCCGACGCGGCGCTGCTCGGTCATCGCACTCAGCGCTACACGCAGAACCACCATAAGTTACCAAGGGGAATTGTATTAGGCCGTGAAATCAAGCCAGAAAGCATCAACCCTACAATCAAGGATATGGAAAGCTATCTCGGAACGCCGATCTTGACAATGGCCTTTCACGCTCAGTTCCGATCCTACACTGAACACTGGGACTTTTGTGATTACCGGCAGTTCGTGTCCGATGCTGAAAAACTGCTATATCCCGATTGGGTCGATCGGTTTCGGATATTTCTCGTTCAGTATATTCATCGCCGGGCTGGGCAGTTTCGGAGGACCTTGGGAGAACCTGCCAACCGATTCACGCTGTTGGATAATCCCCATTTCTGCTCGTACATCCTGAACCGCTCGGCCGTTGATTTTGTGACCGCGCAGTATGACTCTTTCTGCATAGTCGGGTTCCCCTCCAGCCTTCCGTACTTGACCCAAAGGTTGGAGCAACTTAGAAAACGTTTCTGCTTCTGCTCCCAATTGACTTCAGCACATGAGGACTTCGATTGCATAATCCTCACCGGAGGATCCGGAACACTACCGGACCAAAAGCCGACATTCGACTTCTTGCATGCTCGAAAGGACGGCGATGGCGGCGGCAGGCCACACAATGTATCAGCGGACATTGAAGTTCTCTGCCCCTCACTCACCGCCTGCAATCAGCAAGTATTTCGCGACATTCAAGAAAAGATAAAACGAGGGCAGGTTGGTCACTACGTTATGATTGGTAACTTTATCTTGAATAAAACAACTGAAGCCCCAGCCACTGCCGTTTGATGCCGGCCGCCGAGACGTCTTGGAATTTTCGAAGCCGCTGAATTGCGATGACCGCTTAGTATTGGCGTCTTTGAATTTGTCGGAGGTTGCGCGCGGTTCGTTAGGGACTACAGTGATTGCAGCAACGGAGTTGTTTGAGTTTGCCTCGAAATCGCGGTGGCGGAGGTTTATCGGTAAGGGAGGAAGAATCACAGTGTCAACTCAAATCGTCGCCTCCCGTCGGGTTTCCGAAGAACTGCAGCAACGGTTTGCCGCATGTTCCGGAGATCGAAATCCGATACACATGGACCGCTTGATGGCACGCAGAACACCAGCAGGCCTGCCGGTCGTCCATGGTGTTCACACCTTGCTTTGGGCTCTCGAGTCGCTTGTCGGACGCGGACATATCTTATCTCCGCTGATCCAGATAAAGGTGCGGTTTTCTAATTGGGCTTACCTGCATGAACTCGCCCAGCTTAGCATCCCAGCGGCAGAGCTAACTGATCCGGGCTCAATTGAAGTCCGGGCGGCCGGCACTCCCTTGCTGACAGCCGACCTGAAATATGGAGAACCAACGTCGCGTCCGCTGGACCGCACATTGATCCCCACTCCGGATGCACCACTTCTCTCGCCCAGAGTCCTATCCTTCGCTCACCTGGAGAATCGCTCCGGCGACGCCTTCACTGCTTCGCCAGAGGACGCCTCTGCACTCTTCCCTCACCTTTCCGCATACTTGTCAGCCATTACTGTAGCGGAGATGACGACCTGCTCCTACATCGTCGGAATGGAGTGTCCAGGATTACACTCAATACTTTCCAAACTTGATCTTGCTCTCGAAAAGGTCACACCTGCGCTTCCTGACCGAGCGGCCCTGCAATACCAGGTGGCCTCATGCGATGAACGTTTCTACAAGGCGCGGCTTGCACTGACTGGTCGCGGCATTCGCGGAACTCTCGATGTGTTTATGCGCACGCCACCAGTCGAACAACCCCAAATGCAAGCTCTTGCTGGGCGTGTCGATTCGTCAGAATTTGTCGGCGTGAATGCATTGATCATCGGAGGATCCAGAGGCCTGGGAGAAGTGACCGCAAAATTGCTTTCGGCCGGAGGAGGGACTCCCACGATCACTTATGCCCTTGGCAGACGCGATGCTGAGCAGGTCGTTGATAACATTCATGAATGGGGCGGTAACGCCGAAATGATGCATTACGACGTATGTCTCCCTCCGGAAGGGCAACTAACTGGCGAGACAGCCAGGTTTACCCACCTCTTTTACTTTGCCACGAGTCACATCTTCAAACCGAAGGGTGACTTGGTCTCCCCTGCCGCCGTTGCCATGTTCACGACCTATTATCTTCAAGGTTTCCATGATCTTTGCGTGCATTTAATAAAGCCCCGGGAAGGCGGCGCAGTCAAAGGCCGGAAATTGATTGTTTTTTACCCTTCCTCCATTGCCGTCGATGAGAGACCACGTGGCATGACTGAATATGCGATGGCGAAGTCCGCGGGCGAACAGATGTGTCGAGATATGAATCAACACTTACTTGGTCTGCATATACTCACACGCAGGCTGCCTCGGATGCGAACCGATCAAACGGCAAGCTTGATGCCGGAACGCGATGTCGATCCAGTCGAAGTTCTGTTGCCGATCATCAGAGAGATGAAGCGATCAACAATGGCCTAAACCTTGTTCACCTCTGTAACTACCAGATCGACCAGGTCGCCAACTTCTTTGAAGTTCTGTAGCTCTGACAGTCCAAAGCGCACTTTGAAATGCCGCTCAACCATTTCGATCAGTTCAATGTTTGCCAACGAGTCCCAGTTCGGGGTGTTGATTGCACTAGAGCGGCGCGTGACAATGAGGTCTTCCTGATTGAGTGCTTCTCTGAAGATCGGTTGCAATTCGGAAAGAACGCCTTCTGCAGTCCAATTGGGCATGCTTTACTCCAATACCTTGATGTGATGGTTCCGTTTGCCTTGTCCGCGAAGTGCGAGCGTCCAGACTGTCGCGCCCGGAGGCAGATCCGGAAGTGGAGGGCAGGGCTGAAAGCCGAGAGTTTGATACAAATCTGCAACGATCCCGTTTTTCTGCGTGGGCAAATAGTATCCCTGAATCGTGGCAACGCCGATGGCCCTGGCGCGCTCCACAAGTGCATCACACATTGCAAATTCCATTTCGCGCTTTAGTACGCGACAGCTCATAAGCCACGCCTCGATGTGCAGTGTATCGACATCTCGGCGGCCAATTGCAACCGAGATGAGCCCGTTGTCGCCAAAGCGATCGCTTAACTTCCCGTACAGACCAATGAACCCTGGATTCCGAGAAATAGATTCGACTTCCGCTTGTGTATACCGGCGCGCCGTCAAATTGAATTGATTGGTCTTGTTTGTCAACTGCGCCAGACGTTCGAGATACATTGGCTTGAAACAATCGATCTCGGCTTTCATCTCAAGCGAATCGAGATATTCTCCGTAGTCAGCGTACTTTCTCTCGGCCTGAGCACGCTTGGAATTCTCAGCGTAGAAAGCGGTCCTTTGGAAGTCCTCCGTCGAAAAAGAAAACGGCTCGAAGTATCGCCCATGCTCGATGATCTCAGCAAACCTTGTGACATCGCCGCCAACATCTGGAACTGCAACCCCCGGCAACATCGCTTCCACGATCGCTCGTTCTGCAGGATTGTCATCAACGAAAACAAAGCTATCGACACCCAGATTAAGCTCCTGGGCAATGGCATAAATGTTTTCGTGTTTTGCCTCCCAGTTCGCCTTGAAAGAAGAGAAGTGTTCAAGCTTCAAGATCGAGCCCGGGTTCTCGAAACCCATTTTCGCGATTTCTTCCGTATTCTTCGAACAGACTGCGAGCAGGACACCGCGATTCCGCAACGATAGGCAGTATTCCTGGAATGCAGCGTATGCCTCTCCCATCGGCGTCTCCGGACCTATCTGGATCTTATCCACGTCGTCATCACCGATGACTCCACCCCAGAGAGTATCGTCGAGATCGAGCACAAGAACCTTACGGCTTCTACCGAACATGGCCCTCACAATAGAAGTCAGAGACCGCGCTATCTCAAGGTTTGCTTCCGGGGTTAATAACAGCTTATAGCCGAAGTGACGCTTCCAGTCGAACCATCGACTCATGCCCAGCATGGCGGAGATACCATGCACATCCTGAAGCGATACCGCAGGCCGCAGTGACACTTCCTGTGCCAAGGAGATATTTAATTGCATGAAAAAGCGGCTTAAGCCTCCGCATGCAATTGCATCCAGGTTGCCCAGGATCGCGTAGGGAGGGGTCTCGAAATTATTCTGAATAACCTGGCAGTTGAGGTTGGATTTGAGCGAATCCCATATCTCCCGAAACCTTGCAATTTCTGCCTCAACACAAGAATCGAAATCAGCCGCATTGCAGTTCAGAGCAGGCTTGTTCCTGACATTCCAGCACGAGGTATGAAGGTAGATCAATTCGGGCTTAAAATCCACGAGCGCTTTAGAATCATGTACCGCCTCCTCGTAGACTCGGCCATATTCCGATTGGTAGAAAACAGGTTTGAAGCCGTTTGCCAGCAGAAGGATTTCCCACAAATTCACTACTTCATTGGTCGTCGACTCACCGAGCACCGCGACGCGAAGATCCTGCAAGCCCTCGGTCGCTAAGAGTTCTCTGCGAATGCTTTGGCGCCGCATGAAAATGTCGTCGACAGAACAAGAAGCGAAGTTCAGCATGGACAAAGATAACCAGTTTGAGAATTTTTGCCGGACGAACGAATACGAGTAACTAACCTTGACAGTCGGAAGCTAGGCTGACATTAGGTTTACGAGGCTCATTCTACTACGAATTGAGTTACATGTTGCGGTCAGAGCGAGCTGAGGCGTCTTTGTTGGCGCTTGCTTCGCGGTTCGCGAAGATGGCGAGTGGCAGATGATTCAGGCTAAACTCGGTATGTGGTCATCCTGTGGAATGGAGGTTTCGCCATGTCCTCTCCACGTCCAAGAGCGCCCCGCCGCATTCCCGCGACGATCGTCTCTCTCGCCTGTCATGCCGCGGCCGTGGCATTTTTACTCGCCGGCGCCACGCGAACGAGTCTTATTGTGCCCAAATCCACAACGCTTTGCTGTGTTGCCGCGCTTCAGGTGGCCGGCGGATCGCAGGCGGCGCGTCTGCCACTGCCGGAAGCGCCCGCCGCCAGCCATTCCATCAAACGCTCCCCGATTCAGGAACCGGTTACACGGCCTGCCAGCCCACCGCGCGAACGGCGTCCGGCGAGAGCCTCGGGGACCAACGCGGCAGCCGCTCGGCCATCAGACCTGGGCACCAACTCCGATGCCGGCAACGGCAGCGATGCCCAGAACACCACACCTGCCTTCCCCGTCTTCTACCCGAACCCGGCGGTGCACGACCGCTCCCTGCTGCCGGCCTCCGAGCGGCAGGTGATCGTCGACGTGCAATTGACTGCCGGCGGCGAGGTCGTCGGCGAGAACCTCGTCAAGGGCATCGGCAACGCCCTGGATCGGATGGCCATTGATGTTGTGAAAACCTGGCGCTTTCAGCCGGCCACCGTCAACGGCAAGCCCGTTGCGTCCGAAGCCGAAGTGGTCTTTTCCTTCAGCCAACGCTATCCCATCGCTGACTCCTAGACAGTGTCTCCGCGACCCGCTCCAACGCCGCGGTAATCCCGCCCAACCCGTACCTTAATCGGATTAGTTGACTCGAAGGTCATTTCATCATCTGGTCGCAGCCATATTGCTGAAAATCAGAATTGCGATAACTCGACGGGAACAAAGAATGCTGGCATTCATTCGCCACAACGCAGGAACTGATTTGATGGCCGAGGGCGCTTGAATGGAGCGGCCAAAAACCGTACTTATTTTGTTAGATGACCCTGAAGCGTTATCCAGAACCTAATCTAGCTCTCCCTGTCTAAGAACCGCTGAATGCGCTTCGTTTTCCGACGACTTTCAGCGTGACTAAAGTTATGCCATATGACCAATCGGTTTTTGAAGGGCACTGTGCCAAGAAGACAGTGTTTGCTAGGATGACGTTATAACTCACCGCCAACGGAGAACCTTTGGACTCAGCTGGCTTATTTTGCAGAATAGAAACCATCTCTCGTGACCTCCCGGCTTCAGGGCCGGATCTTTGCGTCACGTCGCTGATTCTATTCGCGAGTTTTGGGCTAGCAGGTTGCAGCTCGGTAACACCGTCTAACTCGTTCTCTGGACCGCACTCAGCACCCACGATTACTTCCTTTGCGGCGACTCAACAAGCATAACCTCCG
>JBEKVS010000007.1:0-54177 GCA_049513795.1 Occallatibacter sp. | reverse complement strand
CCCGGCGCGTGGCCGGTGTAGATCACCTGCAGCAGCTTGCATTCGATTTGCGCTGGGGACTCGGCCACGCGCGCCGGCCGCACGAACTCACTAGCCTGCGGCGTAAGTCCGGAGAGAACGAACTCGTTCACGTCCGGCGGAACTTCGGCCGAAGCGGCATTGGCCGCAGCCGAGATCGCCTCACTGACGGTATTCACGACAAATTCGCCCGTCTCCTCGACATTGCGCAGCGTGTCTTTGCGCAAATCCGAAAGGCCAGTGGCGGCTCCAGAACCAGGCGTCCGCACCACCGGGCAGAACAGCAGTGTGGGCGGATTGGAGCCCACGCCGGTGAAAAAGCTGAAGGGAGCCAAGTTGGGTACACCGTTTCGGTCGATGGTGGAAACCAGAGCGACCGGCCGCGGTACGATGATTCCGGTCATGAGCTTATAAATCTGCCGGGGTTCGCAGTCGGCGGGGTTGAGCGAGTACATCGAATTGTCAGGGGAGCTTGCAGAGGCCATATCACTAGACTAAAGTCCCGATTTACCTTCCGCGGACAGAACTGCCCTCGACTAGCGGTAAAACTGTTCCGCAACGTGTGATGGATTTGGTGCGTGTGTGGAAATTTCTCTTGCCGTAACATTCCATGGTGCACAATCAAGGATTAGGGAGAATTGCGGTGCCACGTATCCACTTTCAGCAGCAACTCGCCGAATTGAAGGATAAGCTTCTTGCCATGGCTGCGCTCTCGCAGCAGGCGGTCGAGTCTGCGGTGGATGCTTACCTGCAGCGGGACAAGGGCTTGTGCCAGTATGTGAAACAGAACGAAACCGCCATCAACACCGCTCAGCATGAGTTGGACGAGATGGCCTATGAACTCCTGGCCAAGGAGCAGCCCATGGCCATCGATCTGCGCTTCATTCTGGCGGTGATCAAGATCAACGGCGACCTGGAGCGAATCGGCGACCAGTCGATGGGCATCGCGCGGCGCACCAAGGACATTCTGAAACACGGTGAGGTCGACCTGCCGGTTGATTTTGCGGCCATGGGCGAGTTCGCCGGCCGGATGATTCGCTCGGCGGTGCAATCGCTGCTCGAGGGCGATGCGCGGCTGGCCGATTCGGTGCGTGAGATGGACGACGAGATCGACCGCATGAACCGTCGCGCCCATGCCGACCTTCTGCAACTCATCCAGGAGAAGCCGCAGTTCACCCAGCAGGCGATGAACGGCATCCTGGTTTCGCGCAACCTGGAGCGGATCGCCGACCACGCGTCGAACATTGCCACGGATGTGATCTTCTGGATTCGCGGCGCCGATGTGCGCCACCAGTTGAGCATGTCCATGGATTGAAGCCAGGGACTGAAATCGGGACTGAAGTTCGGGGCTTATGCTTGCGCCGGCACCGGAGAACCCGAATTGAATCGATAAGATAGAGAGGCATCATGCGCTGAGGATTTGCATGCCCTTTCGTCTTTTCCCCCTGATCTTGTTCGCCTGCTTGTCAGCCGCCCTTCAGGCTCAAACGGAAGCGAAGACGGGCTACCAACTCTACGGCGGCTACAGTTTCCTGTCCAACTCCCTGGACGGGGTGCCCGGGTCGCATCACGGGCTGAATGGGTTTGATTCGGCACTGGCGTTCCGGCCGTGGCACAGCTTGCGTTTCAGGCTCGACTTCTCCGCTTACACAGGAACAAACCTGGGCGCGCCACAACACCCTTACTTCATCCTCGGCGGCGGCCAATATTCCTGGCGTATCCGAAGAGAGTCCCTGTTTGCAGAGGCGATGATCGGCACGGGTGGGGCGAACAAGACCTGGGCTCCCAATGGCGCGGAGGGTCAAACCGCTTCGTTTGCATCCGTGCTCGGCGGCGGCTTGGACACCCCGTTGACGCGCCGGTTCGCTTACCGCGTAGAAGGCGGTTATCAGTACTCGTATTTCGTCTTGATCGGAAACCTGAATGTCCCTTATCGCATCCCCGGACTGCCGAGAGACTTCGGCCGCGTCTCAACCGGATTGGTCTGGAAATTCTAGGTATATTGCAGAGCGACCGTGCGCCCGCGCCTGGCGGAGGGTCGACAGTTCGTAGTTATCCCTCAATTTTCAGAGGTTTGCGATCAGGCTTTAAGAGTTCCATCAGCTGAATCGTTGCTCTGGCCGTAAGCGCACCTTGGCACGGCGAATTGCTGCCCCAACACCAATCCGAGAAAGGAGTTGGGGCTGCAATTCGGGTTGATTGACCAGGCTGCCTGGCGGGTTGTGGTGGAGGAGCGGGCGCGTTAGCGAGTCGCCTCAAACAGGAACCAGGCGCGGCGCTCCGCTTCGTCGATCCAGACCTCAATCATGCTGGTGGTGGCATATTCGTTGGCCTTGCTGGTGACTTCGTGGGCGGCGCGCAGGCTTTCCACCAAGGTCTTGTTGTCGGAGTGGAGCTCAAGCAGCATATCCCGGGCGGGCACGAATTCCTGATCGTTGTCCGATATGCGCTGCAGCTTGGCGATGTGACCGATGGAACGGATGGTCGTTCCGCCAACCTTACGAACGCGCTCGGCAATGTCGTCTGTGATGGCAAACAGCTGGTCGCCCTGCTGGTCGAGCAGAAGATGGTAGTCGCGGAAGTGCGGCCCGCTCATGTGCCAGTGAAAGTTTTTGGTCTTCAGGTAAAGCGCAAAGACGTCAGCCAGCAATGCATTCAGGACGCTGGAGAGATTCTTCACTTGTTCGACGTCGAAGCCGTCTGGAACGTTGGTCTTGGCGGCTTTGGTGGCGTCAGGGGTATGGGTCGACATAGGCAGAGCTCCTTGGACGGGGAAGGCTTTAGGATGCCCAACATCGGTATCTCTAGCGCGCCCCGTGCAATGGGTAGGATGCCATTTCGTCGGCTTGAGATCCGGGCATGAGCGAAAGAGAAACGCGCCTGAACCGCTGGCTGGACGCGAGGCGGCTAAAGCCGAGCTCAGGTGGCGCTTAGAATGCCTGGAGACTTGGGGCTGTCCCCAAACACAATGCGGACCACGTCTGCAGGTGTCCTGGCAATGGCATCGGCTTGGGCAGACTCTTCGACCGAGCCGTAACCCCATGCCGCAGCCACGCAACGCATCCCGTTGGAATGCGCGGCCTCGATGTCGTAGATCCTGTCGCCAATCATCAGGCTGTTCTCGGGGCTAATGGTATGTTCGCGGAGCAGACTGGCCAGCAAGAGCGCCTTGCTGTGGCTGGCGTACTCGGGCCTGTCGCCATAAACGGCGGTGAAGTGGGATGAAAGCTTGAAGGAGTCCAGTATGCGGATAGCGAAGTGGCGCGGTTTCGAAGTGCAAACGTATAAGTCGAAGCCTTGTTCGCGCAGTCGGGCGAGCATCGATTCCACACCCGGGTACACAGAGTTGTTCATCCAGCCCTCGCGGTCGTAGCAGGCGCGGTAGTCGCGAATCAGTTCATCGCGGGCTTCCTGGCTTGAATCCGGCATCAGTTCGGCCGTCCACACTTCAACCGGAGGCCCGACAAAGTGCTCCAGCGGCCCCTGGTCGCCCAAATTACGCGCGTCAAGAGCCTTGCGCAGGCAGCCAACGATGCCGGGCTTGGAATCGGTAAGCGTTCCATCCAGATCGAAGATAAGGTTGGGATAACGGCTAGGGCGTATCGACATAGACTGGCACGCTCTAAGTCTCGCAGAACGGGCCGGGTCGCGTGCGGGTCAAGGGTGCGTACCGTTCCGCACTTTTTTGCTGATCGAAACGCCAGATGGGGTGGGGTCCATCCAGAGTCTTTCAAATTCTTTTACAGGCAGTGGGCGGCCGAAAAGATAACCCTGGAAGCAGGAACAGCCCAGACCCATCAGAAAGTCTCTTTGCTCCTCGGTTTCAACGCCTTCGGCAACCACCGAAAGCCCCATCGCTTTGCCCAGAGAAATGATGGTCTGTGCGATGGCGCCGCTCGAAACATCCTCGAGAATGTCGCGGACAAACGCTCGGTCGATCTTGAGCTGGTCGAGGGGCAGGCGCTTGAGGTAAGAGAGAGATGAGTAGCCGGTGCCGAAGTCGTCCAGAGAAAAGCTCAGGCCATGGGCGCGAAGTTCAGTCATC
This sequence comes from Occallatibacter sp., assembly GCA_049513795.1. GTDB lineage: Bacteria > Acidobacteriota > Terriglobia > Terriglobales > Acidobacteriaceae > Telmatobacter. The sequence goes on along the minus strand of JBEKVS010000007.1, from coordinate 50,114 downwards.
TTCGCGATCACATCGTCGATGTCTTCAACCAGCATGCTCTCCGTGAGCTCCAGCTTGAGAGTCATGGGTTTGGCGCCGGTACGCTTGAGCGCGGCCAAGACCTGCTCGACAAAGTCCGCCTGGCGGAACTCACGCGCGCTGATATTGACGGCAACCTCAAAACGTGGCTTGTCCCAACGGTCTGACCACCCGGCAAGCTGAGCGCAGGCGCTCTCGAGGGTCCAGTTACCCAACCTAAGAATCAAGCCAGTCTCTTCGGCAAGTGGAATGAAATCGCCTGGCAGCAGGACTCCCCTGGTCGGATGGTTCCAGCGAATCAGCACCTCGGCGCCAATCAGACCAGCGGAATCGACCTGGGGCTGATAGTAAAGCTCGAATTGCTCCGCCTTGATTGCATGGAGCAAGTCTTCTTCCAGCTTTGCACGCTCGTTGACGACGGCCTGCAGCGCGGGGGAAAAGAAGCGAAGCGTATTCCCTCCGGCTTCCTTGGCCTGGAACATGGCGATCTCAGCCTGCTGCAGGATCTCGACGGGATTGTGATGCGGAGTCCCGAAAACCGTAACGCCGATGCTGGGGTGGTTATGAACCTCGCGGCCGTTGATACGATATGTCTTGCCCAGCGCCGCGAAGATCTTTTCCCCGACAGCCTTGGCCTGTGCGGCGGCGTCTTCACGCGAGCCGCTGAGCGCATGGAGCATTACGGCGAATTCATCCCCGCCCAGCCGTGCCACAGTATCTGACTCGCGTATGGTTGCGGCCAGGCGCCGCGCAACTTCCCGGAGCAGCGAATCGCCGCAATGATGCCCGAGAGCGTCATTCAAGGTCTTGAAGTTATCCAGGTCGACAAACAGCAGCGCAAGCTTGCGCGGACTGCGGACGCCGGAGGTCAGAGCCTGCTGCAGGCGGTCGAGCAGCAGGCGTCGGTTGGGAAGGTGCGTCAGCGGGTCGTAGAAGGCCAGGTCCCTGATCGTGTCTTCCGCAGCCTTGACGGCGGAGATGTCGCGGGTGACCGAAAGCAGGAATGGCACTCCATCCAGATGCATGAGGGAGGCGGAAAGCAATCCCCAGAATACTTCTCCATTTTTCCTTCGGATGCGTATTTCCGTGTCGCGAAGGCAGCGGTCGCGCGTAAGAGCATCGGCCATTCGCTTTCGATCGCTTAAATCGACCCAGATATTTAAATCAACCGAGGTTCGCCCAATGACTTCGTCCCGCGGAAACCCCATAACCTTCTCGAATGCCTCGTTGACCTCGATGAACATTCCGTCTTCCACGCGACTGATCGCCACTGGATCGAGAATAGTCTGGAAGACCGTTCGATAGCGGGCTTCACTGGCTTCGAGCGCCTTCCCCGACTCCTTCAACGCCTGCTCAGCGATTTTCTGGGCATTGATGTCCTGCACGAATGTGATCAGGTGCAGTGCGCGGCCGTCGTCATCCCGCTGGGTCGAGGCGGTCAGCCTTACCCATGTCAGGCTTCCGTCCTTGCGGAAGTAGGGCTTTTCCCAGCACGGAAAAGCGATGCCTGCGTGCAACAGCTTGAGCATCTCTTCGGTCAGAGCCATAAACCCTGGCGGAGTGATCTGCCTGACATTCATGCCCGTAAGCTCTTGCTGCGTGTAGCCGACGATACCGGCAAAGTGCGGGTTGCAGGCGATAATTTCTCCTGTAAACGAGCAATGCACTATCCCGATTGCAGCCTGCTCAAATGTTGCCCGGAAGCGCTGCTCGTTTTCGCGAAAGGCCATCGCCGCTCGCTTGCGTTCCGAAATGTCCTTGACAAACCCCTGGTGGGTGACCGGCTTTCCATCTTTGTCGCAGGCGATTCGGCTATTGATCTCAACCCAGATGAGAGAACCGTCCTTGCGCTTCAACTGGCATTCGAAGCCAAGAACTTCGTGGTCCCGCTCCAGCGCGGCCAGGAATTTTCCCCGCTCTCCTGGGTCGGCCCAGGAATCGTCGGGCGAGGCTTGTGTCGCGGCAAGCAGCTCAGCCGGTGACTGGTAGCCGAGCATGGTGGCGAATGCAAGGTTGACGCAGCGGGAGTCGTCGATCAGGGAAGTCCTGTACATCCCCTCGATGGCGCCGTCGAAAATATCTCGATACCGCTTCTCTGCCGCGCGAAGAGCAGCTTCGGATTCCCTCTGTTGCGTGACATCTTTTGAGAAGGCAGAAACACCTTCGCGGCGGCCATTGATCAGGATGGGGTTGAACGAGAGTTCAAGAACTCGCCCGGTAGAGATGCGAAACTCAGTGCGGTATGCGCCCTCGTTGAAGGCGCGATCATAGAGAGCGGCCCAGGCGTCTCCACCGGCCTGAGGCGGGAAATCGCATGGGCGCATCCCAACCGCTGCGCGAACGCCGAAATTGCGCTCGATGTGCCTTTGTAGCGCGCTGTTGAAGGTCAGAAGACGGTGCTGTCGATCGACAGACCAGATCGGGTCGTCGGAGCTTTCGATCAATGCGGATAGATTGTCTTCCGCTTGTATGCGCATGCGGCCGGTTTCTTGACTCTCCCAGGGTTCCCCACAAACCGCGCCGAAAAATCGACCATCAATCGGCTACTTGCAGTTGGTGGAGTGCTGCTGTTGTGACAGTAGCATCGCACTACGTCGCGACAGCCGAATTATTTATCGAGAATCAAGAAAACAACGGGCGCGTCTCTGAGCGGGAAAACACCACGGCGATCCGTAGGCAATACTCTCTAAATTGTTCTAATTGTTAAACTTTCACCCGGGGATGCGTGGCGTAGTGGAGCAGGACGGCGACGGCGCAACTGGTGAGGCGAGTCTCTGCCGAGTCCGCACGGCTGGTGAGTATGGTGGGTACCCGCGCGCCCAGAACGATGCCTGCAAGTTGCGCACCGCCCAGGTATTCAAGCTGCTTGGCCAGCATGTTGCCGCTCTCCAGGTCCGGCACAACCAGGATGTCGGCCTGGCCGGTGACCGGCGACACCAGCTTCTTGATCTTGGCTGCCTTGGCGCTGACGGCGGTGTCGAAAGCAAGAGGCCCGTCGAGGATGCCGCCGGTGATCTGGCCACGGTCAGCCATCTTGCAGAGGGCCGCGGCGTCAAGCGTGGATTTGATCTTGGGATTCACGGTCTCGACGGCCGACAACAGCGCCACTTTGGGCTCGGGAATGCCCAACGCATGAGCCAGGTCGATGGCGTTCTGGACGATGTGCACTTTGTCTTCGAGCTCGGGCGTAATGTTGATGGCTGCGTCGGTAATCAGCAGAGTGCGGTCGTAGGCCGGCGTATCCATGATGAACACGTGGCTGATGCGGCGCGCGGTGCGCAAGCCCAGGTCGCGGTGCATGGCGGCTTTCATCAGCTCGTCAGTATGCAGACTGCCTTTCATCATGGCCAGCGCGTTGCCGGAGCGGCACATGGCCACGCCCAGCTCAGCCGCCTTCTCTTCGTCGTCGGCCTGAAGGATTGGGTATGCGCCGATGTCTACGCCGATCTTTGCGGCCAGCGCCTTGAGCGCGGGCTCGTCGCCAATCAGCGTCGGCTCGATCAGCCCTTCGAGCGCGGCTTCGATTGTGCCTTTCAGCGCCACTTCCGATTGCGGCCATACGACCGCCGTCGAGATGGCGGGCAAGTCCTTGCAGCGTTCGATGAACTGGTGAAACACGTGATAGTCGGCAGGATGGCCAACAAGTGGATCGACCGTGACGTCTTCAGCCAACGGAGCTAGATCGCTCATAGTCATTTTCTCCCTGGGCTGCGCAGCGGTGGCTGGCTGGCCTCACGAATTCATTGTCTCCAAATTCAGCTGTGGGGCATGTGCTCCGCGTCACAGTTTGGGCGATCATACCGTATAGCAGTATTCGTTCTTCCACATTGGTGGAAAGCCGCGTGGCCCCGGTCTGCGGGCCGGGGGTTAGTCAATTGAACTTCAAACGCGAAGGATAGAATAAGCCAGTTCAGCGGAGGCAGAATGAATCGGTTTTTCAATTGCGGAAAGATGGCTCTTGCGTTCGCCGTGTGCTCGACCATGATTGGCTTCGCCGGCGGCCAGGCGCCATCGACGCCTTCGTCCTGGTCGGCCAAGGTGGAGCGTACCGTGAACGGGCCGGAGGCCGCTCTCCTGGTCAGAACCGGAGACATCAACAATCTTGGGTTCGGTTGGCCCAATGGCTTCGACCCGTTTTCCGGGAAGTCCACGCCGGGGCACGGGTATCCATGGGACCCGCGGCCCGGAGCGCCGGATGGAACGGATCGGATTCTGCTGGGTTCAGTGGTGACCGCAAAGGACGCAAATAGCAATGGTCATGACGGATACACAAATTACGCCATCGATCATCGCGCGTCCTCCATGCCGGTTCCCATCACGCTCAATGTGGGCGCTCTGCCGGCCAAGGTCGATGCGGTTCTTCTGCAGATGTTTCTCGACGACTTTCAAGCACCCGTCTGGGGTTCCCATTTCCAGGTCACGCTGAACGGCACGCGCATTCCTTCGTTTGAGGCGGCCATCAATTCGCTGCAACAGACCGGGCCCATCGGCAAACTCGTCAGCTTCAAGCTGCTTCCCGAGTATTGGCCCTTGTTGCGGACCGGCACCGTCAAAGTGCTGATCGACGATCCGACAACCCATAAGCCTGACGGCTATGCCATCGACTTTGTGCGCATCCTGGTGAACCCGCGTCCTTTCAAATATGCCGTGTCGCTGAATTGCTCGGTTGTCGACGCGGCCACGCACAAGCCGATTGCCGGCGCCACGGTGGAGGCTGCTATAGGCACCGTGGTCACCGATGCGAACGGGAAGTGTGTGCTCAAAAATCTGCCGGCAGGGCTGGTTACAGCCTCGGCCAATGCCGCCGGGTATGACGAGAAAGTGATTCCGGTGGACATCGAAGCAGGAGCGACGGGACAGGCGAATTTTGAACTGCAGCCGCATAAAGAGGGAGTGGCCGATCTTGAACGGGCCGTTGGCCAGAGCGGTTCTGCCGCGATTTATGGCGTCCGCTTCGACACCAATTCGGCCACGCTCAGGCCGGAAAGCACGGCGGCCCTCGAAAATGTGCTGACGCTGATCAACAATCGAGCCAACTCGCACTGGGTGATCTCCGGCCACACGGACAATCAGGGCTCGGCGGAGTTGAATCAAAAGCTGTCGCAGTCGCGCGCGGCGTCGGTGATTGCCTGGCTCGTGTCCCATGGCGTGGCAGCAAATCGTCTGACCCCGCAAGGGTTCGGCGCTTCCCATCCCGTGGCCGATAACTCGACCGAAGCGGGTAGGGCGATGAACAGGCGCGTAGAAATGCTGTTGGTCAAATAGCCGCGAGTGAGAATTTGGTGACCGGCTCGCCAACTCGCTCTGAGCCGGTCGTGCGTTTACTTGACCAGTTCCGCAACCACCTGAACGTCTTTTGCCTGGGTGCTGCCGGGAATTGCAAGCGAGCCGAGGATTAACGGTTTGCCAAGGGCGAGAGTTGCAATTCCATCCACAACGGATTGGTGGACGATGGGGTCTTGTGCACCGACGCCGGATCTTTCATCGGAGAGACTGGATTGCTCGATCTTCGATCGCAGCCGGACGCCGCCATCAAACCCCTCGACCCATGCCTCGATGTTCAGCCCCACATCCAGATATTGCACTTCCATGTGCTGCGAAGCTTCATCGGCTTTGTATCCCCCGGTAACAATGGGCACGCGGCCGCCTTGTTTGAGAGTTGTCTTCTCGCCCGAGGCCACAATCAGCGCGAAGTTTTGCGTACCGATGCGCTTGCCGCTGTCGGTGTCAGCGATGGTGAAGGTGAGGCGGTAAATCTTCTTGGGCCGGTCGAGGTCCGCGACAACCTTCTGTGCAAGTGCGATGTCTTCCGCGGTGCCGCGGATGGAGATTGCGTTCTGCGATGGAATGCCGTATACGCGTACGTTGGACACTATGTTGCGAATGGCGGTCTGAATATCGGTCAGGTCGTTCTGTTGTGAGGCGTTGGCGAGGTAGATTGTCTGATACTGAGTCGGTTCGCGCGGTTGTTTGGGTTCGGAGGCCGGCTTGTTTTCGCTCGGCTTCGCATCTTCGGATTGCGCATGTGCGACGAATGTTTGCGTACAAATCAAGGCGGCCAGAGCGAGGCCGCAGGCAATGCGTGGATAGATGGTCCACGGGCTTCCAGATAGACGATGATTCAGGTTCATGTCGAGCCTCTCAAAGTGAAATGTGCGAAGAGCGCCTGGCTGCATCGCTCGCCTGCAGGTCTCGATCGATGACGGGTAGTCTTCTACATCCACTGACGCCGAAGTCAAAATTCCGCTCGGGAAAAGATGAGTCCGCACTTGCTTTTGCATGAATGAGCAGCCTTGTTCCAGCCGGTTTATGGCCACGAAGAAGTGAGACACAATCGCGCCTAATCTTCTGATCCTGTTCCAGGAACGGCCCGGGGTGCTATGCTGCCTGCGCCGGAAAAAGCGATTTAGCAAGGGAGAGAATTGATATGTGGTTCCTGGGAATGGATGTGGGGACGGGCGGAACGCGCGCCGTTATCGTGGATGGCAATGGCAGGGTGATCGCGAGCGCGTCGAGTGAGCATGAGCCGTTCAAAACGGAACATCCGGGCTGGGCAGAACAGGAGCCGGAGGATTGGTGGCGCGCGGCGCAGGAGGCCATTCGCATGGCGCTTGCGGCTGCTCCCGAACCTCGTCAATCCATTTCTGCCATCGGCCTCACCGGCCAGATGCATGGGGCCGTGATGCTCGACGAGAATGGCGCGGTGCTGCGCCCGGCGCTCATCTGGTGCGACACGCGCACACAACCGCAATGCGATTGGTTGACCGCGAAGATCGGCTATGAGCGGCTGATCGAGCTGACCTGCAATCCGGCGCTGCCTAACTTCACCGTGACCAAGCTGCTGTGGGTCAGGCAGCACGAACCGGAGATCTTCGCGAAGATTCGCCACATCATGTGTCCCAAGGACTATGTGCGCTACCGGCTCACGGGCGAGTTTGCCATCGACGTGCAGGAAGCTTCAGGCACTCTGCTGCTCGACGTGACCCATCGGCGCTGGTCGCGCGAAGTCGCCGAGGCGGCAGGCATCGATGAGAGTTGGCTGCCGAAGGTCTACGAATCGCCCGAAGTGTGTGCGCGCATCAGTGAAAGCGCGGCCGGGTTAACCGGATTGTCCGCCGGCACACCGGTTGTGGCTGGAGCGGGCGACCAGGGAGCCGGCGCCGTGGGTATGGGGATTTTGCAACCGGGGTCGGTCTCCGCCACCATCGGAACTTCAGGTGTGGTGTTTGCAGCGACGGCTGCGCCGACGAAAGATCCGCATGGACGGCTGCACACCTTCTGCCACGCCGTGCCGGGCCTGTGGCATGTGATGGGTGTGACGCAGTCGGCGGGGCTGAGCTTCCGCTGGCTGAAAGAAACATTCTTTTCCGGCGAGAACTACGATCAACTCACCGCCGCGGCAGAAAAGATTCCTGCCGGCAGCGAGGGACTCGAGTGGGCGCCGTATCTGCTGGGCGAACGGACGCCGCATCTCGATCCCGAAGTGCGCGCCGCTTTCGCAGGCATTTCTACCGGGCACACAGCCGCGCATTTTGTTCGCGCGGTGCTCGAGGGCGTAGCTTACTCGCTTGAAGACACATTTACCCTCTTCGCTGAGTTGGGCATCCCGGTGAGTGCAATCAGGCTGGGCGGCGGCGGCGCGCGTGGACCCCTATGGCGCAAGATTCAGGCCGGGGTGTACGGCCAGGCAGTCGAGGTTCTGACTGCCGAGGAAGGCGGCGCGTTTGGGTCGGCGCTGATGGCCGGCGTGGGCGCGGGCCATTGGGCGAATCTTGACCAGGCTTGCGCGCAAGCCATTGAGGTCGCGCAGAGAATAGAGCCGGATGCAGGAGACGTAGACGCCTACAAAGCAGGTTATGCGCAATGGAGAAAACTTTACCCGGCGCTGAAGAGTCTTCGCTAATAGGAAGATGACCCAGAACGACGGTTGGTGGTGAATCTGGGCCACGCTCTCTCAGTGGTAGCCTAAGTTCACGAGAGATCCAACCTCTTGCCGGAGACCTGATGCGCCGTCGTTTTGTCTTGCCCTTTATTTTGTCGAGTGCTTTCGCAACTGCGCAGACAGCGCAGTCCTCCGCACCGGGTTGTGCGGACTTGCATCTGGTTCCCGCCCCGCGTGAGTGCGTTTCGGTTCAATCCATACCGATCGGCGGTGTGGGTTTTTTTGTGGCCGCGAGTGGCGCGGAGGACGGCTTTACTGCCGAGGACCTGACTGAGCAATCCCTAGGCAAAAGGGAAGTGCAAAAGGATGCGCCCTTTATCCGGCTGGAGCGGGCGGAGACAGAGCCAGCCAAGGCGCTGCTGCAACAAAATCACCTGAGCCTAGACCCGGCCATGCACGACGAGGGATACGTGATTGTCCCGGACGGCCAGGGCGGCTTGGCGGTGATTGCCGAGACCGCTGCCGGCATCTTCTACGGAGCGCAGACGGTGAAGCAGTTGATTCGCGGCAGCGGCAAGGATCAAGTGCTTCTCGCTCCCACGCTGCGCGACTGGCCGGCCATGGCGCATCGCGGTTTGTCAGACGACTGGTCGCGCGGGCCGCTGCCCAACATGGATTTCCTGCGCCGCGAAATTCGCACCCTCGCGGCCTACAAGATGAACGTGTTTTCGCCCTACTTCGAGCACACATTCGCCTATGAAAGTACGCCCATCGCTGCTTTTCCCGGCGGTTCGATGACACCGGCCGAGGCGCGCGAACTGGTGAAGTACGCGGCGCAGTATCACATTACGGTGATCCCGGAGCAGGAGGCATTTGGCCACCTGCACAATGTGCTCAAATTCGAGCAATACTCGCCTGTGGGTGAAACGCCGCACGGCTCGGTGCTGGCGCCGGGTGACCCGGGAACGCTGCCGCAGATTGCCGCGTGGTTTGGTGAATTGGCCAAGGTATTTCCCGGGCCGTATGCGCACATCGGGGCCGATGAGACTTTCGATCTAGGGCTGGGCCGATCACACGACGCAGTGAAGAGTCGCGGACTGGGGGCAGTCTATCTCGATTTCCTGACGCAGATTCACACCGTTCTTGTTCCCGACCACAAGCAGCTATTGTTCTGGGGCGACATTGCGGTGAACTCTCCGGACCTGGTTGGCACGCTGCCCAAAGATATGATTGCCGTGCCTTGGGAGTACGACGCCAAGCCGGACTTTACTTCAATCATTGAGCCCTTCACCAAGGCCGGCCTGGAGACCTGGGTCGCGCCCGGCGTCAATAACTGGAATCGGCTGTACCCCAACAACAATGAGGCTCTGGGCAACATCCGCGCCTTTGTGCGCGATGGCCAGAAGCTGGGCTCGACGGGCATGTTGAATACCGTCTGGAACGACGACGGGGAGGGAATCTTCGACGAGAACTGGTTCGGCGTGCTCTTCGGTGCGGCAGCCAGTTGGCAGCCGGGTGAGAGCTCCGAAGACGCATTTGCTTCATCGTTTGGTTTGGCCTTCCACGGCGACGAGACGGGCAAGATTGACCAGGCGCAGCAGGCACTTCGTGCGGCGCATGCGCTGCTCAAAAAAGCGGGCCTCGAAGATGCGCAGGACAGCTACTTCTGGATTGATCCCTTCTCGCCCGAGGGTCAGCACCTGTCTGTGAAGCTGCGCCCTGTCGCGAGCGAACTGCGACTGGACGCGGAGCACGCCATCACGCTGTTGGCCCAGGCGCGCGCAGACGCGAAAGCCGGAGGACGGCCGCTTGAGAATCCTGAGGCGCTTGATGCACTCGAACTAGGTGCGCGCCGCATTGATTTTGTGGGCCTGAAGGTTCAGGCCGCCGACGATTGCGTATCGCTCTACAATCAAGCGCTGGCGGTTGCCGAGACAGGCGACAAGACGCGGCAAGACGAAGTCGGGAACCTGCTCGAGACCATCGCCTCCAACAACGGCCGCATGCAGGATATTCGCGATGGCTACACGCTGCTGAGCGACCTCTATCGCCAGGCGTGGCTGCGCGACAACCGGCCCTATTGGCTGCAGACCAACATGGATCGCTATGCGCAATCCGCGGCGCTTTGGATGCAGCGCGGCGAGCGCTGGCAGACGCAGGTGATTCAGCATTGGGATGATACGCACACGCTGCCTCCGCCCGAGGAGGCTGGGCTTCCGGCATCACCCGAGACGCAGCAGGACAACCCTCCCAGGAAGCTGCAACAGAAGTCGAAAAAGTGGTGGAAGATGTAGGTGATTCGTTGCCGGTGGCATGCGGCATTCGCAGCATTCCGGTAGTCCATTGCCAGGGGCCAACGTTGCTCACCCGCTGATTCTGTCGACTTCCGCGCAGAAGTTTCATGTCCTCATACGTTGTTTCAGACTTTCCAGGCCCCCTTTTCTCGTGAAATGCACGGCAACTTTCTGCGCCTCCAGGGCTGCATGTGACGCGGGTCACGGTGCGGGGTGAATACCATCACTGCCCGCGTCTGAACGCGGGGTGCAGACTCGGAATCCAATAGGGGCTGATCGAGGGAAATCCGCGAGCGGCCGGGGGTTGGCATGAGTTTTGCGAGCAGCATGAAGACGATTGTCGTAGCCACCGATCTGAAGGGCCAGTCTGAGGCAGCTCTTGAGTATGCCCGCAAACTGGCGAGCGGGTACGGAGCGCGCATTGTCCTGGCGCATGGCCTTGATCCGGTGGATTACGCGGTGGTCGAATCGGTTCCCGGCGGCGTGCGGCGCGGCCTGAGCGCCCAGGCGCGTTCAGCGCTCGACTTGCTGGCTCACGATCTGCTCCGCGCGGGCATACCGAGCCACTCCGAGATCCGCCAGGGTGCAGTTGCGCAGATGCTGGTGGAGGTGGCCCGGCAGTACCTGGCGGGACTGATCGTGATTGGCACAGAGGGCTTGCAGGGTGCGGGGCCGGTGATCGTTGGCGCCATTGCCGAGCAACTGGTGCGCCTAGCGCCATGCCCGGTCTTGGCCGTGGCAGCAGATTGGAATGCAGGGGAGTTTCGCCCCGCTCCCGGAGGTCCGGTGCTGTTGGCCATGGAGCGGAATGAGGCCGCGCGAGCCGCGGTTTCAACGGCGTATTCGCTAGCCGAGACGTTTCGCCGCCCCCTGATCGTTTTGCATGCGCGCAGCGCGGCTGAGGCTGCGGCGTTCCTGAATCCCGGGGCGACGACACTGGAGGAATTCGGTGTGAGGCCAAGCGGGCGCTTTCCTGTGCGGTGCGTCGTGAAGGATGGCCAAGCGGCCGACGCGGTGGTAGAGGCCATCGCGCAGTACCATCCCAGCATGCTGGTGGCCGGTGTGAAGCGCGCCAGCGATTCGGCCGGACCGCACGGGACCGCCTTTGCATTGCTGGCTCGTTCCCGCGTGCCCGTTCTTTGTGTTCCGCCCGGGTTAGTGGTCGAAGAAGCTGATGCCGGAGTCTTTTAGGCGGCGCAAACACAACAAGCGCTCGAGCCAACGGCGAAGCCAGCCGCGACGGCAGAAGGCAAGAACCTATAGAGGTCAGAGCGGCAGCTTCAGGGAACGGTCGCGCCATTTGACCGCCACATAACGTGTTGCAAGCCATGACGTCCGATTCAAGCCCAATGCGCAAGTCGGTTCCTTCAGTATCCAGCCGGCCCGAGTTTGAAGTGCCGGCCGAAAAGAATCGCTTGCGGGAAGCTGCCCGCAGGGCATATGGAGATGGAACCATGCAACCCGAGGCAAGATACGGGCAAACGGCTGCTGCTCTGTCTCAGCCGCTGGCGGTGTTGCTGCGTTGCTCGCCGGAAACGAGCAGCCTGCTAAACGGTGCGGCACGATGTATTGATTTGGATGTGGGAGGGACTATTTTTCGTCAGGCGCAGTGTTGCCAGGGGCTATATCTGATTGTATCTGGGCTATTTTTGCGCAGAACGGAGCGCAAGGCAGCACGCCTGGTGCTGGGCCGGGCGCGCGCCGGCGACTTGGTCGAGTTGGCAGCCGCGCTGGGAGACGGTGTGCATACCTACACGCTGGTCGCGCAGACGCCCGCATCGGCTCTATTGCTGCCAATCGAGGCCCTGCGCAAGGCATTTGAGCTGCACCCTCCCTTGCGGATGCAGTTGCTGGAAGAGTTGGCCCGTGAGGTTTCACGCGGTTACGAAGCGAGCCGCCAGGATCATATGGCGAAGACCCGCTCGCGTGGTGCCGGAGCTCCGGTCGCGTAGCCAGCCTGCCTTGTCGCGCCAACTTGCCATAATTCGATTTCGCTGGACGTCGAGGCCTTATGCAATAGACATTCGTTTTTCAGTCCCCTGATGTGTGCGATATACTCAAACTAAACTAGTGGGATAGCCATGGCATCGTTTCATCCTCATCACCCCCCGGAAGATTGCGTAAACTGCGAGCACCGCCATCTGCGCATGTTCTGCAATCTCACCCCGGAAGCATTGCGGGATTACGACGGGATCGGGATCATGATGAGTCATGCGCGTGGCGCCAAGCTGTTTTCCGAGGGCGACACGGCGCGGAACGTCTTTGTGATCTGCTATGGCCAGGTCAAGATCTCTTCCACTTCGCGCGACGGCAAGACCATGATTCTGAAGATCGCAGGACCTGGCGACTTGATGGGGCTGAGCGCCGTTCTGGCCAACGTTCCGCACGAAGTGACGGCGGAGGCTATTGAGCCTTGCCAGGTGAAAACGGTGCGCAAGCAGGAGTTTGTCGACTTCCTCGGGCGTCACGGGATCGCCAGCATGCACGCGGCGCAATCCCTTTCCTCTGAGTACTTGACGGTTTTTCACGACGCCAAGCGCTTGGCGCTTTCAGGTTCGGCGGCCGGGCGGTTGGCGCGTCTTCTCCTTGATTGGGGAAAGTCCTCGGCCTGCGGGAAGCCCGAGATTCGCTTCACCATGGCGCTGACCCACGAGGAGATCGCCAACATGGCCGGCACCTCGCGCGAGACAGTCACGCGGCTGCTGAACCAGTTTCGCCGCGATCAGTGGATCATCATCAAAGGCTCCAGCCTGACGATTGCCAAGCCCGATCAGCTGGAACGGTTGACTGCCTAGATCGAAGCGTTTTGCGGATCAAACCTGAAATACCCCAACAACTGAGGGCGCTTTCGGCTCGGGGCTGCAGCTCCCTCCCCCATGGCATTCGTCTCTCGCAAACCGTCCGGCAGCGCTTGGGCCAGGAAGTGCCGCGCAGACCTTTTTGCCCTGATCCAGTTCGCTTGCATCGCGTGGGTTAGTAAGTTGGCTAAGTTCCTTCAAATGACTATTGACGCCTCGCGGTCATACTAACGTTAACATTTACCTAGATTTCCCCGATAAAGTGAACAGCAACTAAGAATTGCCAGCATCGTCCAAGAGGGGCTCATGAAAGTAAACCTGTGCGAGCAGAGTGTAGTCAATGCCAGTGATCAATTCTGGGAACAGATGCTGGCCATGAAGCTGGATGTGATGTCCACCGCCGAGGATTTTCATGCTGGAGCAGGACATATATTCGGGGCCGTGGTTCTGACGGGAGTGTGGGAGGGCCGCATCGAAGTGAGGATGGCAGGTGGATTGGCCTACCATGCGGCGGCTGCCATGATGATGCAGGCGGTGGAGACAGTTGCGGAGGCGGACGTCTTGGACGCCACCAAGGAGATTGCCAACATGATTGCTGGAACCATCAAGTCGTCCCTGCCTCGGCCCTGTTCCATGACCGTTCCCGAGTCCGCTTTGGCGCATGAGGGCTTTGACGGGCCTGCAGCGACGGACAATGCGCTGGTTGTTGGCTTCCGCCACGCGACAGGAGATCTGATGGTGCGGATCTGGGAACAGGAATGCTTGCAATGTTAGGCGCTTAGAACCCGGCCAGGAAGATTGCGCGCGCAGTGTGCAGATAGCGCGTCACGTCAAAGGTCAAAATCATCACTTCCGGATGTCCTCCCAGCTCGGTTTAATTTGGCCACCTTGGTTAATTTGGATTTCCTTATTGATTCCTTATTCCTTTCCTTAGAAAGTTGGGTATGGAAGTATTACTGCATCCTCGCCAACCTTGTAATCATTCCAAGAAAAAATAATCAGTTGTGCGTACATGAGCGCCCGCTCATCAGCACTTCCTTCACCTTTTGCTGGGCGCGTGACAGTACAACCCTATCTGCAAATTCTGGAGGACAGGCGTTATGAAGTCTCGAACCACTCTAAGTGTATTTGCGGCCTTGCTTATGACCCTCGCGGCGCTGTTTGCGCTGCCGGTAACGGCATTCGGTCAGACGTTTCGCGGCGGCATCAGCGGCACAGTGACGGACCAATCAGGCGCTGTGGTGCCGGGGGCCCAGATCGTAGCCGTGGAATTGGCCACCAATACCACCTACAAGACCGTGAGTTCCACCGCGGGCGAATTCGGTTTCTCAAACTTGCCGCTGGGCAGCTACAACATCACGGTGACGGCGTCAGGATTCAAGGGCGAGAAGGTGGACAAGGTTCCTGTGTCGGCGGGTGCAACTTACACTCTGCCCGTGAGGCTGGGTGTTGCCTCGGCCGGTGAAACGGTTGAAGTTACTGCCAACGCATTGAGCCTGGACACGATTACCGATACCCAGTCCACGGCGCTCCCTGAAGAAGTGGTGCAGAACCTGCCCAACAGTGGGCGCGACTTCACCCAGATGCTCGCGCAGACGCCGGGCTTTGCGGGGTTGTCGACCGGTGGCGGCGCGGGCGTGGGAGCCGTGAACGGCACCCGGTCCAACTCTGTGAACTGGCAGATTGAGGGCACAGATAACAACGATCTCTGGTGGAATATTCCGGCAGTAAACCAAGGCGGTGTTTCCTCCATTGCTGGAGTTATTTTGCCCATCGATGCCATTGAGAATTTCTCATTTGTGACCGCCGGCTCTACGGAACTGGGACGCAACTCAGGCGGTACGGCGAACCTAACGATCAAGTCAGGTACCAACGCCCTGCATGGATCAGCCTACTACTACAATCACAATGAATTCTTCCAAAGGATGAACCCGTTCGAAAGCAGCAAGGCAGCTACACGCAACCAGCACTATGGGTTTTCGGTTGGAGGTCCGATCTGGAAGAACAAAGCGTTCTTCTTTCTTGGCGGTGAACACCAGGCGTTCCTGATTGGCGCTGAGACCAAGGCCACCGAACCCTCGGCTTTGTATCAGACGGAAGCCTATGCGATTCTTGACCAATATGCCGTGCCTCACAACGCGGTTGCCTCCAACCTGTTGAATGGGAACGGGACGCTTCCCGGCCTTTGGCCGGCAAGTGCGCTGACCGGTCCGGCAAACTCCAACAACTACTCGGCGACGGGCAACCTTACCGGCCACAGCTTTAACGGGATCGCAAAGCTCGATTACCAACTGACGGATAAGGACCACCTTTCCGCTTCCTGGTTTGTGGGTCAGGGAACGCAGACTGCGCCAACCTCATCGGCCTTGGCGCCTTACTTTGAGAATGCTCCCATTCACGTTGAGAACTACTCGCTGGTCTACAACCGCGTACTCTCAACCAGCATTACGAACCAGGTGTCGGCAGGTGTGAGCTACTTCAACCAGGTCTTTTCCGACGCCGATACGGCCTTCGATCCGATCGGGCTGGGCTTGAATACGGGCGTTACGAGCACGGCACTCGCGGGTTCGCCGCACCTGATTATCGGCCCCACCGCGGCCAGCGTTGGCTTAACCGCCGGCGGCAGTGGATTCGATCCGCTGGGCGTCACGGCGCCCTCAGGCCGCAACGACATTACCGGCCACTTGAACGACACGCTTGCCTGGACCAAGGGCGCGCACCAGTTCAAGTTTGGCGGAGAATTCCGCCAGGCGCAGGTTGATGATTTCTACCAGACCGGTGAGCGGGGCACGATTTACTTTGATGGATCACAGGGTCCGTGGGTCACGTCCACCACGGCTTGCGCGGCCTTGAGCGGCAACGGGATGGCTCCGCTCGCGACCGCCCCGGCTGACCCGAACGTCTTATTTCTGGCCGACTTTCTTGCTGGCTGCTTCGACCCATCGACGTCGGAGAACGTCGTCGGCAACCCAAAGCGGCAAGTCTTTGTGAATACCTGGTCGCTCTCCGGCGGAGACGTCTGGCAGGTGAGCAAGAAGCTGAGCCTGGACTACGGAATCCGTTACGACTATGAAGGCCCGGTCCATTCGCAGTATCCAAATCTTTCCGTGTTCGATCCATCCCTTCCCAGCGGGCTGGCCGTCGTGGGGCAGGACGTGCCCAGCCTTTGGAACAAATTCTACGGCGGCGTCAGCCCGCGCGTGGGTTTCTCCATGCAGGTCGATAACAGCGGCAAGACAGTCTTGCGTGGCGGCTATGGATTCTATTACGACTCCATCTACATGAAGTCGATTCTGCAAAACAACGGAGCCCAGAACATCTCGGTCTTCGGCCCGGGCCTGAATCCGGCCGGCTCCGAAGAAGTTGCTCAGGCTTCCGGCATTGCCAACACAGTGATCGAGCCAGGCACTCCGATCTTCCAGACTCTCGCCCAGGCCCTGGCGGGAGCGGGCGTCGTGAAGATCTCCACCTTCGACAGAAACTTCCGTCCCTCCTACACGCAGTCGCTGGATTTGAACCTGCAGCATAGCTTTACGCCGTCGGTTATCTGGCAGTTGGGATATGTGGGCACGAAGGGCACGCATTTGCTGGGCTTGTTTGACATCAATCCAGCGGCCCCAGGGACTGCCGGGCTGGCCAACCCAAACCTGACACGGCCTTATTATGGCCAGTTCCCGGGCTTCTCGGTGATCGACGAAGCGCGCAGCAACCTAGGATCGATCTATAACTCGCTACAGACTACCCTGCGCGTGCAGAACTATCACAACCTGTCTGCGCAGTTAGCTTACACCTGGGCGCATTCGCTGGACTATGAGACTGGATTGCTGCCCTACGTTGCGCAAGATCCCCTCAACGAGAGCGCCGAATACGGTAACTCGGACTTCGACGTTCGCAACACGCTGACCGGTTATCTCGACTACCACATCCCCACCTTCAGGGGACCTGAGCGCTTGACTAAGGGATGGGAAGTGAACTCGGGCTTCTCTTTCCACGGCGGGACACCGTACACAGTTGTCTCCGCAACCAACCCCAGCGGAAACGGAGAAAATGCTGACCGTGCAGTCCAGGTTATCGGGGATCCATCGGCAGGCATATCGCATTCCATCACCAATGGTGTGGTGCAATGGTTCAACCCGAATGCCTTCGTCGATGGTCCAGCGGGCACCTACTCGCCGACTCGCCGCGGACAAAACTACAACCCGGGCTATAACGCGGTGGATGTGGCGTTCTTCAAGACGACACAAGTCACTGAACGGGTAAGTGCTCAATTCAGCGCGAATGTCTTCAATATCTTCAACCGGACCAATCTTGCGCCGGTAGGTTTCCCGGACGCGGGCGAAGGCGGCCAGATCGGATCGACTCTTGGGCCGTATCTCGGCAATCCCGGCATCGGGCCGGGCGAGCCGCTGAACGCGGAGTTCGCGTTGAAGATCATCTTTTGAGGGCAGCTATCAGCCGCTAGCTGCTAGCTTTAACAAATCAGAGCGCCGCCCGCAAACTCACGCAGCGGCGCTCTGATTTGTGAGCATCCATTCGACAGAAATGCCCCCGTTTTACCGGGGGCATTTGATTTTGCAAGCCTTTGCTGCTTGACGCTGAACGACAACGGCTAACAGCTGGAAGCTAAAAGCTGATGGCTGCTCTTACGACAAGTGGCTGAAGGGATGCTCCGCCAACCTGCCAGGAAGCTTGGGAGCCACAAGCCCAGCGGTGTTGCTGGCCATCACTTCCTTGAACGCCTTGCGGAAGGCCATCATCTCGTCGTGCGTGCCGACAGTGATGCGCACCTGGGTAGGCCATGCCGGCCAGATGCGTCCAATGTAGATGTCCTTGGCAGCCATGGCGGCGAGTACTTCCTTGCCTGGCCTGCCTGTCTCGAGCATGAAGCAGTTGCTCTCTGAAGGCGTGGTCGCGTGGCCCTCGCTCTTCAGCCATGCAATTGTGTCCTGGCGGACATCGCCGATGATCTTCTTGCGCGATGCAACCAGGTCAGCCTGCAGCAAGCTGGTCTTGGCCGCGGCCAGCGCCGTAATGGGGAGGGCGTTGAATCCGCCGTGCACCGAGATTTGTTTGAGCAAGTCAGGACGTCCGATGGCGAAGCCCATGCGGATTCCTGCCATGCCGTAGAGCTTGGAGAAGGTGCGCAGCACGATGACGTTCTTGCCTTCCTTCACAAAGTCCAACGAGCGCGGCGCATCGCAAAGGTGGATGTAGGCCTCGTCGATGAGCAGGATCGTGTCTTTAGGTGCATTGGCGACGGCGTACTCAATGTCGGAACGGGGCGTGCAGGTGCCGGTCGGGTTGTTGGGATTGCAGATGTAGATCACGCCAGGGGTAGTGGCGGCGGCGAGCATGGCCTTGATGTCGTGGGAGGCAGCTCCCTTGGGGTCGGCAAGCGGGACCTTGAGAACTTCGGCGCCGGCAATCTTCGCGGCCCACATAGGCGCTTCGTAGCCGGGGTCGGCCACTACAAGCGGTTTGCTCTTGTCGGTAAAGGTCAGCACCGTGTAGTGAAGGGGCTCGCTGGAACCGGCAAACGCCATGACCGACGCCGGATCGAGACCTTCGATCTTGGCAAAAGTGCTCGTAAGGTCCTCTTCCATCCCCATCATGTAACGCCCGCCACGGGGCACGATATCGATCATGGCCTGGCGCGCCGCATCGCTGGGGCCTAGTGGATTCTCGTTGGCATCGATATGGATTCCCTTGTTTGGGTCGGCGAAATGGGGCCGCTGAGCCTGGGCGAGGTGGGCTTCGGTGAGGATGGGCATGCTGGCCAGGGCGGAGGCGCCGGCGGCAAAACGAAAGAAGGAACGGCGTGAAAGGCCGCTACAACCAATGGGGTCAACAACGGGTGAGGTCATGGTCAAGACTCCTTCGAACGAGGATAGGCTGAACAGAGAGTTACTGATTGCGCAGGTACGCGGCCGCGATTCGTTTGCAAGGGGTGGAACCGGAGAAAGTGAGTTCCATATCTCAAGGTATCGCTGAATGGCCGCAAAGACAAGGGGGAAATGCCAATCGCGAGGTTTAGGAAGGGCGGAACTGGCGCATTTTTTCCTTGCTCTGTGCCTGTCGATACGGGCATACGCCTACGGGTCGCAAATTTTGCATATGGGCGGGCAGCGGGGATTCTGATACGCTGTTTCTCAGCGCGAGGGATGCATCCGGTCCGCGGAAAGGGCTCCAAGCCCCCCTGCTTCACCCCAATCTGATAGCACCTTCTTTCAGCCCGAGATGCGGACAACGGGCGTTGTAAGTGAAAGGAGGCTGCCATGCCCATCGATTCCAAGCTATCTTCGCGTCAACTTCCCGAGCATCCCAACCTGCGCCATTTGAAGGACGAGGCGAAGGACCTGGTGCGAACCGGACAGTCGGCATCGCTCTCCGCGGCGCAACTTCAGATCGCGCGTCTTTATGGATTTGCCAGTTGGCCCAAGCTCAAGGCGCATGTGGATTCCATCGAAGCTGCTCAGCGCGAGGTCGCGGAACTGAAGCAGGCCATCGACGGCAACGATTTGCCGCGTGTGAAAGCGTTGATGACAAACAATCCCTCGCTGCACAACGCACCTCTCGGCTATGGAAAGAACGGGCCGCTTACGTGGGTTGCCGAGTGTCGCGTTCCCTGGGAACCTCCAAGCGCTATCCGGCTGGAGATGGCGCAGTGGATGATCGACAACGGCTCGGACGTGCACCAGGGCGGCGACGGCCCGCTCATGCGCGCCGCGCTCAGGGGCGACCGCATTCCGATGATGGATCTGCTGGTGAGTAACGGCGCAGATGTCAATGCGGATTGGGGCGGCTTTTTCCCAATCATCTTTGCGCCTTGCGAGTCCGTGCAACCTGCGGCGCTGAAGTGGCTGCTGGAGCATGGAGCCAATCCGAACTGCGCGAAGGCCAGCCGCAAGTATCCCGACTCTGCGCTGGACTACGTGATTGGCACGTACTCGCGATCGGCGCAACTGGGTCAGTGCATCGACATTCTGCTCGAAGCCGGCGGCACCTCGCGGCGGAATATGCCGGCTGTGCTGGATTTGTTGCGCGGCCGCGTCGATGAGCTTGCCAAGAGGCTCGATGAGGATCCTTCGCTCATTCACAAACGATTTCCGGAACTCGATTTTGGCTCGTCGGGCGCCCGCCGCCTCACGCTGGTTGGAGCTACGCTGCTGCATGTGGCGGCGGAATACGGCAACCTGGAGGCGGCCCGGTTGCTTGTCGAGCGAGGCGCGGACGTCAATGCCAAGGCAGATATCGATGCGGCAGGCGTGGGCGGGCAGACGCCGATCTTCCACGCGGCGACGCAATTCTACAATTGGGGAATGCCGGTGCTGGAATTTCTTGTGCAGAAGGGCGCGAACCTTTCGCTGCGCGCCAGGCTGCCCGGCCACTATGAGCGGCCGGAGGAGTTTGCCGATTACACGCCGCTTGGGTATGCGCGAGCTTTTCCCGGGAACGAGAGCCACGGGACGGAGAGCCGCGCGGTGGCGTTCCTGCGTGCGGCGAGCGGCGCGGTGGACTGAGCCGATAAGCTGGGCCTAGGTCTTGCCCCATCTCCACTTCTTGGTCAAGCATCAACAGCGCAGAGGAAAAATGGAGAGCGACGGAGGAGAGTAACGCATGCCAGCGAAAGTCACGCCTTTTCTCATGTTCGAGGGCAAGGCCGGGGAAGCAATGGCCTTTTACGTTTCTTTGTTTCCAGACGCAAGAATCATGAATGCCCTGCATTATGGTTCGGGCGAGGCGGGACCGGAAGGCTCAGTAAAGCAGGCCACGTTCTCTATCGGAGGTCAGGCGGTGCGGTGCACGGACAGCTTTGTCAAGCACGATTTTGCGTTCACGCCGGCTTTCTCATTCTTTGTGGAATGCGGGTCCGAGGAGGAACTCAGTCGGTTGTTCGACAATTTGTCGCCGGGCGGAATGGTATTCATGCCAATGGGCGACTATGGATTCAGCCGGCGGTTCGCGTGGATCAGCGACAGGTTTGGCGTCTCGTGGCAATTGAATCTATCTTAGAAATCAGCCTGCATTGCGCATAGTAGTCCAGGCCGAGAAACCGTCCTGTTTGGAAGGGCTGCCGAACGTCAGGACAAGCATGTTAAACTTCCCCCTTCGGCAGCAGTTGTTCCGTTGGGTTGATCGATCCTTACCGGGCTTGCCGGGCGGATAGGGAAACAAACGTGCCCTTCTTGGCTTTTAATGTTCAGCTGCGGTTTGCCGCTTGACAACTGCAACAGTAAAGCCATTTACTTAGGTGCGAATGTCCGCAAACGCAACCATTGCCCGCAAGGGCGAACTTACACCATTCAGGTGACGCAATGCTCGGATTGGTCCCCAACGCCCTTGCCGCTTCCGGTCCGCACTCCTTGACCGCGGCGATTCTCGCCATGAGCGCCCCTTCGCTGGCTCATCTTAGTCCGCTCGACATTGCTGTGATCGCCATTTACTTCGTGATGGTGATCTGGATCGGCTTCTACCTCAAATCGAAGGCCAACACCAGCGAAGAGTTCTTCATGGCTGGCCGCGAGATGACCGCATGGATCGCGGGGTTGAGCTTTGTTTCTGCCAATCTCGGCTCGCTTGAGTTGATGGGCTGGGCTGGGTCAGCTTACCAATACGGCATCCTCGCGGCGCACTGGTACTGGATTGGAGCGATCCCCGCGATGCTGTTTCTCGGCATCGTGATGATGCCCTTCTACTACGTGTGCAAGACGCACTCTGTGCCTGGATATCTGAAGCTTCGCTTTGGCCAGGGATCGAGCACTGTGGCGGCGGTTTCTTTCGCTTTCATGACGGTGCTGATGAGCGGCGTCAATATGTTCTCGATGGCCAAGGTGATGCAGATCGTGCTGGGCTGGGATTTGAACTTCTCCATCATTGTGTCGTCGCTCGCCGTAGCCGCGTATGTGGCGCTGGGCGGGCTTCGCTCGGCCATCTTCAACGAGGTTTTGCAGTTTGTGCTCATCTGGGGCGGCGCGCTGCTGGTTCCTATTCTCGGCTTGATTGAGACCGGCGGCTGGAGTGGTCTCAAAGCCAAGATTGCGCACAACATTGCCGCCGGCGCGATTCCCAACAGCGACTACACGCACATGTGGCGCAGCATGGGCCACTTTGCCGACAACCCCATGGGTATTCATTGGACGGGCATCGTGTTTGGCCTGGGTTTCGCCATCAGCTTCGGTTATTGGACGACGGATTTCCTGGTCGTCCAGCGCGTGCTGGCTGCCAACAGTTTGCGCTCGGCGCGCATGGCGCCGGTAATCGGCTCATTCTTCAAGATGGCGGTTCCGCTTATCGTCATTCTTCCCGGGCTGCTAGGCCTGGTCGTGCTGCAAAACCCGGACGGGAGTCTCATGCATCTGGTGGGCGAAGATGTGGCCGCCGCCCATCCTGGTATGGGTTTGCATACTTACAACGACGTGCTGCCGCTGATGCTGGTGCGCTACTGTAGTCCAGGCTTGCTGGGCTTGGGTATCACCGCGCTGATTGCTGGTTTCATGAGCGGAATGGCGGGGAATGTGAGCGCCTTTTCCGCCGTATGGACCTACGACATCTATCAGCCCCACTTCAACAAGAAAGCTCCTGACGAACATTATGTGACGGTGGGACGCTGGGCGACGATTCTCGGCGTGGTCATCTCCATTGGCACGGCCTATCTGGTGATGAGCGCACATGGCATCATGGATTATGTGCAGGCTTTGTTCAGCTTCTTCATCGCACCGTTGTTGGGCGCCGTACTGATGGGCATGTTCTGGAAGGGCGCGACCAAGGGTGGCGGATTCTGGGGTTTGCTGATCGGCACTCTCACCTCGGTTGCACTTTTTGCGTGGGTTAAGGTCGATCCTTCCGCGGTGAAGTACGTGGCGATTTCGCCGCTGGCCAAGGACCTGGCGCAGGACATGTACCGCGCGCTGTGGTCTCTTAGCGTTTGCGTCATTGTGATTTTCGTGGTCAGCATGTTTGGCAAGGCGCGTCCAGTCGCGGAGTTGAGCGGACTGGTTTATGGCGCCACCAAGCTGCCCGTGGAAGAGCCGGTCCCGTACTACAAGAACGAGTACTTCTGGCTTGTGATGGCGCTCATTTGCTTCTTCGCGCTCAACATTTACTTCTGGTAGTTATCGAGGCGGTGGTTCTCATGCATAACTCGGGAATTTCGATCTGGTTCTTCATCGGGGTTCTACTTACGATCTACGGCGCCATGATTCTCGGCTATGGACTGTTCGAACTGGCCACCGGGCAAACGGCCAACGTGGTGCTGGCCAATCTGCATGCGCCTGTCTGGTGGGGAGCAATCCTGCTGGCGCTCGGGTTGTTTTACGGCGTGCGCTTTCGCCCCGGCCGTAACGATTGAAAAGGAATCAGCAACAGGATTTGCAGCAACTCAATCGACTTGGAGTAACAGAGATTTGCCGTAACGGAGATTTGGGATAACAAGGAGTAATTGATAGATGGCAGCGCAGCGAGTCATGACATTTGGAATTGTTGTAGGGAACCGCGGATTTTTCCCTGACCACCTGGCCAAGACCGGCCGTGAAGAGATTATTTCGGTTCTTGAATCGGACGGGGCAAAAGCGATTGTCCTTGGGCCAGAGGATTCAAAATACGGCGCGGTTGAAACCTACGCTGAGTCAAAGAAGTGTGCCGAGCTTTTCAAGAAGCACGCGGAAGACATTGACGGCATCATCATAACTTTGCCTAACTTTGGTGAAGAGCGCGGCATTGTTGACGCGATCCGTCTTTCGGGATTGAAGGTTCCGGTGCTGGTGCAGGCTACGCCGGATCGCTCCGATGCGATGACCATAGCCACGCGCCGCGATAGCTTCTGCGGCAAGATGAGCGCGTGCAATAACCTGATGCAATATGGCATCCAGTATTCACTGACAACGCTGCACACGGAGAGTCTCAGTTCGGCTGAGTTCAAGGCTGACCTGGAATGGTTCTCGCAAGTTTGCAGGATCGTGAAGGGATTGAAGAATCTGCGCATCGGCGCGATTGGCGCGCGTCCCACGGCCTTTAACACGGTGCGTTATTCGGAGCGAATTTTCGAAACCAGTGGCATCACCATCGAGACGCTTGATTTGTCTGAGGTCTTTGGGCGCATCAATCGCCTGAAAGATTCCGATGATGCTGCGCAAGCCAAGCTCGCCTCGATCAAGAGCTATGTAACTACCAGCGGCATTCCTGCCGAGGCCCTGATGAAGATGGCCAAGCTGGGTGCGGTGCTTGACGGATGGATGACGCAGGCCAATGTGACCATCAGCGCCGTGCAGTGCTGGACTTCGTTCGAGGAATTCTTCGGCGTGGTGCCCTGCACCATCATGAGCATGATGAGCAATAACCTGATTCCATCGGCATGCGAAGTCGATGTGCCCGGCACACTGAGCATGTACATGCTTGCCCTGGCGAGCGGTACGCCTTCGGCTCTCTTGGATTGGAACAATAACTACGGAAGTCATCCCGATAAGTGTGTCTGCTTCCACTGCTCGAACTTGCCCAAGCACTTCTTCAAAGAAGTCAAGATGGATTATCAGGAGATCATCGCCGGCACCGTGGGAAAAGAAAACACATTTGGCACCTGCGTTGGGCGCGTGAAGGCCGGCGCGATGAGTTATGCGCGCTACTCGACTGACGACCGCCGCGGCGTGGTCCGCGGCTATACGGGACCGGGGAAATTTACGGACGATCCACTGGAAACATTTGGCGGCGCGGGAGTGGCGGAGATTCCTGAGTTACAGAAGTTGTTGAAATACATTTGCCGCGAGGGATTTGAGCACCATGTGGCGGCGAACTTCAGCGATGTTTCGAAGGCCATTCACGAAGCGGCCAGGTATATGGGCTGGGAGAGTCACTATCATCCGGCGCTGGAGGATTGAGCGAAGCTAATTGAAACTAGCTTGGCCTTTCGTAATAGGGAACAGTCGGATGTCTGAGCTTCTGGCGGCAACAAGATCCGAGACCCGTCTTCTGCAACTCAACTTTGGCCCAGCGTCGACAGGATTCGCAAGGATGCGGCCATGCGAGAAGTCGAGTTTAAGATTCCGAACTCAGCACAGCTATCAGAAGTCGATTCAGCGATCGAAGCAATCTGTGCTGCAGAAGGACTGCAGACCAGTATGAAGGGAACACTTGTCAGTTTTCCGGGATCCACGCACTGGCACTTTAAGAGACCGGGCGAACGCGGGACGCTTGAATTGACCGTTTTTCCCGCCGGGAGGAGAATTTGGGCAAGTATCCAAGATGGCAGGCGTGCAGACTGGATCGAGCCATGCCTCGCTAGCATTCAACAATCTGTTGAGGCCAAGCTCAAAGAATCGACACGATTGCTCGTTGAGAATTAGTGCAGTATCTGATTCGAGTGTTGTTCATAGTTTCTGAATTGGCGTCAAAAAAGGAAACGAAGATTATGACCAAAAGAATTGGCAAGAGCCTGGTGGTGAACGGAGCCACGCTTGTCACAGAAGCCGCATGGAACGCGGAGTTGGACGCCAAACATGAGCGGCTGGTGGAATGGTTAAAAGCTCAGAGA
The DNA here is from genome assembly GCA_049513795.1 of Occallatibacter sp. Taxonomy (GTDB): domain Bacteria; phylum Acidobacteriota; class Terriglobia; order Terriglobales; family Acidobacteriaceae; genus Telmatobacter. The sequence goes on along the minus strand of JBEKVS010000007.1, from coordinate 24,599 downwards.
CTAGCGGGCGTTCTTATCCGTCGTAATGAGAATGTCGCATGGTTAACGGGGGGTGCCGTAGAACTGCGCGTGCTGACTCCGGGCGAAACCGGTGTGGCATCGCTGTTAGTCACGGCGGAAGGCAAGCGCTACTACTTTACGACAGAGAATGAAGCGCCGCGTCTGCACGATGAGGAGTTTGGCGCTCTGGACTTTGAGCCAGTCTTGTTTCCATGGTGGGCCGACGATACGGTCGCGGTGGCTGCGAAACTCAGCAGCGGACCGCTGGGGTCCGACACACCAGGTGCCGGGCTGATTTCAGTTAGCCTTTATCCGCTGCGCGCGGCCTTGAGTGAAAGTGAGATTGAGCGATATCGCTGGCTGGGTGCGGAGACCGCTGCGGCCACCGTGGAGGCGTTGCATGCGGTTGAGCCGGGCCTGAGCGAGTACGACCTGGAAGCCATCACGGAGGCCGGACTCTTGCGGCGCGGTATTCTGCCCTCCGTTGCCCTCTACGCGGTGGATGAGCGGATATTCAAGTACAAGCATGCGGTGCCGCGCGGGCGCCGGTTGAAGCAGTATGGCATGTTGAACCTGTGCTCCAGGAAGTGGGGGCTGGCGATTTCGATAACCCGCTTCATCCACTTCGGCCCGCTGCCCGTGGAGCTTGCGGCACGATTCGAATCTGCCGCGAAAGTGAGCGCTGCGCTGATGAACGCGAGCCGCGTGGGGGCAACTTCTGCGGAGTTATTCGAAGTGGCCAAAGCAGCCTACGCGGCTGAAGGATTTCCTGGCGAAGAACGCTTCCATCATCAAGGCGGCCCGACCGGGTACGGTGAACGCGAGTGGGTGGCGACACCTGCCGGGACTCAAGTCGTGGTGGACAACCAGGCATTTGCCTGGAACCCGAGCATTCGCGGGGGCAAGGTGGAAGACACAGTGATTCTTTGCAAAGGGGTCATTGAGAACTTGACGTCGACTCCAGAGTTGCCCACGCTCTCGGACGCGATTGTCGAAGGCAGCACGTATGCGGCGGCGGGCGTGCTGGTGAAGTAGGGTTAGCTACTCAGCTGCGCGCGGCTGCAATGTAAGCCTGGCTGTGAGGACGACAAGCGAGGCCCAAAGCATGTCGGCGGCGAGCAAATGAGTTACCTGAATCCATAAGGGCGCAAGCAGCACAACGTCGAGGGCTCCGAGCGTGTAGACGGCAGCGAGCAGCGCGAGGACAAGCGTGGAGATGCGGCGATTATTCCAGTGAGTCTTGTCCCGCGCTGCGCGCACCACCAGCCAGATGACAAAGATGCTGGCGAGGATTGCGACGGTTGGATGCATCCAACGCCAGCGCACCAGCCAGCCAGCGCTGGCCGAGAAATCCTGCGCCATCGCTTGCGCAAGAGTCGACATGGGAAACAGCGTATCGCCTAAGGCGGCCAACGAGCCAGTGATACCGACGACCATCACCACCAACACGGCAACCACCGCGCCGAATGGTGCGACTAACCGCACGCCGCCCCATAGGTATCCCTTTGATCGGGATAGCAGATGAGCTGTGAGGGTGAGAGCGGCCAACAGCAAAAGCGTGTTGGCCAAATGCAGAGCCAAGAACGCCGGACGCATGGGCGATTGGCTCTGCGCTGTGTAGCCGAGCTTGACCAGCAATGCGCCGAGCACAGCCTCAAGCAGCGTGAAGACTACCGATGCGATGGCCGCCGCGCGCGCCAGGTGGCCGCGGACTGTGCCTCGGTAAGTCCAGACGAGCAGTCCTATCACAGAAATTAGCGACAGGCCACTCGTGATTCGATGAGTGAACTCGATCATGGTATCGACGCGTGCGGAATGCTGCATCACGCTGCCGTTGCAAAGCGGCCAATGGTTGCCGCAGCCCGCGCCGGAGCCGGTGGCGCGCACCAGCGTTCCCCAGAGAATCACGGCGATGAAGTAGACCAATACGCCCCAGGCAAAGCGCCGTAGTGGCGACGAGGGGAGAATTTTGGAATCGAAAGCGACAGCAGCAGCGGGCATGATGGATAACTCCGTATCGAATCCACTAGTGTAGAACATGCGTCGAGTCGATCGCGCCGCTGTTCATTGCCGCGCGTCAATCCACTTGAGCAAGTTCAACACGGGCTTTGCCTTCAGCCCGTCCTTCGAGCAAGCGGACGACGTGGTTGACGATAATCAGATCTTCAGCGGGAGGAATCACCCGCACTGTGACGGGCGCGCCGTCCGCGGAGATCACGGCAGGGCCACGAATGTTGTTGCGAACCGGATCAACCACAATACCTAGCGAACCGAGACCGGCGCAGATCCCGGCGCGGCTTGCGATGTCGTTCTCGCCGATGCCGCCGGTAAAAACGAGCATATCCAGGCCGCCTAACTCAGCCACATAACTGCCAATCCATTTGGCGATGGTCCAGGTAAACTTGTCGACGGCCAAGCGAGCTTTGGCGTTGCCCGCTTTTATGGCGTCACGCAGGTCGCGCATGTCATTGGAGAGATCGCTCACACCCAGCAGGCCGGCCTTCTTGCTGGCCACGGCTTCTAGCTGGTCGGCCGCATCAGTGGCGCTCTTCGCGGTCTCAGCGATCTTGCGCAGGATGAAAAGCAGGACTCCGGGATCAATGTCGCCGGTGCGCGTGCCGCTGATGATGCCGCCAGTTGGCGTGAGGCCCATTGAAGTGTCAAGGCACTCGCCGTTGCGGATCGCCGAGATGGACGCGCCATTGCCGAGATGAGCGACGATGAGTTTCTCGGGCACGTTGGGCTGTAACTGCATAACAATCGACTCGTACGAAATGCCGTGAGCGCCATAGCGGCGCACACCCATGGCCGAATATTCTTCCGGGATCGGCATATGAGTTACGACTTCGGGCATGGTGCGATGAAAATATGTGTCGAGGACGACGAAGTTGGGAGTGCCGGGAAAGAGGCGTATTGCCTCACGCATGATGTAAATCGCGATGGGTGTGTGCAGCGGCGCAAAGGCGGTGTAACTCTCCATCTCATCGATCAATGCGGGAGTAATGAGCTGGTTGTCTTGCACCGTTGGGCCGCCGGACACCATGCGATGGCCGATGGCCTTGGGAGTGGGAAAGTCGGCCAAGTGAAGAGCATCGGCGACAAGTTTGAAGGCTGCCGCGCGGTCCGGCAGAGCGGGTGCTTGATCGACGAGCTTGTTGCCGTCCGCATCCTTGATCCAGAACTTGCCCTGATCGGTGCCGATGCCGTCTACCGCGCCCTCGTGCAGCTTGCGCCGATCGCCGTTGCCGGCCTCATAGACGGAGAATTTGATGGAAGATGAACCACTGTTCAGAACCAGTACGGGCAACGACGGCATGCAATTTATCCCTCAGCGAGTTAGCAGGTTAGCATCGCTTCGCGCTGGTTTGCGTAGTCAGCAAGAAAACTAACTCTGCGGCCAGCGCCAGTTTTTTACTTCGGGTAAGTCATCGCCATTCTCTGATACATAGAGTTTGTGGCGCTGGATCGCTTCGGAGTACCACTGCTCAGCCGCGCTTACCTGACTCTTGAGCCGCGAAACACGCTTGATGGCGTCGAGCGTCAGTTGGAAGCGGTCGATGTTGTTGAGTACGCACATGTCGAAGGGAGTGGTTGTTGTGCCCTCTTCCTTGTAGCCGCGCACATGGATGTTGTCATGATTGTGGCGCCGGTAAGTGAGGCGATGGATAACCCACGGGTATCCGTGGAAGGCAAAGATGACTGGGACGCCGACGGGAAAGAGCTGGTCGAATTCTTCATCGGGCAATCCATGAGGATGCTCGGAGGTGGGTTGCAGGGCCATCAGATCCACCACGTTCACCACGCGGATGCGGAGGTCGGGAACGCGTTCGCGAAGCAGGCTCACGGCAGCCAGCGCCTCCATGGTGGGCACGTCCCCGGAGCAGGCCATCACCACTTCCGGACCGCCCTCATCATTCGAAGCCCACTGCCAAATGCCGAGTCCGGTGGTGCAATGGGCCACGGCTTCATCGATACTGAGCCACTGCGGGGCGGGCTGCTTGCCGGCGACAATCAGGTTGATGTAGTGGCGGCTGCGCAGGCAATGGTCGGACACTGAAAGCAGGGTGTTGGCGTCGGGCGGCAGATAGATGCGGACGACATCGGCTTTCTTGTTGAGCAGGTGGTCTATGAATCCGGGGTCCTGGTGCGAGAATCCGTTGTGATCTTGCCGCCAGACCAGCGAGCTGAGCAGATAATTGAGCGATGCGATCGGTTTGCGCCAGGGGATCTCGCGCGTGGTTTTGAGCCACTTGGCGTGCTGGTTGACCATGGAGTCGACAATGTGGATGAAAGCCTCATAGCAAGAGAAGAAGCCGTGGCGGCCGGTGAGCAGATAGCCCTCCAGCCATCCCTGGCACATGTGCTCGCTCAGCACCTCCATCACGCGGCCGGTTGGGGATAGGTCCTCATCCACAGGCAAGGTCTCGGCCATCCAGGCTTTGCCGGTCCCGACTTCCACCTCGGCGAGACGGTTTGAAGCAGTTTCGTCTGGGCCAAAGACGCGAAAGTTTTTGGTATCGTCGTTGGCCTGCATTACGGCGTGAAGCAAGTGGCCAAGGATGCGCGTGGATTCGCCATCGGTTTGGCCGCGGCCTTCGATCTTGAATGCGAAGTCGCGGAAGTTGGGGACCTTGAGTGGTTGCAGCAGAAGGCCGCCGTTGGCATGAGCATTCATTCCCATGCGTTGCCGGCCTTTGGGTGCGATCTCGACAAACTCCTCGCGGAACTTGCCCTTGGCATCGAAGAGTTCTTCGGGCTTGTAACTGCGCATCCACTCGTCAAGCTGGCGCAGGTGCTCAGGGTTCTGGCGTATGCCATCAAGCGGGACCTGGTGCGCGCGCCAGGTCCCCTCTACCGGTTTTCCGTCTACGAATTTGGGGCCGGTCCAGCCCTTGGGCGTGCGCATGATGAGCATGGGCCAGGCAGGGCGGTGGGTGGAACCTTCTTGCCGGGCGGCCGTTTGAATGCAGGCGATTCGATCAAGCATGGTGTCGAAGACCGTTGCCGCTTGCTGATGCATCACAGCCGGGTCATCGCCTTCCAGGGTGAATGGTTCGTAGCCGTAGCCGCGCATCAGGTCTTCAAGCTCGGCATGGGGAATGCGCGCCAGCAGGGTAGGGTTGGCGATCTTATAGCCGTTTAAATGGAGCACGGGCAATACCGCGCCGTCGGTGGCAGGGTTGAGGAACTTGTTGGAGTGCCAACTGGTGGCAAGTGGTCCGGTCTCGGCCTCGCCATCGCCAACGACGCAAGCCACAATCAGGTCGGGGTTGTCGAAGGCCGCACCGTAGGCATGCACAAGAGAGTAGCCCAGTTCGCCGCCCTCGTGGATGGAGCCGGGTGTTTCCGGAGCCACGTGGCTGGGGACACCGTATGGCCAGCTGAACTGCCGAAAGAGACGCTTGATGCCGTCGCTGTTCTGTTCAATATGGGGATAGATTTCGGAGTACGAACCCTCGAGGTAGGTGTTCGCAACCAGGCCGGGTCCGCCGTGACCGGGGCCGATGAGGTAGATCATGTTCAGGCCGCGCTCGCGGATGAGCCGGTTCCAGTGCACGTAGAGGAAGTTGAGGCCGGGAGTGGTGCCCCAGTGGCCGAGCAGGCGCGGCTTCACGTCGTCGAGCGTGAGGGGGCGCTCAAGCAGCGGATTGTCTTTCAGATAGATTTGTCCAACAGACAGATAATTCGCGGCTCGCCAGTAGGCGTTCATTTTGGCGAGTAGCTCCGGGGTCAGGGGGCCACTGATTGCGGATTCGTCGCTCAATTTGCACCTCGCATTGGTTTGTGCCTGCCAATCAAAGGCTAGCAGCCGAAGGTTACAGTTAGGGGTGCTTTGCATCACCAAAAAATGGAACAACGGTTCAATAGATGGGACAAGGCCTACTCTTTCATCGGTCACAAGGACCCTTGTACGGTGGCCAATCGCGGCGGCCTTGACATGTGCCGCGCTTTCGGGGTTCAATCGCTTGCTGGTACCGAAGCCCTGGATGCAAGCGGCAACTTGCGCAGGGTGCAGCGGAGGAGGCAGGTTTCAGCAGTATGAACGAACTGCTTTGGATTGCACAGATCATTTTGGCCGGCGTTTTTCTCTTTACGGGATTCACAAAGATATTCGCGTACGAAAAACTGGTGCGCGCAGTGGAGTCTCATTCAAAGCGCGGGCCAGTCGGCATGTCGCGTGTCCAGGCAATTCCCGTGGGACTGCTGGAGATTGCAGGAGCGGCGGGGGTGCTGGTGCCGGTTGACGTTTGGCCGCCCCACGTATTTCTGCGGCTGGCGGCCGGCGGACTGGCATTGCTGATGGTAGTTGCCGGCATCTACCACATTCGGCGCAAGGAGTCTGCTGCGCCGAGCGTGAGCCTGTTTCTGCTGGCGCTTTTTGTGATTGTTGGGCGTTGGCCTCGGTAGGGCCTGCTTGCCGCTCCCAAGCGGTCGAGCTATGCCGTAGTTCGCAGGGCGTGGGCATCGGGCAAGGAGATTGGCTTCAGGCTAGAAGTAGCGCTTGAGCTTGAGGATCTGCGACTCGAAGGCGTACCAGAGCAGGGTTGCGGCCGCGGTTGAGGCGGCGAGGCGAAAGGCGACGACGGCCAGGTTGCCGGGAATGCCGTAGCGATCCATGCGCAGATCGAACCATCCGAAGTAGATGAAGATCATGATGTGAATCATGTACAGGCCGTAGCTGATGCGGCCATAAAAGGCAAGTGGGCCGCGGCGCAGCGCGGTGTTGAGCGGGTTCCGAGAACCGGTTGAGGCGATGGCGACGAGCACGACGCCGGCGAAGCCCAAGGCCAGAGCCGAATCAAGGAACGCCGTGCCTCCGGCAATGGTGGCCGTGGCGAAGAAGCCGAAGACTGATCCTGCCAGGCCCAGGTAAAGCCACACCCGGCGGCTCAGGGCGAGCGTGTAGAGAGCCAAGGCGAGCAAGCTGCCGAGAGCGATTCCGTCCAGATGGATGAGCGTGTTTGTGAGGGTCATCCAGTGCAAGTTTGCCAGGCGGAAAACGGGTGATGCGATGAGCGCGGCGGACAGGACAACGGCGAGCACCAATGGGTTGCGCAAGAGGCGAACGATCGGGGCCCAGAGGAAGTAATACTGCTCTTCGATGGCCAGCGACCAGGTGGGGCCGATGGCTGGTGGAATCACCAGGTGAAACAAATTCTGCACAAAGAAGATGTAGGCCAGCCATGGTGCGGATTTGACTGCCTGGGTTATCGTGAGGCCAATGAACCACGGGGCGCTTAGGTACACAACGACGAGGACGAGCACGTAGACGGGCCAGATGCGCAGCGCGCGGCGGCCGTAGAAGTTGCGGAAGTATCTTTCTTTGTTTCTGGCTTCGAGGAGGATGGATGTAATGAGAAATCCGGAAAGAACAAAGAACAGGTTGACGCCCGCCCATCCCCACAGGCTGGCATAGTGAACCCAGGTGCCCTCCAGGCGCGGATGACAATGATAGAAGACTACAGACAACACGGCGAGGCCGCGCAGGCCCTGTAACTCCGGGATGTACGTGGGCAGCCAGGTTGGGCGTTGGATGGGCAAGTTAGGGAGTTAGACGAGTTAGCTAAGGTGGTAATCGGGGTCAGTGCATTCCAAGCCTTATAGCGGATGGCTCGGACGTGCCTTGAACGGGACGAGAAAAATAAATTAGTTTGGCTTGATCTCAGTTACGGGACTCTTCGGCCGGTAGCGTTCCTTATCAACCCACTCCCATACGTCGACCTCGCGCACTTTGAATGCATTGGCGATATGCCTAACGACGTCGGTTATGAGGATTCCATACTGCTTGTAACTCCGTTGTCCCGGGTAAAGAATTGTCTGGACATTTCCCTCGTCGTTCTCAAAGCAAATGATTAGCGGCTTTTCGACCTTCATCTTCTACCTCAGTGTTCGTGTGGGGCGGTCTGCATCTTGTTTTGAGATCGGTAGAAGCCGTCCGAATCTATCCCGCGGCTAGTTCTTTGGCTCTTTGCGTGGCACGCATGACGGCTTTGATCAGAGTTACGCGCAAGCCGCCTTCTTCCAACTCAAGAATGCCGTCGATGGTGCAGCCGGCGGGGGTGGTGACGGCGTCTTTGAGCAGCGCTGGGTGATAGCCGGTTTCCAGCACCATCTTGGCGGCGCCAAAGGTGGTTTGCGCGGCTAGCTGCGTGGCGGTGTCGCGGGGCAGGCCGACCTTCACACCGGCTTCGGCCAAGGCCTCGATGATGATGTAAATGTAGGCCGGGCCGGAGGCGGACAAGCCGGTCACCGCGTCCATATGCTTTTCGTCGACGATGACGGTGCGGCCGACGGTCTCGAAGATGCGCTGGGCCAGTTCCATTTGCGCTGCAGAGACGAAGCGGCCACGGCAAAGGCCGGCAGCTCCGGCGCCGAGTGCGGAGGGTGTGTTGGGCATGGCGCGAATGACGGCGATATCGAGCCCCGCGGCCTCTTCAATGGAGCGTGTCTTGACGCTGGCGGCGAAGGAGACGAGGGTCTTTTCGGCGGTGAGTGCAGGCTTGATGGTCTCAATCAGATCCGGAACCTGGAAGGGCTTGACGCCGATGAGGATGAGGTCGGCCTGGCGGACCGCTTCAAGATTGTCGGTGCTTACGTCCACTCCCCACTGGGTGCTCAGGGCGATGGCTTTTTCGGCGTGGCCTACGGTGGCGTGAATCTGGTCTGGAGCAAACAGGTTCTGCTTCAAGAAGGCCTGCAGCAAAATGCCGCCCATTTTGCCCGCACCCAGTACGGCCACGTGCAGGTGGGGCAACTGCGCAGGTACGTTGCTGGCCTCAACGGCTATCTCTGCCATCTTTTCCTCGTTTTGAATGAGTTTGATAAGAAGCTTAAGGATACTCGCATCGGCTCGCGGGTGTCGCGATCTGTACGGCGAAGGAGTATTTCGGCTTGGCGGGACTACTTCTGCTTGGCAACCTATTTCTGCTTCGCAATCCAGGCATCGATGCGGTCGCTCAACACGTCGAGGGGCAGGGCGCCGGAGTCGAGCACCTGGTCGTGGAAGGCGCGGAGGTCGAACTTGTCGCCGAGGGCTTTTTTGGCGCGTTCGCGCAGCTCTAAGATTTTGAGCTGGCCGAGCTTGTAGGCCAAGGCTTGGGCGGGCCAGCCGATATAGCGGTCGGTCTCGGTCTGGACGGTGCTCTCTTCGATGTTGGAGTGGTCGTGGAAGTATTGCACCACCTGGTCGCGCGTCCAGTGCTGGGAGTGAACGCCGGTGTCGACGACGAGGCGGATGGCGCGCCACATATCGGCTTGCAGGCGGCCGTAGTCGGAGTAGGGGTCCTGATAGAAGCCGACCTCTTTGCCGAGCCGCTCGGAGTAGAGCGCCCAGCCTTCGACGAAGGCGGTGTAGCCCTGGAACTTGCGGAAGGTGGGAACGTCCTCAAGCTCCTGGGCGATGGAGATTTGCAGATGGTGGCCGGGAATGCCCTCGTGGTAGGCCACGGCTTCGATGGCGTAAAGGTTGCGATCGGTGGCGTTGTAGCGATTCACGCGCAGACGGCCAGGGCGACTGCCGTCAGGTGTGCCTTCCTCGTAGTAGGCGGGGTACATGGCTTTCTCGAGGTAGTCGGGCACCGGGACCACTTCAAGCGGAGCTTTGGGCAGACGGCCGAAGAGTTGCGGGAGCTTGGCTTGCATGGGGCCGATGTAGCTTTTATAGGCGGCCAGCAGTTGGTCGCCGGATGTTGCCTTGAGTTTGGGGTTGGTGTCGAGGCTTTTGCGGAAGCTTCCGAGATCGGCGAAGCCCATCTTCTGGGTGATGGCCAGCATTTCAGTTTCGTCGCGCTTCACTTCGTCGAGTCCGATCTGGTGAATCTGCTCGGCGGTGAGGTCGGTGGTGGTGCTGCGATGGATGAGGAACTTGTAGTATTTGGCGCCGTCGGGAATGGCGGAGATGCCGGGATCGGTGCGGCAGGCGGGCACGTAGGTGACTTCGAGGAAGCGGGCAAAGCGCAAATAAGCGGGCAGCACGTCATGGGCGATGGCGTCGAGAGTGTCCTGCTTGATGCGCTCCTGTTCGGCGGGCTTGATGGCGGAAGGGAAGCTCTTGAGCGGCGTGGCGAAGGGCGATTCTTCCGGTTTTTGCGCTGCCATGGTCTTGACCTGGTCGAGCACCTTGGCCATGAGGTATTGCGGGGGCACGCGATGGTCCTGGACGCCGACGGACATGTTGGCGGTGACCTGATCAAATGCGGTTGGGATCTTGGAAGGTGAGCTGGGAGACGAGGTCGGCGTATTCGGTTTGAATGCCGCCGAGCTGGTTGACGGGCATCTCCCACTCTTTGAACTCGGCGGCTTCCTGGTCTTCGGCGAACTCGCGCAGAAGCAGGTCGCGGCTGATCTTTTCCTGATCGGTGAGGCCAGCGACGTCGATGTCGGCGAGGCGGGGGAGGAAGCCCTGTTCGCGCTCCAGGCTTTGGTTGATGGCCTTGACGGAGTGGTCGGAGATCTGGTCATTCCAGCGCTTGTCACCGAGCGAGGATGCGAACTCAGGCGAGTGGGCGAGGTTGTCTTCCCAGTAATCCTTGAAGATCTGGTTGAGGGCTTTGCGGTTGCCCTCGACGGAAGCTGGCGATGCCGCAGCGGTGGTTTGCGCGGGAAGGGATGGCGCGCCGACGAGCAGCAGGGAGGGCAAGAGAGCCAGGATGGCAAAGCGGGGAGTTTTCAAGGGAGCTGGACCTCGGTGAGCGAACTCGGCTTCTTTGTCGAGTGTAGAGCAACGGCCGAGAGTTCTGCCTTTGAGATCGAAGATTTGACTTTGGCTTGTTGATGGAGGCATTCCACGGGATCGCACGCGACTTTGTCGCGTTGGCTGAGCGGAGGTTTTGTTGGTTTGCTGGATGTACGGGCTGAGGCCCGTGCCCTTCAATGAATTCCCGGACGGAGGGGGGTGCAAGGCCTCCTCGGTAGGGTCAGGGAGCGAGGATGGTTTCGTTGCCGAGGATGCGGTAGAGGGTGGAGCGGCTGATCGCGAGCTGGCGGGCGGCGCGAAGTTTGTTGCCCCGGTTCAGGTCGAGGACGTACTTGACGTGCTGGTGAATGACGGCGTCGAGGGAGAGATTGCTGGCCTGTCCCGGGGGGTGCGGGTCGGCCACGGGTGACTCGAGACCGTTGGGGAGATTGAGATCGTCGGGGCGGATGACGCCGTTGACCGCTTCGAGGAGCGCGGTTTCAAGCACGGAGGCCAGCTCGCGCACGTTGCCCGGCCAGGCGTGCTGCAGCAGGCGGGCCAATGCTCCGGGGCCGAGTGAAACAGGGCGCTGCTGATAGCGATTGCAGATTTTTTCGAGGAGCGCTTGGGCGAGCGGGGCGATGTCTTCACGACGCATGCGCAGCGGTGGAATGGCGAAGCGGACGGCGCTGAGGCGGAAGGCGAGGTCGGGCAGCAGCAGGCCCTGTCCAGCCATCTGGCGCAGGGGGGTTTGCGATGAGGCGAGCACGACGGCGCGGCCCGGAGGGCGATCTTGCATGGCTTTGAGAACCCCGAGGAGCAGACCTTGACCGGGAGGGGCGAGCAGGTCGACACGATCGAGATAGGTGAAACCGGCGAGGGTGGAGGGGTCAGCATCGGTGACCAGCCACTCGCGTGCGTCACGGCGTTGAAAGCTTGAGGACGAAAGCGGCGAGCGGCTGAACAAATAGCGGGCCAGGGTCTGTTTGCCGGTGCCGTGTTCGCCTTCGATGGCGGCCACCTGCACATGCGGCGCGGCCATGTCTGCCTGCATCAGCAGCTTGCGCCAGGCTGCGCTCACTCCCACAATTTGAAGAATGGGAGCCGCATCTGCTTCGACAAGGGTGAGACCGGGCTGGGGCAGGAATTGGGTGGAGCCGGCGGAGCTTTGCATGGTTCTCAACGTGCCTCGCCTCCGTGACCCAGACTGAGGACCCAGATTCCGGACCCACATTCCGGACCCAGACCGGACCTATCGGGTCAACAGATGGCTTATCGGCATGGACCCAAAAAACATGAACCGAAGAGGGATGACCTCTCCGGTTCAAAGTCCGTGACGAATGCGTCCTGTGATTCGGCTTATTTGATGTCTCAGGCGGGTTGGCGGAAGCGCTTGGAGGGGGTGTCCGAGAAGACCTGACCGTCCCGAATGTGGACCACGCGATGGGCGTATTCGGCGATATCCGGCTCGTGGGTGACGAGAACGATGGTGTTGCCCTTGGCGTGCAGTGTATCGAAAAGAGACATGATCTCAATGCCGGTCTTCGAGTCAAGGTTGCCGGTGGGCTCGTCGGCAAGGATGATGGACGGGCTGTTGACCAGGGCGCGGGCGATGGCGACACGCTGGCGCTGGCCGCCGGAGAGTTCGTTGGGCTTGTGGTTCATACGCGATTCGAGGCCGACGTTAGTGAGGGATTCTTTGGCGCGCTCGATACGGGCGGCCGCGGGTGTTCCGTTATAGATGAGCGGCAGCTCGACGTTGTGCAGAGAGGTTGCGCGGGCGAGCAGGTTGAAGGTCTGGAAGACGAAGCCGATTTCCTTGTTGCGGATGCGGGCGAGCTGATCGTCGTCGAGCTCGCTGACCAGCTGGCCGTTGAGCCAGTACATGCCCTTGGAGGGCGTGTCAAGGCAGCCGATGAGGTTCATCAGGGTTGATTTGCCCGATCCGGAGGGTCCCATGATGGCCACATACTCGTTGTGCTTGATGCTCAGGGAGATGCCGCGCAACGCCTGCACCTGCTGCTCCATGCCCATGTCGTAGGTGCGCCACAGGTCTTCGACGACGATGACATTGCCTTGCTTGCTGACCGCCGATTGCTCGAGTTCTTCGCTGCCAATGCTTTCCAGAGCCATCCGAATCTCATCCTTTATCCGGCTGTTACGGTCCGGGCTTTTCTGCCTTGACTTCTTTGCCTTGAAGTGACGCGGCTAAACGGTTTTCGCTCCTGCTGAGCGTCTTCTCTTATGAGCCGCTGCCGGAAGGCGGAGCAAGAGGCTTCTCGGTATCCCTCTTCACCAATGAACCGGTCTTCAAAACGCGCAAGGTCTTGAATGGGCCGGTCACGATCTCGTCGCCCTCTGTGAGCCCGGATACCACTTCAATGTCCGTGGCGCCCGTGATGCCGGTGGTGACAGGAACGAACTTGACGCGAAGCTTGCCGCTCTTGTCCTTGTTAACGACATAGACGCCCTGAATGGGAGTGCTCTTGACGGTGGGCGTGGTGGATGCAGCCTGGACTCCGCCCTGGCCCTTGGGCTTGTCATCGTTGGGGTCGTGCATGGTCAAAGCCTGGATGGGCAGCGAGAGCACGTTGGATTTATGCGCGGTGGTGATCTTGGCGGTGGTGGAGAGCCCTGGCCGCAGTTCGTTGGTCGGGCTGTCGAGGGTGACCACGACCTTGAAGTCCTTGGCCTCTTCGGTGCCGGTTGTGGATTGCGAAGTGGCGACACCGGTGGAGCGCAGCAGGGCCTGGTCGCCGACCAGCGTGACGTGCCCTTTGAAGACCTTGCCGGGTATGGCATCGACGGTGACGTCAGCGGGCTGGCCCATCTGGATGTTGACGATGTCTGTCTCGTCGACTTTGACCTCGGCTGTGACCACGCTCATGTCGGCGATGGTCATGATGGTTGAGCCTTCGGTGTTCTGAATGCCTTCTACGACGGTTTCTCCCTCGCGCAGGGGCTCGTTGGTGACGATGCCGTCGAAGGGTGCGATGGCCTCGGTAAGGTCGAGCAAGTTCTTGTCGCCGCGCAGCATCGCCACCTGGGTTTGCATGTGGCCACGGGCTGAATCGGTCTGCGCCTTGGCCTGGTTGAGCTGGGCGACGGCCTGGGCTACGGACGCAACGTCGAGGTCATAGGCGGCTTTCTTGGCGTCGTAATCCTGCTTGGCCATGATGCCATCTTTATAAAGAGCCTGAGCGCGGTCCCAGTCGAGCTTCTTCTGTTCGAGGTCCGCCTTGGCGTGGTCGACGTTGGCTTCCTGGGTTTTCTCGGCGGCAATGTCGGCGGCAATGTCAGTCTTGGCGGCCTCGATGGCGGCGGCCTGGCCGTCGACACTCGCCTCCTGCTGGACGTGCTCGATGGTGGCCACCACCTCACCTTTTTTGACCAGTTCGCCTTCTTTGACGGCGAGGTGGGTGATGCGGCCCATGGCCGTGGCTCCGAGGTTGACGTAGTACTTGGCTTTGATCTGGCCGGTGCCGCTCACCACCGTGGCCAAATCCTGCTTCACGAGCTTGGCGGTCAGCACTTTGGTGTACCCGGCTTGCTGCCTGTAGATAAACAAGGCCACAAGTCCGGCAACCACCACGACGGCGAGAACAATCAAGAGAATCTTTTTCATGGGTATTTCGAACTCCAGGTCTCTCCAAATCCAGTTTACGCAACTCAAGCTATTGCGGTTCCCCAATAGCCCACAAATGCCTCCGAAGGGTGCCAAACAGCTGATTTGGCTCGAAGTCGATTGGGACCCATTGCAGATTCCAGTCCGCATGCACTATCTGCGCCGGGCCAGGAACCTGAAGGCCGCCGGCGATGCCTGTCTGGAGAAAGATTGCGCTAGGTATTCTGACGGTCGAGGCACTCGGGAGGTCTCAAAACTCCCCCCGATGCCAGTTTAGCGTGATGGGAGCTTTTTCAATGTGACATTTGTCAGCATTCAGCGTCCAAACCGCAGACAACTCCGCTCGGAATCTTGCTCAGCCCCGCAAGGACCCGTAGAATAGGTTTCGCAGGAGTTTTGAAGGTATGATGTTCAACGGTCGGAAGTTCTTATCTGTCGCTTTGGGCTGCGGCCTGGCCTCCATACTCTCAATTGGGCTTCGCGCCCAGGAGCCAACCGCACCGCCGGCGCAGCAGCCGGCGGCCGGTCAGGCGCCGGCAGCGACTCAGAGCCAGGAACCGGACCCTTTAAAGCGCGAGCGCTCCGACAAGGAAAAGCTGGAGATGCGCAAGGCCCTCAAGCAGGAGTTGAAGGGGGCCTATAAAACCTGGTTGAACCAGGACGTGGTCTGGATCATCACCGATGAGGAAGCCAAGGCCTTCAAATCGTTGAGCAACGACGAAGAGCGCGACACCTTCATCGAGAACTTTTGGCTGCGCCGCAATCCCGATCCGGATTCCCCGGAGAACGAGTTCCGGGAAGAGCATTACCGCCGCATCGCCTATGCCAACGAACACTTTGCCGCCGGCAAGCCGGGCTGGAAGACGGACCGAGGGCATATCTATATTGCGTACGGCAAGCCGGATTCGATTGATTCGCACCCTTCAGGCGGCAGCTACCAGCGCCCCATGGACGAGGGCGGCGGCGAGACTTCAACCTTCCCGTTCGAGATCTGGCACTACCGCTATCTTGAGGGCATCGGCGACAACATCGACCTGGAGTTTGTGGACACCTGCCAGTGCGGCGACTACCACTTCACCATCGATCGCGGCGAGAAAGATGCGCTGCAGAAGACTCCAGGCGCCGGACTGACGCAATGGGAAGAGATGGGCATGGCCAAGAAGGCCGACCGGTTCAAGGGCGGCTTTGAGAATCTGGGCACGGGGCCACTGAGTTCGTCGCAGGCATCGAAGGAGTTCGATCGCATTGAACTGGCGGCCAAGATCTTTGCCCCGCCGCCGATCAAGTTCAGCGATCTGGACAACGTGATCTCGGAGCACAAGTTCCTGAGCGGGCCGGTGTTCCCGTTTGACGTGCGTACGGACTTCGTCAAAGTGACCGACAGCACGGTTCTGGTTCCGGTGACGGTGCAGCTGAAAAACCGTGACATCACCTTTGTGACCAAGGACGGCGTTTCCAAGGGCTTCGTCAACATCCTGATCAAGGTGACGACTTTGACCCACAAGACGGTGCAAAGCGATGAGAGCACGGTGCAGGTTGAAGAGCCGGCGGAGCTGCTCGAGAAAGCGCAGGAGCGCAAGTCGGTTTACTGGAAGGCGCTTCCCCTGCTGCCCGGCCTTTATCGAATCGACATTGCCATCAAGGATGTGAACAACCCCGACCACCTCGGGATTTATGGAAGCAGCCTCGAAGTGCCTGCCTATCGCGAAGAAAAGCTGGCTACTTCTTCGCTGATTCTGGCCGACGAGATGAACACGGTATCGTCGCGCGAGATCGGCGAGGGCAGCTGCGTGATCGGCAATACGCATATTTGCCCGCGCGTGACGGCGAACCGGGCGACACCGGTCAACTTCAAGCGCAGCCAGGATCTGAACTTCTGGATGCAGGTTTACAATCTGGGCATCAACGACGCCACCAAGAGCAACGAGGCTACGGTGATCTACCAGATCGTGGACACGGCAACCAACGCCGTTGTTTTTGAAAAGCAGCTTGAGTCCAAGGACCTGGGGGCACACAGCGACCAGTTGACGGTGGAGAAAACTTTGCCTATGGCTGGGCTTCAGCCAGGAAAATACAAGGTTACGATCAAAATAAACGACACAATCTCGAAACAAGAGATTGCGCAATCGGCGCCTTTTGTCGTGGAATAGTAGCAATCACCCAGCGCTCGACAGCTACCGGACGTCAGATTCGGAAGCCGGCGCGGAATCACCTCGCAAGAGTCTTGCCAGAGACGCCGCCCAGTCACCGAATGTGATCATGCGCAGGATACAACTCGTTTTGTTCGCCGCACTGCTCGCCGCGGGAAATGTTCCGGTCTACGGAGCTGCCCCCGGGTCGGTTTCCGGTGTAGTGCGCGACTCTTCGGGGATGCCGCAGATCGGCGCCGAGGTGCAGCTGCTGCGGCCCGACCTCTCGGTGATCGCCAGCGTCTATACCAACTCCACAGGTCACTTCACGATCCGGTCGATCATACCCGGCCGCTATGCTGTCAAGGCGATGGGCATGTCGTTTCTGCCTTCGCTGCGGGAAGACGTGCGTGTGCGCACCGCAACGGTTGTGAACCTGACCCTGAGCACGCTCTATGAAGCGATGCAGTGGCTGCCTTCTGAACCTCGCAGCGCCAATGCGGCACAAGACGACTGGAAGTGGACTTTGCGCTCGGCTGCCAACCGGCCGCTGCTGCGCTGGCTTGAAGACGGCCCGCTGGTGGTGGTTTCCGACGGCTCCGGAGCGGCTCCCAGGCTAAAGGCGCGTTTAGTGGCGGTGGGGCAGCAAGGAACTTTCGGCGAGAGCGGTGAACGGCTGGAAGCCACGGTGGAGCAGTCACCGGCAAACAGCCGCGAACTTCTGGCCGAAGTGGATTTTGCTCCCGGCACGGATGCCGGGATGGAGTCCATGCTTGGTTTCCGGCAGGATCTGGGGTTTGCCGGATCGGTGCAGTCGGTTGCCGCGATGGCCATTCATCCGGAGATCGAAAGCGCCGGCAGCGACGGGTTAGACGAAGCTGCGATGCGCAGCTGGGAGACGATTAACCTGGGCGACGAGTTCACGGCGGAAGTTGGATCCACGCAGGTGGTGGCGCGCTTCCAGCACGATTCACCCAACACCGTTGCTGCAGCGTTGCCATTTGCAACCGCTGGCTGGCGTGACGGCAATTCAACGGTTCGCTACCGGCTTGCCACTTCGGTTCCGTCGGCCGGCGATCGAGATGACTCGGAGGCCAGCACCTGGCTGCCTGCGCTCTCAATGCGCAACGGCCAACTGGCGCTCGAACGCGGACTTCATCAGGAGATTGGCTGGGAACGCAGCACCTCCAATTCGGATGCGGCCGTGTTGGTCTACGCGGACAGAATCAGTAATCCAGTGATGGAAGGGATGCGGATCTCGTCGCCGGGTGAGTCCGGCACGGCTCCTCTTCCGGCTGAACTGCTTTACGATGCGGCAAACGGCATGGTGCGCGCGAACGGGTTGAGTTACTCAGCCGCCGGCGTTGCGGCGACCGCACAACACCGGCTCCCGGCAAAGACGCATGTCAGGGTAAGCTACGCCAGCGGGAGCGCGCTGGTGCTGGGGGCGGCATCGCGGCCCATGACGCTCACTTCGCTGCTATCCAACGCGCGCGCGCGGCACGCTCAAACCTACTCGATTTCGCTCTCGGGCACTTTGGACGGAAGCGGCACACGTTGGCGAGCCACCTATCGCTGGCAACCGGAGTCAACCATCACCTCGGTGGCCTCGTTCTTTGAGAACGCCGCCGATCCTTACCTGAACCTTCAGCTGCGCCAACCCCTCCATCTTCATCGCGACTCGGCCACCGGCTTTGAAGCTCTCTTGAATCTTCGCAACCTGCTCGCCCAGGGTTACCAACCTTATATCTTGAGCGATGGATCGATGCTGGTGTTTGCCCAGGATCAGCGCGGCGTGAGCGGTGGATTGGCCTTCACGTTCTAAGCCGATTTGCACCCCATTTCAGCCGGATCGCGGAACAATGCGGAAGACCCCGATCCCAGCTCAAATGGTCGGATCCGGTCTTTGGAATCCGCGCCTCGGCTATGGTATATTCATCGAGTGGCAGAGGGATTGATATGCCAGCGCCTGCTGCGCATAGTCTCTCGATGCAAGCCACTTTCGTTCCCAAGGACGCGTAGCTCAATTGGCAGAGCATTCGGCTCTTAACCGACAGGTTGTAGGTTCGATTCCTACCGCGTCCACCAGATAATAAAGGGCTTAGCAGAAAACCTCAAATCATCAGAACCCCAAAGTAAGAGCCCGACTACCAATAGGCAGCCGCTTTCCGCATGACCATCTGCAAACCTTTGAGTTTGCTTGGTGCTTCGCCCGCAAGGTTGAGTTGCCCTACAGCGGGAGTCTGTTCGAGGCTCCGGTTGGATTAGCGGCCACCCTTAACCTTTCGAGCATTGACGAATGGCGTACTATGGCTGGTTGTGCAAACCGGAGTAGTTCGGTCGTGGGCGTATCGCGCCGTTGCGAACTCCTTCTGCCCGAGGCAGGCAAAGCGTTTCTATTTTCATCTGGGAAGGAACAGCATGATCTCACGTTTCGCGCATTCTGCCGGCTTCGGGGCGCTCGGAGTCAGCCTTCTCAGTGCGGCCATGGCGGTTTCCCAGATTCCGCCACCGAAGACGACGGAATCCGTCTGGAGCGAACTGAACCCCGTCACCGAGCTCACCGTCGAGACCTTCGACCATCCGCCCGCCGCGGACCGTCCCTGGGTTCGCATGAATACCCCGGCCGATGTCACATCGGAGGAACTGAGCGCCGAAGTTATTGAGATGAAGAAGAGCGGCATCGGCGGAGTTGAGATCGGCCAAGGGACATTCCCGAAGACTCCTCAGCTGATTGCAATCTTGCGGGCAGCGAATGCCGCAGGACTGAAGGTGAGCTTTAGCCACGGTTCTACCGTCAGTCCGACTGGGTATAGCCTCGACAACGACAACGTCCGGAAGACGCTTCTCTTCACTTCGTTTCAAGCGGCGGGCGGCGAAGCGGCAGACATCACCCTGAAAGCGCCACTGCCTCCGGCGACGCGCGGGTTCGGCGGCGGTGGTCCTGCAGCGCCACCACCAGCGCCTCGGCGCACCACATTGATCGCGGTGCTCGCCTATCGTTGCGCGGAGTCCATCTGTAACGCCAGCGGCCCCATCGCCCTGGACGCTTCATCGGTCGTCGATCTCACCCCAACCCTGACCGCGGTCGACAAAAGTGGCGTTGCGGGTGATCCGACGACAGGACATTTGAAGTGGGAAGCACCCGCCGGGGGTCAGTGGTGCATTATCGCGCTGTGGTCTCAGGGAGTCTTTGCGCAGCCCGACCTTTTCAGCAAGCAAGGCACCGACGAACTCATCCGCGGAATGGAGACGGACTGGACTCCCGAGGTAAAAGCCCTGCTGAAACAAAATGGGGGTGACATCTTCTACGACTCCCATTCGTCGGACCGTGGCAGCCCCACCGAGCTTTGGACCAACAACATGGAGGCTGAATTCAAGGCCCGGCGCGGCTATTCGCTCATTCAGAGCGCGCCTGCGCTGTTTGAAAATAACTTCTCCTTCAGCGATGGCAGCGCGCCCCGTGTGCGCAACGACCTGAACGCAGTGCGTGGTGAGCTTTGGATTGAAAATCACATCAAACCGATGGAGGCATGGGCCCATACCTTCAACTATCGAATTCGACTGCAGCCTTATGGCGAACCTAATTCCGCGACGCCGGATGAAATCGAGGCAGCAAGTGTGTTGGACCGCCCCGAAACAGAATCACTCTACTTCGGCGACGAAGTAGATAGCTATCTGCCCATTGCGTCCGCAAACCACGTCAACGGGAATAGCTGGTTCTCAATAGAATGCTGCGCCGCGCTCGGCAAGGCATACGCGCAGACCTTTCAAGACGCCGTCATCCGCATGCATCGCGCCTTCGCTGGAGGCGTCACCAAGCTGGTCTATCACGTGTACCCCTACCGCGACGCACCAGACGCGAAGTGGCCGGGCTACCACTCCTTTGGGTCGGCAGGGTTCGCCAACGCGTGGGGACCACGCAATCCAGATTGGATCGATGCGCCGGTGTACAACGATTATTTTGCGCGCACCCAGCAGGTGCTCACGCAGGGAGAAGCCAGGGTAGACGTCGCTGTATACATGCAGAACTACCTTTACCCCGCACCTATGTTTGTCAAAGGCGGGTTCCACTTCTGGTCGGACACACGGCTCCAGCAAGCCGGCTACACGCACGACTATCTTGATCCAGCATTGCTCGCCAAAGCCGAACCAACTACCATCGCCGGACAGATTGCCTTTGGAAGGCCTGCCTATAAGGCATTGATTGTCGACAGCGAGCAGCAACCGGCGGCTGACCCAATCAAGACGTCAATGGATCTCGACGCCGCCCGCAAGATACTTGCGCTCGCCAAGGCGGGACTCCCGATCATCCTCGTTGGCGCTGCGCCCAACCAGACACCTGGAAGAACACCGGCGGACGACAGCACATTACGGACTCTAATCGGCAATCTCATGCAGATGAAGAATGTTCATCAGGCGGCACACGAGGCCGATGTGCCCGCACTTCTGTTGTCGCTTGACATCCATCCCGGCATGGAGCCTGGATCACCGTCGCAAGTGCTCAGCGCGCATCGCCGTGACGAAGCGAAACATACCGATTACTACTTCTTCTATAACCAGGGCATGGTCACGCCGCCCAACGAACCAGGCAACCTGTTTGAACCCGCGGAGGGCAAGCCCTTCGACCAGCAGGTCCATCTTCGCGGTGCGGGTAAACCCTATCTCATGGATGCGTGGACGGGAAAGATCACGCCCATCGAAAACTTCGTGGCCACTGGAGACGGCGTCAGCCTTCGTCTCAACATCGCCCCCGATGACGCGGCAATCGTCGCAATCAGCACGTCCAGGCTGGGTATCGCGCCCTCCGCTCCGAAGGTCGGCACAGCCGCATCCTTACCCGCACCCATCGATCTCACCCAGTACAAGTGGCAACTCACCGTGGAAGACTGGCAGCCGGCCAACGACTATGTAACGACAGGCGTGAAGGCAACGGAGACCAAGAAAGAGATCAAGCAAATCGACCTGGATGGGCTGAAACCATGGCCCCAAATCGCCTCGCTCAATGATGTCTCCGGCATCGGCACTTATACGGCCAGCATCACATTGCCCGCAGGCTGGAAGACCGGAACGGGAGCGAGGCTGAAGCTGGGCGAGGTCTTCGATTCATTCACTGTCTCGGTGAACGGCACCGGCATTCCGATGAATCAGATCAGCGCCACGGCCGAGATTGGACCCTATCTCCATGCCGGGGCGAACACTCTCGCCATAAGAGTCGCTACTACCTTGAACAATAGACTTTCGAGTCTTGATCCAGCCGTCGCAAAGCGTGGAATCATTCAGGAATATGGGCTGATTGGGCCCGTAGTTCTGACCCCGCACAACTAAGGACAGGCTGATGGGCTGTATGAGTCCCTGCCCGTCGAGCGTCGCGGCTAGATCGAGATCGAGCTTAACGAATCGATAGCCAGCTAAGTGCAGTTACGCCGAACTGAATCCCTTCTGTAGGTTTTCGCTCATTCGGCGGCGATTGCCAGCAACACAATCCCCGAGGCGGTTCTGCCGCTCGACCGGCTGTCAGTCTGGGTATCTTCCGATATGGACTGGGCAGGCCCCGTGGGTTCTCCTATTCTTCGGCGGGCGGCGTTCCATATGTATGAAACGTGCTCACCGTTTGAAGTCCCCACGCCTCATATGCATCGGAAAGATGTCTGCGATTGGATGCGAACCTCTGCGGTATTCTGTATCCCGCATGGGAAGAAGCTTCGGCGTCAGGTTGAACCTGTGGTCGCTGCCCGCATCGACACCATAATCGAAAACTGCCGACAGCTGACAGAAGAACTGCAAATTCTGCGTGATAAACCGGAAGCAGACAGACCCGGATGGGGCTCGCTCGGACGTGCCGCCGAGTTCCTTGTCTGACAGCGCGGACTACATTCCTGAGGGGGACGTATGCTGAATGCCGGAAAGGCAGTGAAGGTTTCAATTTACCTGAGCGAGGGATCGAAGCATCATGGGATACCAACTTACTCAAGCATTCTCGATTTTCTCTTTTATCGAGGCGTCTCGGGTGCAACCGTCTTGAAAGGAGTAGCCGGGTTTGGCGCGGATCATCACATGCATTCCGCCAGCATTCTCGAGATCTCGGACAACATGCCTCTCAAGATTGAATTCGTTGAGTCCCAAGAAAAGGTCAACGATCTCCTTGGCAAGCTGGAGGAACTTGCCGGAACAGGAATGATCGAGATTCAGGAGACCACCGTGGCCAAGCCCGCTCAGGTTTCAAAGCCAAAGAAGCCATCGCTTCCTGCGCACCTCAAGATTGAGGGCAAGGCAAAAATGATGCGCATCTACATCGGCGAAGCGGATCGCTGGAAAGACAAGCCTCTTTACAACGCACTCGTAGAAGCGATGCGGGCTAACGACATTGCCGGTGTAACGGTCTACCGTGGCATCCTCGGCTACGGAGCGCACCGGCGGATTCACAAGGACAAGGCCCTTCACCTGTCTCACGATTGCTCGATCATGCTCTCAGCGGTCGATACGGAGGAGAAGCTAAGATCTTTTCTTCCGCTGGTGGACCAGATGGTGGAAGAGGGTCTGGTCGTGCTTTCAGACGTTGACATCATTAAATACTCCTATCGTGCACTGGAAGTTGATCTGCCAGAATCGGTGTCCGGAAAGGCTTCTAGCTGAGCGGAGGCTCAAGATGAAAGACCAATTTCAAGCACGCATGTTGCGAATTCATTTCGGCGAGAGCGACAAATGGCACGGCAAGCCTCTGCATGAAGCGATTGTTACCAAATGCATGGAACTGGGAATGGCCGGCGCTACCGTCTATCGAGGGATAGAAGGATACGGGGCAAGCACCAGGATTCATCGTGCCAGCCATTGGGCATTCTCCAAGGACGCGCCGATCATGCTGACAATCATCGACCGGGAAGAGCAGATTGAAAAGCTGCTTCCCCATCTCGATGTCATGGTTGAAGAGGGTCTCATCGCGGTGTCTCGCGTCGAGGTCATTCGATACTCGCGAACTTCGAATAGCCAGCCGGCGAAGGTCTAACAGGATCCGCGATGCGGCAATGTCTTAGGGCAAGGTTACTTCCGGGTCGGGGTGATTCATCGAGAGTTCATTCTTCGGGGCGGAAATTGGTTGACATTCTTTGCTTCAAACCAGTAGCCTCACTTGCGATTAGCTAAAATCCTCGGGCGCCCCCCCGCTCGTAGACCGCTGGTGCTGGCTCCAAGCCGCAAGACCAGAACGAGAGATTTGGAAGTCACCCTCCAGACGCTCTAAATTTGGGTTCGTCTGCCGCAGACGCTCGACGGCTAACGCATACCGCGATACCGGGAGATTGCTATCATGGGGTCTTCCCGCCTTGATCGTTTGTTCTGCGTCAGCGCTGTGACAATCTTCAGCCTTACTGCCCGCATGAAGCGCACGGGGTTCAAGAATGTCAGTTTTGGGCTCGCGCGGGCGATTGCTGCAAACCGGACCGTGGTGAAAAGCAAGCACCAATTTAATTTTTGAAGTTATGCCGACCAATAGAATCGATGCACCAAGCGACTGGACACGTGGAGGAATTGATATGCAAGGCCTGAGAGCGGGAGCGGCCATTCAAGCTGCCATTCAATGGAGAGCACGCGCATTTCGGCGCGTTGCGGGTTTGGCGGCGGTCCTGCTGACGGCGTTCGCGACGCGAACTCCTGCGCAGACTTTCGGCGGGTCGAATCCGATCACCGTCAGCAGTACCTACGAGGTGTCCGAAGGTTCCTACGATGTTGCGATGGTGCTTGTGCCTCCGAGCGGTTCGGGCCTGAAAGCTTTGGATCTGTTGTCGGGAATCTGCGGGTTCGGAACGCAACAGACAGGGAACAGCACGTTCACCATGGTGAATAGCGGCGGTTCCGGCACCGACAACCTCGACGGCATGATTCCATATTTAGGCGGCACTTGCCCCACTACGCTCTCCGGCTCGTATGTACCCACCGACTACTTTCCGGGGGCCGATGTCTTCAGCGCGCCGGGCCCTTCGTCCTACCTTTCCGGCGGGATCGGCGCCCCCGGCACCACAACTTGCAACGACGACTTCCCCAGCACGATGTGCGGAACCTACACCTTCAGCACCGCATTCAACCTGCCCACCAGCGGCACTAACCTGAACGGGACCTGGACGCTGTACATAGCCAATCAGAATAATAACTATCCGACATACCCGAACCCATC
>JBEKVS010000006.1:0-44224 GCA_049513795.1 Occallatibacter sp. | reverse complement strand
CAGGAAGGAGGCAGCGCGCGACATTCAGGGCATGACGCTGCAATCCGGACATATTGGTGGCGAATGAGGCTGCGGCAATCAAAATCCTCACGGCTTTGCTCCCTCTTGTATCTGGGAAATATTCGACAGAGCCGAAGCGCCGTTCCTCTCTCGTGTCCCGATGTCTACCCTCCAAAGCAGCGGCAGATAGACCAGCAGGGCTACCGAGCCGTAGCAAAGTCGGGACAGTGCGAGCCCCTCCAGCCCCATGTGGCGTAGCAGTTCGATCATCAGCAATAGCATTGCTGCTCTCGATCCGAGACTGATGACCGCGACGGTCCGAAAAAGGCCAAGAGCCTGCATCGCGTATGTCCCGGTGACGCTGAGCCCCATGAGGGCCGATCCAAGAACGATCGGGGTCAGGATTTTTGACGCGCTCGCTGCGACTAGAGGGCCGGCCCAGAGGCGGATAAGCCGCGGCCCCTCGAAGAGCAACAGCCCCGCGCCGCAAATTACCAACGCCAGGTTGCAGGCAAATGCCTTCAGCAAGGTTCGCTTCAAGGCATTGATTGACAGCGTACTGGCGCGCCCGGAGAGATAGGGAAATAGAAAACTAAGCCCCGATGCCGTGAGGCCGAAGATAGGATGCGCGAACTGTACGCACAGGGAATACGGGGCAACTGCCAGCGCACCAAGTGTGACGCCGAGAACGACTCGATCCAGTTGCCCGAAGATCACGCCGCCGATTGCCTGCAGCCAGACGAAAATGCCAAGCCCAAGCAACACGCGCGTTTCCGCTGGGTGAAACCGCGGCCACAACCGGACCGCGCCGAAAAACCGGGGCAACTGACGAAACTGCAGGTACATCCCAAACGCCATCAACACGGCGGTGGCTGCAAGAATGCTGATTGTGCGTTGCCCCAGAAAAGCAAATGCTGCCGCCGATGCCAGAGTAAGAAGCCGCACGGCCGTGCTGATTTGCGTCGTACCGCGATAATGCTCAAATGCGCGCTGCGTGCTGACGGGGACAGATTCAATCGATCGCAGAAGTATCAATCCGCTCGCAATGCGCAGGCAGATGAGACACTCACTGGGCGACAGCTGGCGCCCCATGGCGATGCGGGCAACCGCGTACGGAGCGGCTATCCACGAGGCCGCCGCAAGGAGGAAGCCGAGCGTCATGCTGATGCCCAGCATCCCTCGGACAGTGTTAGGAATCAAATCGGCCTTGCCGATTCCGCGCAGATGCGCAACGCGTTGAATGTTGGCGTCGCAGAATCCCGACGCGATGATTCCGCCGGCGCTGATTAGGGCGGTGGCAATCATCCACAGCCCGTATTCCGAAGCGCCTAGCTTGTGCAGAACCACCGGCGCAACTAACAGCATTCCTATCGGGTAGGATGCATAGTCCAAGACGCCATATGCAGCATTTGTCAGGTGCTTACTCATGCGGCGCCTCGCTTCATCGCGATGATGGAGCCAATGCGGCCCCGCAACACCGCGAGAACTTCGCCTGCAAGCGCTTTGCGCGGATCGCCCAAATCGATCGTCGACCAATGACTGCGGAAAAGAATGACAGCGGATGCAGTCGCGAATGAAAGAAACGTAAGCAGCAAGGACAATAACAGGCGCGGGGGAAACGACTTCTTCTCTGCGATTCCGGGAGCATCGATCACACTGACCGCCGGAATGTCCTTGGCCTCATCGATGCGGGCCATTTCGTATTGCTGGGTAAGAAGCTCATAGACTGTCTCCTGCACCCGTACGTTCCGGTAAAGATCAGCATAGGGAACAGCAAGTCGCGGAAGCTGGCGCAACGAGGGGTAGAGTTCTCCCTTCTTGTCACTATCGCCAGGGTCTGTCGCGGAGACGTCCTGCACCACGGCGGCGAGAGGAGCCGAGGACCCGGTCATCTTGGCAAGCTCCCCTTGCAGGCTTGCGATGCGCGCTTCTGTTTCGCGCACTCTCACATTGCTATCGCCATAGATCTGTCGCAGTGACTGGAGTCCAGACTCTTCAATCATGAGTTCTGCCTGCACCCTGGCGCCGGCATCGACCATGGCGCGCGTCTGCTCCTTGATGTCGATTGTGCTGTTTTTGCTCGAGAATTCACTCAACTCAAGCTGTGCCTTCTCGAGGTCCGCCTGGACTGTATGCAGCCGCTGTTCGACGAAGACGCGCTCTCGGTGCGCCGATGAAGTGTTAGTTCGCAAAACAAGGTTGTTCAGTTCGTCCAGGTAGCCTTGTGCCAGGTCGCGAGCTCGCACGCGGTCCGTATCCTCGACCTCAATTGTGATAACGCCGCTCTTCTTGTCCTCGGTAATCTTGGTGCACCGCGCAAGACGCTTGGCTGTGTCAACGCGATACTTTTTGCCGTAAACTTCTTGCAGATTAAATCTGTCAATCAGATGGCCGCTGACCGATGAACTGTGGAGCAGGTCAATAAACAACTCGGTAGACGTGTGTCCGCCCAGCAGCCCTCCCGCGAGGCTTCCCAGTGCTCCCATGCCTCCCGCCCGAGAGGATAATGCTGCCAGCAACATCGCGCCGGAACCTTGTTGTTCGGGCGGCATGATACTTGCGCTGGACTTGTACTGCTTGGGAATTGCAAATGCGATGCCGAGACTTACCAGCAGAGAGATTGCCACCAGCCGCGCAAGCTTCCGCCGGTGTCGCCAAAGCAGCATGGCGCGTACGGCCCACTGCGGCTCATGCACAATGGGCATCTCCTGATCCAGATCCGTAGCAGGAAGAGCGAAGGTGGTCGTCATTATCTCGTCCTCGCAAGCGGGTTGAACGAGAGGTTCACCGAAAACGCCCCCTTGCCCTGCCATGTCAGTTCAGGAGCAAACTCCGGCTCCAGGTATCGCATCAGCGCGGGCATATCTGACGTGGCAGATTCGCACGTGGCAGGTTCGTAGATAATTCGATTTTGAGCCTCTTCAATCAGGCGCCCGCAGTCGAAACGAGTCCATGAGCGCAAGCTGAAAAACGCGGTCTCGAAATATCCCACTTCTGCGAGTCGCTCGAAGGCGGAATGGACCCAACTGTCGAGAGGAACAGAGGTCAGCGCCATCTCGGAATCGCGAGCCTGATGCTTCTCTTGCGGATTGGCGGTGTCGGCAGCCAGGAGAATTGGCATGATAGCCATGCAAGTAACAAGCAGCACGAAAAATTTCAACATTGCAATAACTCCCCTAGAACGCCGCCAGGGCCAGGCCGGAATTGATAGCGATGGAGGAAGCAAACTGGCCTGTTGCCAGCAGATTTCTCCAGAATAACGATCCACCGATGATCTTCTGAGGCACAACCACAACATCGCCCGGGTCGAGTCTGGCGGAAAGCACATTGGCGTCAAACCACCCTCCCGAGTGGCGGCCCACAACGGAGCCGTTGGCGCGAATGATGAATATCTGTTTTCGATCTGCGGTACCGTTGGTGCCGCCCGCACGGCTGAGGTACCAGGCTGCGGTTTTTCCAGGTGTAAACGTTAAAGCTGTGGAGTTATACACCTGGCCTGTAACAAGCACGAACCCTGGGCGCTTGGGGATGGTGAGCACATCGCCTCGGCGCAACTCGATATCGTCAGGAGTGTTAGCCCAACTGTCGATATCGGAGCCGATGTGAATCACCATGCGGCCGGACGGCGGGTGACTCTTCAGATCCGCGAGCACTTGACTCTGCTGCTCCTTGATGAGCTGCAACTCTCCCGCCCCACCCGAGCTTGCAACGCTTGGCGAAAGCCTGGCTGACGCGGAGTTTGTCTCGATCTGACGAATGAGCTCGTCACGGCTTTTTTCCTCCAGTTCCTTGACCTGGTCGCGAATAAGCACCGCCCCAATCGGATATGCAGTAGGCAGAAGATTCCCGGCTCTTCGCAAAACCGAACTAAGGTGTTCGCCATCCTGGAAACCATAATTGCCTTGATATCTCACCTGGCCATTGATCGTTACGGACTCCCCGATGTCCGCCCAGTTAGTGATCTGATGAACAGCAAGAATATCGCCGGGCTTGAGCAGGACGTCGGCATGCGGGTCTACTCCAGTCACCGCTGCTCCAATCTGTACCGTCGAGAGGTTTTCGACGATTCCATTTCCGTTCTTCACTTCATAGCTGGTGAGATCGGCGCTTTCCGTGAGGGCGTCGCGCTTGAAACCTCCCGCCATCCGCACCAGTTGCGCAGCAGTCATGCCCTGCGACATGGGATAGTCGCCGGGGCGCAGCACTTCGCCGGTAACCGTCACTTTAGGCGCATCTACCTGGTAGCGTCCGAAGACTCGCACCGTATCGAAAGGCCGCAGGTCGACGTTTGCATTTCCGATCAATACATCTGGAACGTTGAAGTCGATGGTCTCCGCATGCAGATCCGGCGGAATGAGTCTGACGATTTCGCCCTGGACGGCGGGTTCGGGCAACATGTCCTCATTGCTGCGAAGCACGTCGCTCAGGTGCATTCCGTCGCTGTATGCCATGCGGCCTGGACGCACAACGTGTCCTGCAAGATAGATCGCGCGCTGGCTATATGGCAGGATGGGTTCAACGCGAACCCGGTCCCCATCCTTCATCGAGAACGCACCCATGGCGGTATCGTTCGAGGGGGAATTCTGGTCGTCTACGCCGACCAGTGTCACCGTCTCTCGCTGATGATTCGCGCCGATGCGTTCGATTGTGATATGGCTGAGCGAAGCCGCCGCGGTGAATCCGCCGGCGTCTTCAATCGCTGTGGCCAGCATCGTTTCGCCGCTTTTGAACTCGTAAATCGCCGGCCGCCTGACAGCGCCCGACACCGCAATCAACGGACCCGCGGGGGGGACGAGAAGCGTATCACCGCTTTCAAATGGAGCACTTCCATTGCGGATACCGTGAAGCAGAAAGTCGTAAAGATCGACTTCCTCGACGAGCTGTTTGCCACGGTAGTGGCGCAGGGTACGCAGCGATCCCGCAGCGGTGGGGCCGCCCGCCACATACAACGCGCTCACGGGAGTTGAAAGCGAACTGATGTCATATCCGCCCGGGCGCTGTACATCGCCGACCACGTACACACGCACAGAACGAAGCCGCGACACAGTTACCGCGATTTGGGCGTTGCGGAATTGCTGCTTGAGCAGGCCTTCGATCACGGCTTGCGCCTTGCCGAGCGGCAGCCCCGCCACATCGACAGACCCCGCTTCTGGAAGAAAGATGCTCCCGTCGCGATCAATCGTCCGAGCAATGCTCTGTGTGGTGCCACCCCAAAGATGAATCGCCAGCGCGTCCCCAGGCCCGAGAACATAATCCGGGCCCAAAGGCACGTCGAGCGGCGTGTCGCGGGCAGACACTCCGCTCCCCGCCGCGGAGAGTGCCCGATTCACAAACACGTCAGACCCGAAGCGCTTCAAGCTCCCGGTTTCGCTAGGTATTTGCGTGTAGAGATCGCGCAAGGATTGCAGGTCATAGGGCGTTGGCTGGTACAGGACCTTGGGAGCGTCAGTCGACGCGTTAGCCTTCTCCTGGTTGCGCGGGTACTGCCTCAGGCCCGTCTGATTGCGATTCAAGTGCGTTCCGTTCTCGATCGCCGACGCACCCGCTCCCCCATCCATCCCTGCCGACCCATCACCGGCGCGCGAACCTGCGCCGAATCCGTTGGCGTTCGCGCTGTCGTTCAGCAGTAGAGAGCGTTGGCCAGATGACAGCGGGCCGACACCAGCTTGCTGCGTAACACTCGATCCCGCACCTTGGAGATCGAAGTCGGACACATATCCGCGGGCACGCAGCACGGTTGTGATGCTTGCGCGCAGATCTGGATTTGTCGCAATCTGGCTGTAAAGCATCTGATCGGAGATGTCGTTTTGATCGATCTGGACACCCTGCTGTTGCATTCGATCAGCCATCTGCGACTTCAACTCCACTACCAGGTCGGGATTCTGTTCAAGAATGGTTGTGATCTGCTCGGCGGAGAGCGCTCCGCGTCCCTGCATTGTGTTCGAGCTGGGAAAACTCTGATCTTGATTCGTGCCCGCATCCACGCCGAACGGCGACGAACCGACGGACCCGCTACCACTATCACCGGAGGTTGAACCTGTGGTGCTTTGCATCGTCGTTGGAGTGGACGGCGTCTGAGCATTCGCGCGTGACCCTGCGATCGCAAGGATCGTGATTATGCAAGAGGCCAGGGGGTGCGCAATTCGAGATAGCCAAGCGCGAGAGGCTTTCGTGCGCGACCTATGACTCGATCTCACATCTTCGAACTGGGCATTATCGACCAACTGCGGCATGGGCATTTTTCTCTTCATGCTTGACCCTAAAGACCAGTGTCAGTCCCTGTGTCATGCGCTCGTAAGTGAATTGTCATTCTTTTGTTGTTCGCTCAATCACCATAGAATCTGCGTCATGAAACCTGTTTTAGAGTTGATCAAGACGCCTGGTTGGAGAGCGATTTACCCAGGCTTGTCGAGGATGAAGCGACGCTGTCAAGAAAGTGACAAAGCGAATACGTTTGCTTGACATTGAAGCGGCGGCCGGCTGCTAGTCTCTCGTTACCTGTGAACACCCATGCGCCATTGCGCAATGAAGAACCTTCTC
Source organism: Occallatibacter sp. (assembly GCA_049513795.1). Classification (GTDB taxonomy): domain Bacteria; phylum Acidobacteriota; class Terriglobia; order Terriglobales; family Acidobacteriaceae; genus Telmatobacter. The sequence continues at coordinate 37,684 of JBEKVS010000006.1, read as the reverse complement.
AGCCATCTGGCAGTTGAAGCATCCCGCTGAAGCACTGAAGAACACAGGCGCCGATTATGAGCCGAGAATCAATTCAAGAAACGAGGTCAGAGGTAGCCGGCCCGGGATCATCCCGCCGGCGCCAGGATGCGCTCCTTTGCGATATGGAGCTCCCGCATAAAAAGACCTTCTTCCCCCTGGGCTATCCCGTCGAGATCGTCACGAACGACACCGCGGTATTGGAGGCGGCAGAAGAAAGCTTTAGACATGCGCGCTTATCCCGCAACAACGTCACGCTTCAGATTCGCGTCGGAGTCAGTCAAGACGGCAGTTCAGAATGCCCTCCGGAACCAACCCGCCGCGAATACAACCATTTGTATTCCCTGGTGGCCGATGTTCATAATCAGGCTCTCCTTGACCTCAGGTCTTTGATTAACTTCACATGGGTTACAAAGACAACAGTGAATAACAGGCTCTATCTCAGATATAACTTCCTCGAGAAGGTTGTTTACTTACTACTCGGCGCATCCGCCGTCACTGATCTTCACGCTGCCTGCGTCAGCAGGAATGGGAAAGGTATTCTACTTATTGGAGACTCCGGCGCCGGTAAATCGACACTCGCTTATGCATGTGCGCGAGCCGGATGGACCTTTACTTCGGACGACACAAGTTATCTCATCAACGACTCCACAGTCCCACGTGTGATAGGGCACTCCCACCGCGCACGCTTCCGGCCTTCAGCAAAAGAGCTCTTCCCCGAGCTTCAGCGCTTTGGTCTGACCCCGCGCATCGAGGGGAAACCTTCGATTGAAGTTCCCATATCTGAGCTTCCAGTCGAGAATTCAGCGCCTGAAGCGAACGTGGATCTTATTGTTTATTTGAATCGAGGTCCTTCAGCGGCGGGAAGCCTCATTCGTCTGCCGCATGGAACTGCTACAGAACGCACATGCAGCGATCTCTACTCTGCCGGAGAGATACGCGCGAAGCACGAGGGGATTCTACAGATTCTATCCGATATCCCGACATACGAGCTTCAGTATCGCGATCTCAGCCAAGGCATCGTTCTCCTCGACCGCTTATCGGGAAGCATTGAGACGCTTTGAAGGCAATCGGCGTCGGGGTTATTCTCATCCGCTGAACCATGTCGCGGAATGCTGGCAATCTCTTCGATTGCTTCTTCGATCACGTCGACGGCTCGCTGCGATCCTTTTAGAGAGTGAAGCTCGGCTTGCATCTTCACCGCTGCATCGCGATACGTTGAATCATTCAAGACCTTTGTCACGGCTCTGTGAATCTTGCTAACCGTCAGTCGCATCACAGGAAGCACCTCAGCGATCCCTCGGCGTGCCAGACGGGCAGCGAGAGCCGGTTGATCGTGTGCGAGCGGAATGGCTACCATCGGCTTTCCCTCCATCAGCGTCTCAAATACAGTGTTTGATCCACCATGCGTAATAACGATCGTTGCCAGCCTGACGAGTTCGAGTTGAGGAGCATACTTGGTCACCAGCGGGTTGCCCGGTAGATCGCGAAACATGTCGGGGTCGAAGCGGCCACCCAACGAGATCACTAACTGAAGATCAATATCCCGGCAAGCTTCTGAGACCATTCGAAACACAAAGGCCTGTACATTTCGCGTCGTGCCTAAAGACATGTAGATGACTGGCCGGCCGTCAAGGCGATCCCAGGGGAACTCCGCGTGCGCCCTCGCGGCGCGATTCGCAAACGGCCCCGTATAGTGAAAGTTGGCAGGCAACCCAGAGCGCGGCAAGTCGAGACATTTTGGAAGCCGGGTAATATGCGCCAATTCAGGGAACGACTGCTGGGCTTGTTTGATGGGCCCTAATCCAACCTGCCGCCGGTAGTCGTCGAGCACTCGTCGTATCGGCCCCCGCATGCGCAGCGCGGAAACCTCGAACAGCATGGTCTCAATCATGGAATGCCACGAGGCCGAATACTTGTATCCTGAATACCAGGGATAAGCATTCCACCCAAAATGATGAGGAACAGATGTAGATATGACGAAATACGGTAAGTGCGCAATCTGGGCCACGGTTGGGCCAGTCAGCGCTATCTCGTTGACCAGCAGTGCATCTATACCAGCCTCGACCAGTGCACGTGGCGTCTCATTCAGATACATTTTCAAGTCGCGCTCGATCCGTTGCAAATTGGATCGAATGTCGGAGACCGGGGAGCGTGGACCCGTATTTTTGCGATTCGTCAGCTCTTTGGAAGAGGAGCGGCCCATCCCAATCGGAATGAAATCGAGCCCTGCTTGCCGCACTCGATCTTCTATCTTGGGTTTCTCGAAAAATGTAACCTTATGACCTCGGTCTTTCAAGCTTTGAGACAGCGCGATCAGCGAATTCAGGTGTCCGGTGCCGGTGAATGGCAGCACACCGAAGTGCCAATTTCTCCGTTCAGAAGGCATGTTCAGTCTCCGCGCCTGCCGGGATGACAACTCTTCTGCTTCCCAGTCGCACCTTGCCCTTTCCCAAAACTTCTTCGGTCTTCTCTAGCAATGTCGACACCGGTGCGCGCAGCCAGCGGGTTGCTCCGTCAATCGACGAGCGCTCCAGGCCTTGCGATTGAGAACATGGAAGCCGTTCCATGAGCGCTTCCGAGACTAGTTGTACACGCCCTCCAATCATCACAAACTCCACGTCGGCCATCGACATCGTTTGAAGTCTTTCTGCCGGACTGCCGCCTGCATCTCGAACCGCAATCACATCTGCAAACCCGGACTCTCTTATGCAACCTTCGGCATCCGAGAGCCGAAGGATTGATGCAGGGACTGCGGTCACCATTTGATAGGCGCGCGAAGCCGACACCCCGCAACAGCACGCCGCAAACCGGATTTCATCGAGCAGGTCGCCCTCGGCTGTCAGCGGAGAGTCGTTGCCGAGAGCTACTTGTTCAACTCCGCTTAGTAGAGACAGGTCTGGAAGCCTTCCAAAAAGAAAATCGTTGGAAGACGGGCAGACTATGAGAGAAGCCCGGCGATCGCGCATGAGCGTAACGCCCCCTCGATCGATAGCTAGTCCGTGCACGAGCACCGTGCTTTCATCCAGGAGTCCCAGGCGTTCGAGCCCCCACAGTTCAGCGCGCGCTTGCTCGTCAATTCCCTCGCATGCATGAACGATGAACGGTTGCCCTTCGTGCGTGGCAGCGCGCGCTTGGCGAAGGTCGCCTCCCAGAGCTAACGAATGCCCCCACCCGTATTTCTGAATTACCCGAATGGGAAAGTCTTCTCTTTGTAACTCCGGCCAAAGAGGGTTGTGGTGACTGACTGTTGTCACCCCGCAGAGCAGGTTTCGTATTCCACCCCACCAGAGGCGAAGATCTTTCGGGACCGCCCGCTGCTTCGCGATGATCTCCGGAAATCTGTTATGTATATCGTCGCCCCACTCGATGTAATTCCGATACGGTGGATTCCCCAGTCTGGGGAAAAGTGCGAACTCCAGATGGTCGTGCGCGTTGACCAGGCCAGGTAAAAGCAGGAATCCACTGAGGTCGATTTGTTCGCAGTCCGATTGGACGCCAGACAAGCCTGCAAGGGAGCTCAGAATGCGCGTGATGCGGCCGCCGGCGATATATACCGAGGCATTCGTGGTTTCCCGCGGCCCGAGGGCGCAACGAGCACCGCGAATTGCCTGTCTGTAATCCCGCTGTTCATTCAAGTGTCAGCCCTCCACGGCCAACGCAGTTCCGCGCTGCATGGGGTCGCGCCTTTACAGGAATGCGTCTGGTTGCAAGCGATTCCCTCATTCAGCGCCCGCTGATGGGCACGAGCTGTCCAATGGGAACAAAGGCTGAAGAGGTGACAGGTTCATCTCCTATGGAAGAGACCAATGCTGCGGGATTGCGGCTCACGGGTTCGAGATCTTCGACCTTCGCCCACAATTCACCTAATTTGATTTGTGTCTCGGTTGACACGTCGTGCATCCGCGATGAATCGACCTCCGCATGGAGAGCGTCGCGTACTGTGCGATAAAAGTCCGTCGTATATGCCGCAGTGAACATAATGCAAAGATCATCGCTATCCGTCCAGTTCCGTTTCTGTCCAAGCTGCTCCTGGACTTGCTCATAAAACACCGTCCCGGGAAGCGGATAAGAGAACGAAATTCCAATGTCATCCGGCCGCGTCTCTCTTACAAAATCTATCGTCTCTCGCAGCTCGGTCCAGGTTTCGCCCGGGTATCCAAACTGCAGAAAGAAACACGCACGAATGCTTGCCTCGTTGAGCAGGCGCCGCGCTTTACGGACAGATGAGAGAGCCAGGCCTTTGTCCATCGCATTAAGCACAGCTTGCGAGCCCGATTCAACTCCCATCCACACTTCCGCACATCCGGCTGCCTTAAGGTTGCGGACTGTCTCCTCGCTCATAAGATCGGCGCGAGACTGAATCTTGAAAGGAACAGCCGCATCTCTTTTTGCAACTTGCTCAGCAAATCGCTGCACCCAGTGCCGGTCCAGCGCGAAGACATCATCGCCAAACCAGATATGCTCGACTCCCGCTGAAGTTTTTAACCAGCTCATTTCTTCGGCAACGGCTGATGCTGAGCGCAAATGGAATTTGTTGCCGGAGATCGGCTTTGCGCACCAATTGCATTTGTAAGGGCATCCACGACTCGACACCATGTTCGTCGAAAAATATCCGTGAGCACTTACCCACGCCTTTCGATACGGCTCCATGTCAACAAGATCGCGCGAAGGAAGGTGCAGTTCCGACCATGCTGGATTCTTTGACAACCGGAGTGGACTACGCACAAGGCGTCCATGCTCGTCGAGCCTCACCATGCCGTCAATTTCTGGTAGTTCTTCAGCATTCAGTATTGAAAGGCATAGTCGCACCAGTGCTTCCTCAGCCTCTCCGCACAGCACATAGTCGAACCCGTTCTCAAGAAACAGTAGCGGACTGTCGGTCGAATCGGATCCGTGCACAACTGTGATCGCGCCCATGGCCCGCGCCGATTTCGCAATTTTCCACGCTACTTCTCTCATGCGCGTGAGGCACATTTTCGAAAGAAAATTGAAGTCGTCCTCGTAGACGGCTACGATCTGTGGCTTATGCTCCCTGAGCAGCGAGACGAGCTTCGTGGAAGGCTCTTCGAGCATGGAATCGAATGCTACAACTGAGATTCCATTCTCGCGCAGCGCCGTAGCGGCATACAGAGTCCCAAGCGGCATATAGGGCTGCATCTTGCGTAGCTGTTTTGAATCGAAAGGAAGATGATAGGAGTGCGTCAGCAATACATTTGCCACGGTTAACCTCGTATATTCACGCGCCGACAGTTCTTGAACCTGAGCGTTTCCGGTGTGCGGGCCAGACCTTGTACGGGCCAGACCGTTCCGCTCATCTGGCCCACTCCGCGCCCTGTGAAAAATAGCGTAGGCTTACCTGCATTGGGAGTTGTCCCGGAATTGTCAACTCAATGTCATCCCTTCCCGCTTGAACTCCCCACCAGATGCAGTGTTGTGCAGCCAGGTCTGCCTCGAATGTCGCCAAGGTCCAGCAGAGATGTCTTACGTGTGGAATGACTGCCGGCAATGAGAGAATCCGATGCCGAATTGAAGAGATGCCCCAGCTTGTCGCGCTTGGTAGCAAGATACTGGGTGGAATGAGGATTTGCCGGAACATCGGCGCTCACGCGCATTACGATTTCAATCCCCGAAGAGCGCACTGCATGGATCTTGTCCGGATTGTTTGTCATCAATCTGAGCGAGTCGATTGCAAGGAACCGAAGTACTGCCACAGAGAGCGCATAGTTGCGCAAGTCCACAGCATGCCCGAGCCGAAGATTGGCTTCGATTGTATCGAGCCCCTGATCCTGCAGCTGATAAGCGCGGAGTTTCTCAATCAAGCCGATACCACGGCCCTCCTGATGCTCGTAGACCAGCACCCCGGCGCCTTGCTCCGCAATTGCGCGAAGGGCGAGATGTAGCTGCTCATAGCAGTCACACCGCATGGAGTGAAAGACTTCTCCCGTGGTGCATTGAGAGTGAATGCGGACAAGTGGAGGGGCTCTGTGAATATCACCAAGAGTCAGGGCCAATACCGCCTCGGTGCGGTCGCCTTCCGCACGCTTCTCGAGATCGGTGCCTTCAAACGCCAGGAGGTTGAAGTCGGCCCAGCGGGTTGGGAGGATCACATCTGCAATTTTCTTCAACTTCACCAAAGTCGACGTGCTCCCTTCATGCCGTTCTTCATAGCCGAGCGGCATTCACTGATCTGTAGGGAAAGCGTATATCTCCGCGCAAGAATGTTTGTCGCCAGAATGTCTTGATGCAGTCATTCAATTGTCGATAGGGGAAGATGTATTCTCTGCTTGTGGCGGCGCACATGCTTTATGGCTACGCAGTTCCGGCATTTACGATGCACTGACGACAACAGTTCGCGCACAATCAATGTGACGCTGAGCGAATACCGGCATTCACCGTTCGGCTGTTCGACGGAACTGATAGAGAACATGATCGCCAAGGAATGCAAGCGGACGAGACAACATACGGTCAAGCGCTTCCGTTGCACCGAGAAGCCTAGGGTGATGCGAGATCCACGGCTCGGCGGCACTGGGTGGGACTGCAACCCCAATTCCGATTCGCTTTTCCAACGCAAACCAGGGAGCAAAGGCCTTTCTCAAATCTGCGCGGCGGTGGTAGACGATCGGAAATTCGCGCTTTGCAAGCCGTGCCGGCAATGGTCCGCGCTTGAAGCGTCGCAGCGCCTGATTCGGCCGCTTATGAAGTACCTCAGTGAGCATTTCGCCGGGGCAGAAGGTGCCGAACAGCACCAGCATGGCCGGGGCGCCAGGTTTGAGCAGCTGAGCCAGTCCGCGTGCCGCAGGTCCAAGGTCGACGACGCAGTTGAGTGGCGCGAAGTTGGAGAACGCGCCATCGAAGAGCCTTCCGCCGGCGGAAAGATGATGGGAGGCGAAATGCTCCAACTCTTCTCCAGTTGCGATTTCCGCTCGTGCACCGAATGGAGACAATTTGGCCTTCGCCAGCGCAACCATGGTCGGCGAAGGATCAGTGAGAAGAACCTCGTAACCGGCCCCGGCAAGAAACGCTGCGTCTTCGCCTGTGCCTCCTCCCAGTTCCAGAATATGGCCGCACGTCGGAAATTCCCGCAGAAGTGCCCGGCGGACAGCACGACGCTGTGCCGACACGCTTTCCCACGCGCCGAATCGTTGGTCAAAGATCGGCGCGATCGCGTCAAAGGCCGCGACCGCTGGCCGCATGGTAAACATCATTGCGCGAACTCCTTCATGCGCCGCCAGCGGCGCGACTCCAATGCGTACCGCAATCCTTCCACAATGTGGAAGCGCAGACGTGCAAGGATCAGTTGGCCATGCATGCAATAACGACGAAGGCTAATAGGCAACGCCTCATTCGGAAAAGCTCGTATTACTGGCGGGGGCAGCCGCGAAGGCAGCAGTGCCTGGCGAAGAGATCGCTTCTGTGGGATGCCTTCAGATTCAAGCTCCATTCGCAGCAACAAGTACAGCTTGTTCCCAGGATAGCCTCCGAGCGCAACGCGCGGTCCATACATCTCAACCCAGAGCCTGACCGGCTTGGAGAGAGCGTCAACGGTCCATGCCGTAAGTGGTTCGGGCGCAAAGTCACCCATCACTAGAGTGATCAGATGTATAACCACTCCTAACCCCTGCGACGCTTGCGGATCGTCTCCTGCCGCCAATCGAAGCTCCTTCCAAAACGTACGATCATCGTGGCGTGTGAGCACGTGCTGCCGAAATTCCAATAAATGTGCCGTACGTGAAGATTCCCCACAGATGTGTTTGAAGACGTGAAGCCCCTGGCCCAGGAACAAGTCCACAGGCGAAAGGACGGGCATGTACATACCGTACTGGTTCCCCCATTCCAGTTGTTCCAGTGTTGACCGCCTGGGTGGCACGCTGGGTTCGAGATGTAATTCCACTGCGTAAGACTTTAGGTCCTTGTAGATGTCCCTTAAAGCAATCCCTGGCCGCTCATTAAATTTGAACTCCCAGCTTCGGCCGCTCATCGCATACAGCCGGTATCCTCTGCCTTCGAGAATTGCTCGCCCTCTCGCCGCGTTCCCTTCAGCAATAAGGAAATCCAAGTCAAACTGGGAGCGCAATTCTAGTTTCGACACCGAACTCGGACAGAGGGACAGCCCCTTCAGATTCGCGTACAAGAGGCCGGCCTTCTGAAACTCTCGTTGGATCGCGATCGATTCCGAGATCATGCTTTGTGTTCGCTGCGTATTATCGATCTGGTTCAGCAGCAGGCGCGTGAGTACACGGGAAGGCAACACATCGCAAAGATCAAGCTCGACAAGACGGTCAAGGAAGTACAGCGACAGGCCGCTCATATCCAGCCAGCGGAGTAACCGCTCCCAGGCATTCCTTGAAAGGGTCAACATTCGCAGGCATATCTGCGGCAACGGGTCGCAGAATAACAGTAAAACAGCCAGCCGCGTCAACTGCTCCCGGCCCAGTGGCCTCGCAGAAATGTTGCTATGAAGGAGGGAGCCGCAACCTTGCATCCCGAATGACTGTCCGACCCTTCGGCCGGCAGGCGAAAGGGTCTCTGCATCATCCATGCCGGATTCGGGCAGTGGTCTCACCTTGGAAAGCATCCCCAATCGAACGTCACCTCATTTGTGACCCGGTCATCCCCGGCGGAAAGAACGAGCTGTGCACCAAGACTAGTCCCCGTTCACTCGACGGCTTGTCATGTTGGTGTAAAGCGATTGTCACCGTCTTGTTGATTCTCCCCGTGAGCCGACGCAGCATCGATTGGCAATACCGATCCGGCATGGGCAAACCTGGTGGAAGCTTCTGCGTGTGGCTGATGCGAATGACAATCAACTGACAAAGAGAAGACGATGCAGAGACACATTGCATGATTCACGCCGTTATTGTGACTGCTGTGATGCCATTATTCGATCGAGGTTCAACCAATGAAGCCATTTCATGAAATCCAAAGCTGCGATCTCGCACCGCATTTCCTCAAGCAGGAACTCAGCTCAAGAGGCTATGCTCTCATCCGAGCTCTCGTTCCTCAAGCGGATATTAGGCACGTGCTCGGCGACGTGACGGAGCTGCTATCCCACTCAGGCTGGCTGCTGTCCGGCCATGTCCCGCTCGACCGCATCGCCAATAACAGTGCCGCCTGCGGCGATCCCGATCCTGCATTCAAGCAAACCTACCGGGAAATCTTCAATCTGGAATCGCTTCATGCGCTGCCCCATCACCCCGCCTTGAAGGGCGTCATGAAGATGCTGGCAGGCGACAAGGTTCTGGTTCACCCCAAGCCGATCGGACGGTTGATTTTCCCAAATTGCGAGAATCTCACGGTTCATGCGCATCAGGATTACCGGTTCATGAACGGAGATCTGGAGTGTTTTACCGCCTGGATTCCTCTGCACGACTGCCCTCTCGATGAGGGCCCCTTGCAGATACTGGAGGGCTCTCACCGGTTGGGCGTGATCGATCATGACGACGAGAATCTCCACGTTCCCGAAATCCGCGCCCAAGCAGTCACAGACGGCGATTGGGTAGGTGGCCAAATCAATGCCGGCGATGTGTTGATCTTTCACAGCCTTACTGTGCACGCCGCTTCACCCAATAGTTCTAATCGGCTCCGTATCTCCATGGATTGCCGATTTCAGAATTGCAGCCGGGCCGTCCATCCGGGCAACCTGGCTTTTGCCGGCGAGTCTGGTAAGTCCTGGGAAGCCACATACGCACGATGGGAATCCGATACCTTGAAATACTACTGGAAGGATTTGCCTCTGAACTTCCAACCGTCCAAGTCTGAAATAGAACAGCTATCTCAGACTGCAGAGCCGCTTTCCACGCGGGCCAGGTATGCCAGAATTCTGAGCCAGATGTTCTAGTCCTTCGGTCCCTGATGGGTGTGAACCGAAGTGACAATCTTTTGACAAAGAACAGACTATCCCGAGACACGTCGCCGAACAAGATTCGTTAGTCTCGAAGTCATGAAGCATATGAGATTACCCTCTTCCCGCCTCCACTTAGTCGGACTCACACGGGCGTTCGTCTTCGTATTGGCAGCGCTATGCGCGGCGCACCATGTGAATGCACAAGACACTCCGTTGATTTCTGGGGGTGTCGCGTTCTTCACTAACACGACTGGTGGAAACACCAACTACCAGCCCTATGTCGAGCCGGTAATTGCGGCGCCACTTGGGAGCCACCTTCTCGTCGAGAGTCGCGCAACTGTTTTCGACACTTTCTCCCCCAAGGCTAGTGGCGGATATCAGAGAGACTCCCTTTTCAAGACGGTGGATTATCTGCAGGCCGATGTTCTTCTCGGCCCCCACCTTACTTTTGTAGCGGGAGAATTTCTCACGCCATTCGGAACCTACAATGAGCGCCTCTCTCAGATTTGGGTTGCGAATTTTCAGGATACTCCGCTGAATTACAGCATCGGGACTATGAGTACAGGGGCCGGCGTTGGCGGCATGCTGCGCGGCTCGGCTGTTTCCACGCAGAATTATTCGATCAGCTACGCGGCGTACTACTCCGCCAATGTCAACAGCAACTATTTCGGAGCAGAGCGTTCCAGTGGCGGACAATCCGCAGTCTACTTTCCCAAGGCTGGGTTGGAGCTTGGCGCGTCGTACGGACGTTCTTTGGCGGGCACACACGAAAACAATGTCGGAATCCATCTCTGGTGGGAGCCGATTAACAGCCCCTTCCGTTTTCGTTCCGAATACGCGCACGCCACGCACGATGGCGGATATTGGTTTGAGACCGATTATCGCCTCTCACACTTTGGCGGAAACGACAGTGTGCTGGGCAGGCTGGAACCAATCTTTCGCATGCAGCAAACCTTCCGCAATGCTCCGGATTCCACTAACTTCCTGCCAACGAAAAGTCAGCAGGAGCCCGAATTTGGCGTGAACTATTACCTGCCCCATGAAGTGCGCATCAATTCCACTTACGAGCGTCAGTTGGGGAACGGCAACGCCAATATCTGGGAAACGGGCATCATCTATCGCTTCCTCTTCCCGACCTGGAAGGGCAAAGCGCATTGAGAACCACATCCTATCTCGCACTGATCGAACAGAGAACAAATACTGGCATGCCGCGTCCGTTACGGGCGGCATGCCATTTTTGTCTGGGTGGACCGTCTGTAGGTACGATCGATTGATCTTCCGTTCCGTAAAGCCTTCCTGATAGAACGAACTCACGCCTCTACACTCCGCGAATCGTGACGGGCTCCAGTTCATTGGTTCTATGTTGAATCCTCGTGTTTGAAGCGATTCTGAAAATGGGCTCGAGCGGGAACGCAATCACCGTGGGCACTTTAAAGATAGTTCCTCGCTTGGTAACAGACCAGATCCACCGCCTCAAACAACGCCGTTTCTGCCTTCAGTTCAGGAGAGCTCTCGCTGGCGATGAATGCACGGCAGACCCTTGTCCTCCCGGCTCTTTGACTAGAGAGCCTTCTTCAAGCCGAAAGACACGGTCCCCAATCGATCGCGCATGAACACGATGCGTAACCAGCAGGATTGCCCTTCCTGAGGCACTCAGATTCTCGAGCACCTGCCGCTCGGTCTCCTCATCCAACGCCGATGTTGCCTCATCAAGCAGCAGTAATCGGCCGCCCCGCAAGATCGCTCGCGCCAAGCCAAGCCTTTGCCGCTCTCCACCTGAAAACAGCGCTCCGTTGTCGCCAACGCCGGTGTCGAGCCCGAGCGGCTGTGCCGACACAAACTCGTCAAGACTGGCAATAAACAATGCCCGCATCAGTTCTTCGTCGCTCCGCTGCGGCAACCCAAAGAGCAGATTATTCCGTATCGAATCATCCAGTAGAGGGATCTCCTGCGGCACATACGCGACGTTCGCGCGATCGACCTGAACATATCCTGATAGTGGTCGTGAAACTCCAGCAATCAGATTCAGCAGCGAACTCTTACCAATTCCGGAAGCTCCGTAAAGCACAACTATTTCGTTCTCTTCCATACAAAGGTTCACTTCTTGCAGAATCGGTGCTCCGTCGCGATATGAAAAGCTTACCTGCTTCATCTGCATCACCATGCCCGCATCTGGGAGCCGAACAGGCACCTCTACCGCGCGGCTGCTGCGGCATTTCCTCAGTTCCCAGTCCACGATCTTTACGTTCTCGTAGGAACCATCTATCTGACTCGCAAGAAACGAAATCTGGCTAATGAGTGGAAGCAGACGCCGAGACAACACAAAGTAAAACACAAGAAGCGACAGCAGCCGCCCCAGGTCTCCCTGCCGCATTTCAACTGCAATAACAATAAAGAGAAACACCAATACTGCGCCTTGATCGGCTATGATCCTTGCAAATTGCGGAAGAAACACCACCTGCACGTTGTTCACGGCCACTTGTTCCGCTTGCCGCCGAATTCGCTCTTGAAAGAAAGCCTGATTACCATACGTACGAATCTCCTTTCCGGACGAAAACAAATCCGCTAGGTTCCTTTGCAGACTCCGTACGGAAACCTCTCGCCTCGACGCGGCTAATTGGAGCTTTTTGCGAACGAGAAACCGGTTACCCGCGTAAAACAAACCCATGGCAATGCCAAGACAGCACGCAGCCGCCAGGCTCTGATAAACAAGTGCAACGGCCATGGCAGTCACAATGACCACGTTGGCGGTCAATTCGATGCATCGATGATAGAAATCGGCCGCTTCGCGCGTTGTATGAAGCGCGCGGCCCGAGAGTTCACTGCGGTTCCACTCCACGAATCGCTCCCATTGAACCTGGGTGTATCCATCAGTGAGTCGAAGAAGGAAGTCGGTGTGCAGATGTTGTATCTGGCGAAAGGCGGCTCGAGCCGTGGCCATATCCATCAGGCCGCGAAGAACAACGAGGATGGTGGTTACCAGGGCTGCTGATAGAACCGTCTTCGGCGTCCACCATAGATGGCGCCCGAACGAGCGCCCCTGCAGCAGCAGGAACAGCAAATACATGGCCGCCGCCACTGCTAGATCGCAGAGCCCCACAGCGATCCTTCCCGCCGTCAACAGCAGAAGCATCACACGCTGCCGACTTCCCAAAAGTTCTATCGAAACACGAATACCGTCTCGAGAGCGAGCACTATCTTCGACCTTCATGCTATCGATGGGGCTCATGGGCGCCTGACTCCAGATGAGTCAAGCGTACCAATGTGCGGACTCCCGAGTTGTCAGAGGTAGGTACCTGAAATGTCAGCACATTATCACCCGAGTCTCATTCACTTTCGAGTAAGCCGCCGAGAGTCATGCGAAGAATAACTCGCGAGAGGATGATCCAAGGGAACCGTCTCGGAATCGTACGACGCGCTGGCAGACTCCGGCCGCGAATCAAAAGAGCCACTCGTATGACATTGTGGTGACAATCCGGCCGACCGGGCAACGTAATATGTCAACGTGATGTGGTCCGCAAATACGAACACCGCATCCAGGAGATATCTCATGATTCGTACTCAGTGTATGGCTCTTACGTGCGCGGCTGCTCTTGCATGCGCAACTGCTCTCGCGCCGTGTGTAGCCAACGCAGATCCGCTGCCGGCGGGGACGGCGGCGCCTGGCTTCACTTTGCCTTCCCAGGAAGATAGTCAGGTCTCTCTGTCCGATTACAGCGGCAAGTGGGTGGTTCTTTACTTTTACCCGAAGGACCAAACCAGTGGCTGCACGGTTGAGGCTCACAACTTTCAGCGTGATCTTGCGAAATACGAGGCGTCGAATGCTGTCGTGTTGGGCGTCTCGCTGGATACCGTTGAGAGTCACAAGGCTTTCTGTACGAAGGACTCGCTTTCCTTCAAGCTTCTTGCCGATCCGGACCACAAGGCAATCGATGCCTACGGCGTCCCGATACGGGCATTTGGCGCGATGCACTTCGCAGAGCGCACCACCTTCCTGATCTCTCCAGATGGCAAAATTGTGAAAGCCTGGACAGTGAAAGACATCGCGTCGCATAGCTCAGATGTCTTGGCGGAGATTCAATCGATGAAGAAGTAGCGAGCTTTCACTTCAAGAGAGCTTTCACAAGGTGTTCGGAAACCGGAGAGGCTTGTTTCTGATTACATGACTCGGCTTTTGGTTGAGGTGATGCAGATCTCGGCAGTGCAGACACAATCGATGCGATACATCCGCATGGTTCTCAGTTGCATCCTCCTGCATACTGCATGTTCCCCCTGCAACATTCAGGCGCAGGTCACCTCAACTTCGCCCGTGAACCCTGTGCAGTCTCCAGTCAACGTCTTGAGCTTTGGAACAAAGGGCGACGGAAATACTGACGACACGGATGCTATCAATGCAGCAATGTCGGCTTGTACACGCGGCGGGATTCCGAATAACGGATGCATTCTGTACTTCCCGGCAGGTGTTTACGTGACTACGGGGCTGACTCTACGGTCCTACATGAACCTGAAGGGTGACGGCTGGGGAACCTCCGTCATCCGCCTCAAGTCTCACACAGCGTCAGACGTGCTGACTGTTCCCATCGACGCATTCAACTTCAGCATCCAGGACCTGACCCTCGACGGAAACTCCGAAGGAGGTGGCACCGGAAATTGCCTTTCCGTCGCCCCCACCGCAACGGGGCCAGCCGAATGGAATACCGCAAATAAGAAAACTGCGCCCTTCAACGCGCAGAAGTGGGGCCACGTGGAAGAAGTGATGTTCTCACACTGCTCAGCTGACGGCATTCATATCAACCGATTCAACTACATGCTTTTCTTTGATAATTTCTATGCCTTTGACAACGGCGTATATGGACTCTACACGCAGGGAACGAACAGCGGCTTTTCAAATTTCCAAATCGAGCGAAACGGAACGGCCGGCATTCACGTTGACGGAGCGAACGATCGATTCACTTCCGGCGAAGTGATCTGGAATGGAACAAGGGTCCATACGGAAGCCGGCGTATACACATCGGGCGCTCGAAACATCGTCATGGCGGTTGAAACTGAGGATAACTATGCCAGTGGTTTCTTCGATAGAGGCTTCGACAATGAGTTTATCGGGTGCGTGTCAGATTCCAACGGGTATGCTCCGAACAACACAAGCGCATCCTCCAGAACTGCAAGTGGATTCGTCGTCAACGGTACGGGTGGAGTCTACGTTGGAGATAAAGTAACAAGCTATCGTGGCCGTCTCCCGGATGGACACTTCACGACGGAGTGGCCTTACACCATCGGGAGTCGGCATGAGGGAACACTCGATATTAGTTACGATAGCACGAATAAACCACCAATCACGGAACCAGGCACATCGCTCAGCTTGGGATCTACGCCTGTTGGAAATACCGTCTGCGTCAAGTCGCCAGGGCCTCCGATCGTGATGGGAGTTTGCTCAACCAAAGTAAGCTCCTCAGGATCGTGCACGTGCAAGTGAGGCGGATGGACTCTCCTCGGCAGATTCACCGTCACGAGCGCTTTAATCAGTGACCTCTCGATTCCTTGTGCAAAAGCAGAGCTGAGCAAGAATCCCAAACCACAACTCGGCGAGATTCCCGCGCCCTGCTGGAGACAATCCAATGACAAACTTCAGACTGTTTCGTGACACGCAGCCGCAATAGCCTCGGTAGGCTGAATTTGTACAACACGGAGCAGCAGTTCACAAGAACAGCTCTCTTCTGACATCGTCGCGCCTGTCTTTGGGCTGTTAAAGACTCTAACCGGGCTCGCCACTTTCTTAAGCGTATCGAAGGAGAAACAATGAGGCACTTGGAAAGGATCATGCTGGGGCTTTCGCTGATCGCACCTACGTTAGTAATCGGCGCCGCAGTGGCCATTGGCCAGACTGACAGCTCGCAGCCACAGCCGCAAAGCAAGACTAATCCGAAGGCAGTTCACGCGCTAAACCAGGACCGTGGGCAGCAAGTGTTCGAACAGAACTGCGCCCGGTGCCACAACACACCCCAGGGCTTCTCATCAAGTATCTCGGGAACGGTGGCCACGCATATGCGGGTGCGTGCGGGGCTGAGCGATGCGGACTACAAAGCCCTGCGCCACTTTCTGAACCCGTAGCATAAGCCTTTCGTTGACCCGCCTTCCGCAAATCAACGCTTGAATGCTAACCATTGAATCACTCGAAAATGGCAAACCCGCGCGATCGGCTGGCCAGGCGAGATAAGAACGACCGATTCGCTCAATCGAGACAAGTGGCTCATCGGCCGAGCTCCATTTCGAGTTAGCTCGACCTACGCGATACTGCCAACTTCAAGAGGAGGAACTGTGAACAGAAAGTACATTCGATTCATGTTTATGACTTCGATGCTGGTAGCCACCGGGCTTTCTTCCCCAATAGCCCGGGCCGATGCTGCCCCACAAAGAATCGACATCACCGCCAAGCGCTTCGCATTTGAGCCAGGTCAGATCACGTTGAAAAAGGGCCAGCCCGTAGTGCTCGTGGTCAAGAGCAGTGACGTGGCGCACGGCATTCGCTTTCGCGAACTGAATGTTGAGGTCAAAGTCGGTGCACACGGCACATCTGAAGTGCACTTCACACCCCAAAAGACCGGAGATTTTGTCGGTCACTGCTCGGTATTTTGCGGCAGCGGACATGGTGGGATGGTATTGACGCTGCATGTCGTGGACTAGAGTGAAGAGACTCATCACAGCTGCGGCGGTAATCGCCCTGACCGGAATCGTCGGGTGCAAGGCTAACTCGCCGGGACAACTGGAGACGAAGACCATTACATTCGCCGAGCACCACGTCTTCATTGGCAATAAGAATCAAAAGAATCCGCTCCCTAATACTCCTCAGACACTCGCTGATGGGAAGGAAGCTTTCTCGCATTACTGTTTTGCCTGCCACGGAATGGATGGCCAGAACACCGGCGTTCCGTTCGTGGAGCACATTTCCCCGCCGATTCCTTCCCTAGCATCCCCTGATGTGCAGAGTTATACCGACGGCCAGCTCAAGTGGATTCTCGACTACGGTATCTCGCCCTCCGGAATGCCCGGATCGAAAGGAACTTTGAGCGACGATGAACTTTGGTCCATCGTGGTATTTATCCGTCACCTGCCGCCGGCAGGCAGCCAGAGCATTCCGGACATGTACACACACTGAGTTATCGATAGGTGAACATCGCCGGCCACGAAGCCCGTTGAATGCAGGGACCAACATGCAGGATTCGCCTAACTTCGCACAGGTAGAATACGACGGTGTGGCCCTCGCCGTTGGGTTCTACCTTTCGTTCCGGCTCAGCATTGTCTTGTTTTCAGTACGGATACTAGGCCTTGAACCGAGCACGGGCACCGCTTTGAGCCTCGCATTGGATCTGCTCCTACTAGGCCTGGTTGGCTTGAATCTGCTCGGCTTCACCCACACTTCATTCCGATCTATGTTGCGGCTCCCGACTCTTCGGTGGGTACTCGTCTTCTTGGCAGTGTCCTGTTGCAGTTTTGCCTGGAGCGAAACCGCATCTTTACCTGATTCCGTCGGGTATTGGCTTGGGCTGGCTGTCGACGTCGCAATCATCACGCTGCTGCTTCGCAGCTCTTCAATCACCAGCGTAGCTCACTCCTTGATCAAGGGATTCATCTGGAGTACCTGCCTTCTTGCGTTGGTTGCGTGGGTTATGCCGACTCAATCGGATCTTCGGCTTGGGGATGAGCAGTTCTTCAATACCAACGAAATAGGCAACCTGTGCGCGTTTACCATTTTTCTCGCACAATACCTGATGCGTCGCAAAGATGGAAAATGGGGCCTGGTTACGCTCTTCCTCGTTGTAACTCTTCTTCGCAGTCTTAGCAAGACAACGCTCGCCGCGTTTCTTTTGAGCGAAGGGTTTCTGGTCATACAGGACAAATCCATCAGTCGAAGAGCGAAGGTACTCCTCTCCATAGCCACACTCTTGTTGGGCATTGTTTTCCTGGGGCTGTTTGAAGCCTACTATGACGTCTACACTTCTGCTGGAAACCAGGCCGAAACCCTGACTGGCCGCACCGCTATCTGGTTCTACGTACTGAATGCGCTGTTTGACCATCCCTGGAGCCTATGGATCGGACATGGGTTTGACGCATGGTGGAAGGTCGTCCCTCCATTCGGCGACAATTTCGAAGCCAGGCACGCGGAGAATGAATTGCTGCAGCAGTTATACGCCTATGGAGTCCTCGGGATTCTGCTGCTTGCCGGTCTTTATGGCAGTCTCTTCCGTCAGGTGCGCAAGCTTCCGAACAGCCCGGTGCGAGTCCTCTTTCTTAGCTTGTTGTTGTTCATCGTCATTCGCGGTCTCGCCGAAGCAGACTCTTTCGACCTGTTGCTTCCCCTGTGGTCGAGTGTTTTTATCTCCTTCCTCGCTGAGCATGAGCGGAATGCAGGTGATTTCCCTCCATGCAGTCTTAAGTTTGCCCAAGCTATTCCTGTGACCTGCCTTCAGAAGACATGATCGCGCGCTTTGAAGTTCGTTCAGTCGACCGCTGAAGGCACAGATTCGGAGATGCACAACTCTTACCCGAATCCAGAATGGAGAACCATCCTGTTGTTCAAGCACACACTTCACAAATCGCGGGCTCTCTTCAAGTTGTGGCTCATGGGCGAGTCTTTACAGCTGTCAGGCCGCATGGCGAGCTGGCAGGTGCGGTCAAGGAATACCGTTGCCAACCTGCAGGAAGTTGAGTTTCGCGTCAGCTCGCAGTGGGGTCAGGATGGAATCATTGATTGGCTCATTGAACGTTCCGAAATTCCTGCCTCAGCCCAGACCTTCATTGAATTTGGGGTTGAAGACTATCGCCAATCGAATACGCGCTATCTATTGCAGAATCGGAACTGGCGCGGACTCATCATGGACGGTGATCCAGCCATAGTTAAGGCGATCGAGAGCGATGGTCTAGCTTGGAGGTATGATCTCACTGCCCGGTCGGCTTTCATAACTCGAGAGAATATTAACCAGCTGATTTCAGGTGCTGTCTTCGGCGGCGAGATTGGCCTATTGAGTATCGATATTGACGGAAATGATTATTGGGTATGGGAAGCACTTCATACCGTTCGACCAATCATTTGCATCTGCGAATACAATGCAGTGTTTGGCGACGTACACCCGATCTCCATTCCTTATGATCAACACTTCAGCCGCACGAAAGCCCATCCCAGCACCTTGTACTTTGGCGCTTCGATCGCCGCGCTTTGCTCATTGGCAGCCAAGAAGGGATATCGGTTTGTTGGCACAAACTCGGCCGGAAATGATGCATTCTTTGTGCGGGACGACTACGCTAGCCGTTTCGTAAATACCTCGCTCCGGCAAATTCGGTCGTTGCCATCGCGTTTTCGAGAATCAAGAGACAGGAGGGGCCTGAATAGCTACATTGGAGGACTGGAGAGGCTTAAGCAAATTTCGGCATTGCAGGTCGTCAACGTCGAAACGGGAGTGACGATGGCCCTTCGCGATTTGGAGACCGTTTTTAGCGACGAATGGTTGGACGCGATACCCAAATAATCGCGAAGTCTTGAGATAGGAACGGCTCCTCTGCAACTTAGCCTTTTGGAGCAGGGCCTAATATCCCAGTATCCACTTGGAGACGCGGATTTAAATAGCATCTGGCGTCATTCCGAAGCTCATTCTGCGACGGCGCGCGGTATATTTGCCTTTTCGCTCAACTTATCACGAGGCATTGAAAGCAATCCCTGAGCGGTTGACATTGTCACTCGATTGTAAATTTATAGGTGTTGTCTGGCACAGATGGGGATGAATCGACCAAAATATATAGAGGAAGGTCTTGAATCATGATCCAGGGGATAGAGTCGACAACTGAAGCCCAATCCGACGAAAACCGCGCGCCAAACCTCGGAACAATTCTTATCATTGAAGACGATCCACGTATGCAGAAGGTTCTGCGAAGAATCTTTACGCAAGAGCGCTATGCCGCTGTAGTCGCCGGAGACGGTCAGGCCGGACTGGAACTGTTTCGCAGCGAGAGACCTCTTGCTGTGGTGCTGGATCTCATCCTGCCGCATATCTCCGGACGGGAGCTCTGCCAGACATTCAAGTGTCAATCTAGCGAGATTCCAATTGTCGTGCTCAGTGCAATTACCGAGGTTGCAGACAAGGTTCTTCTTCTCGAATTGGGCGCTGATGACTACGTGACGAAGCCCTTTAGCCCGCGTGAGCTTACGGCTCGCGTCCAAGCGGCCATTCGCCGGCAACGGAAGCCAGCCCCGGCCGCGATTTGTCGTATTGCGGAGTGTGAAATCGATTTCAAGAAGATGACAGTTCGGCGCGCTGGAAGGCCTGTCATCCTCACCGCTCATGAGTTTAAGCTCCTAAAATTCTTCATGGAAAATGCTGAGCGCGTGCTCACGCGTGAGGTTTTGCTTAACGAGGTCTGGGGATACAACTCCTATCCAACTACAAGGACTGTCGATAACCAGATCCTGAAGTTGCGGCAGAAGTTGGAACCAGATCCGGCGAACCCCAAACACCTGCTGACAATCTACGGCGCGGGATACAAATTTGTCCCATGATTCCAAAACGGCCGGTCCTATGAAAGGTGAGCAGACCCAGCGGACCGTTCCTTTGCGTCGAAAGCAGGGTTTTCGAACGTACGTTCTCCTTGTACTGGGTATGGCCCTTGTCACGCTAATTGTAACCAGCCTCTGTGCGCTGATCATTCGTGATCGTTGGCGCGCTCAGATAACTGACGATCTGTCCCGGGAACTCAAGCACTCTGTCACAGCATTCCAGGATCTTCAAGCTGAGCGATTGGCAGCTTTGGAACGCGAGAATGCTCTTCTTGCTGAGCTTCCAACCCTGAAGGCGCTGATGACCAGCGGGGACGATCTCACCATCCAGGATGGGGCTGTCGAGTTCTGGCGAATTAGTGGTACAGACCTTTTCGCGCTTGCCGACCCAAGCGGCCGGATCGTCGCGGCGTATACAAAGAACGGATCGGTGAATTCCGTCCTGCAGGACGGACTGAAGAGTTTTTTGATCTCATCGGGTAAGCAATATCTCATCGACGGCAAATCTCTGTATGCATGTTCAGAGCGCCCGTTGTATTTTGGCAGCGATGAAAATGGAACTCTGTTGGGGTATGTAATCAGTGGAGTTTCGATTGAACGCACAGTGCGCCAGATCAGTCAACCGGCCGGTGTCGAAGCCACATTCCTCAGCAAAGGGGAGATTTTGGCCAGCACACTGACGCCCTCATTTCAGACGAGCTTGGCAGCTCAGCCTTCATTCCTTTCCGGTGTTTTGCGGACACCCGCATCGGTAAAGCTCGGAAATGCTCAGTTTCTTGCCGCTTCGGAAGATCTTTCCGCTACGGCTTCGTCTCCGTTGCAGTTGGTAGTCCTGAAATCGCTTGAGCCGGCAGAGCGCTCAATTATCCGCATTAACCGGATGGTCCTGAGTGCGGGACTCCTGGCGCTCCTATGCGGCACCGGCTTGATGATCATCCTTTCGCGCCATGTGACACGTCCTCTAGAAGAGCTTTCGAAAAGTGTCCGGGCGTTTGGGATCGGAGACGTGAACCACCAACTCCCGCTCCATGGAACGCGGGAAGTACTGGAGCTCAGTTCTGCAATTGCAGGAATGTGGAACGAAATTCTGCAAGCTAACCGGGCTCTCCTCGAATCTGAACGGCTGGCTACCATCGGCCGCATGGCCAGTTCCATATCCCACGACTTCCGGCACTATCTGGCGACAATCTACGCTAACTCGGAGTTTCTTGTCGTCGACAAGATTTCTTCAAGGGAGCGTGCTGAGATCTTTGCCGACATCCGAACAGCTGTGCTCGGGACCACAGACATGATCGAGTCGCTCCTGATCTTCAGTCGAACCGGCACAAGCATAAGGAGATCGCCGGAGTTGCTGGCAACGTTGGTGGAGCACGCAGTAGCTCTGATTCGCAATCATCCCGATGCGGAGGGTGTGCGTATAGAAACCCGCTACGGTGATCCCACGAAGACTCGGGTCGTCGTCGACGAGAAGCAGATTGAGCGTGCAATCTTCAACCTGCTCCTCAACGCCTGCCAGTCCGTTCGCACTTCCGCGAATGCAGCCAATGTTCTGGTGACGGTGGAGGCCCGGGAGCAACAGATCATGATAAATGTGATCGACAATGGTCCTGGCGTTCCAGAGAAGATTCGCAAGAGCCTCTTCGAACCATTCGTAAGCGAAGGAAAACAAAAAGGTACTGGACTTGGCCTTACGCTCGCTGACCGCATTGCGACTGAGCACGGAGGTGAAGTCACGCTACTCAGTAGTCGGCCGGGTGAGACGATCTTCCAGATGAAGGTAGCCCGCGAATTTCGGATGCACAATGAAACAACCGAGTCGCAGAACATAGCCCGAGCAGGTGAATTCAAATGAATATGAACCGATCCAAGTCTAAGCGAGGTCTTCATTTCACTCTTTGCCATAAGAGGAGAATGTGGCCCATCTTAGTTTTATTTTCCGGGCAGTTTGCAAGCATCCTGATTGCACAGGATACGAATCATGATAGTCTCTCGCAACAAATTCAGAAGTTGACGGATGCCATGGCAATTACTCAGGCCCAGTTGGAGAAGTCGCAGCGTCAGATCAGCGAGATGCAAAGACAATTGAAAGCACTGGAACAACAGGTCGCGCAAAGTGGATCAAAGGAGAACATTCCAACAACTTCTGGCCCGGCATCATCCGGTGATGCAATTCAAAGTCAGCGAGCGGAAAATGCTTCTCAGATCCAGGATATTCGTGACCAGCAGACGATGATTGAGTCGCAAATAGCAACTCAAGAGCAAACGAAGATTGAGAGCGAATCGAAATACCCGGTGAAGATTACCGGTCTATTGTTGTTCAACGGGTCCGTAAACACGCGAGCAGTGGATATGGAGGTCACACCGACGCTTGCGGTGCGCGGTTCAGGAAGTACTGGAGCCTCTGTTCGACAGACGGTGCTTGGGTTCGACGCACAAGGTCCGCACCTGTTTGGCGCCAGGAGTTATGCAGATTTGCGCGTGGATTTTGATGGCGCCACGCAGTCCAGCGTCCAGACCGGTGCCTATTCTGGGCCCTACTCCGTCAACGCTGCAATGTTGCGTCTCCGCACCGCTCATGCAGGCCTGGAATGGGAGCATACGAATGCGTATTTCTCGTTGGATCGTCCCATCTTCAATCCCGATACGCCCACTTCGCTGACTGCAGTGGCGGAACCGGCGCTCGCGTGGTCAGGTAACTTGTGGACCTGGAACCCGCAAATTGGATCGAGACATGATATTCCGTTGTCTTCTTCGCACTACCTTCAGCTCGAAGGAGCCTTGATCGATGTTGGCGATGCACCGCTATCGCCGACGTCAATCTACTCCGGCGCGACGCCCGCCACTTCTCCCAGCAGTGCCGAGCAAAGCCGCTGGCCCGGCGTCGAGGCGAGAGTCGCTCTAGTTGGGTCTGGATCGAGCGAGGAGAACGGTGACCATTTTGGTCTAGGTGGCTATTTAGCTCCCCACCGCGTTCAGACCAATCAAGACTTCGACTCCTGGGCGGCAACCGCTGACTTACGGCTTCTCTTGCCAGCCCGGTTGGAGTTAACTGGCAGCGTGTATCGTGGGCTCGCGCTGGGAGGCCTGGGAGGTGGAGCTTACAAGGACTTCGGATATTTTTCCTACCCCAACGGGGGCGGCAATTATTTGAACCCTCTGGACGATGCAGGCGGTTGGGCGCAATTAAAAGAGAAAATCAGCACCCGGGTAGAACTGAATGGGGCATTCGGAATGGATGACGCATTCGCAAGTGAAGTGCGGCAAATCAGTGCCCCGGGCGGCACCATTTACCAGAACCTTTCGAGAAATCAAACCTTCACTGGCAATGTGATCTACAAGCCCATTCTCTACTTGTTGTTTTCGCTCGAATATCGGCATCTGGAAAGTTATCCGGTGTTCAACTCTTCAACAGGAAGCAATGTGATCGGACTGGGAGCAGGATTTAAGTTTTGACCGGACGTGCACAATTCGGTAAGTTACTGTTCTGCGTCGTCGTCCTGGCATCCAGGGTGATGAGCCCGCAGAGCGGTGCTTCGGAGAGCGATGCTGGAGAAGTTCGGCTTCATATAGTTCCCTCTGAGCCCGGAAAGTCTCGCGCCGTGCCCGCTGTCATTTGGCTGGAAGCGCAGGCCGGGACGCCCGCTCTTCCGTTTTCGCCTCACCGGCAATACACCTTGCTGCAGAAGAATCGCATGTTCGTTCCGCACCTCCAAGTCATTCCGGTAAGCGCGGTTGTTCAATTTCCCAATGCCGATCCTTTCTTTCATAATGTCTTCTCGCTCTTCGAAGGGAAGCGATTTGATCTTGGCCTTTATGAGGCGGGATCGACTAAGTCCGTTACATTTTCACGGGAAGGCGTCTCCTATATCTTTTGCAACATTCATCCGGAGATGAGCGCTGTGGTGATTTCCCTCTCTACTCCGCTTTATGCCGTCGCAGATGCCAGTAACTTGTTCATCATTCGCAATATCCCGCCAGGTGATTACAGCCTCCATGTCTGGATTGAAGGAGTGCAGCCACCCCTACTCGAACAAGAAACCCGTCGCGTGCATATCACCCCCGGCGCAGTTGACCTTGGCCAGATAGCGGCACCGGTATCACGGACAGGAACCACGAACCATACCAACAAGTTTGGCAAGCCCTACGCTCATGACCATCAATCGATTTATTGATCGCGAGGACGAACCCTAATTCGAATCTGCCATTAGTTCCCTCTGCAGTTCGCCAGCAAGGCTCTCTGCGTAGCTTTCCGTCAAGTGATTGGTATCTTGATATGCAACAAGTTAGCCCTGCTCAGGCTGACACGAGTCTCCGTGGCAGATGGTGTCCGACATGTCGATGAATCTAATATTGTCAATATTTGCGGCAGCTCGAGTTTCGGCATCGAAGATATCCGACATTAATGCCTTCGATCGCGGCATTGGGCCGCAGGTTGCACGGCCGTTCCATGCCCGCTGGGCCAGACAGTAGGGAACATCGTAATCAGTGTGAGGCGTATCCCGAATGAACTTCACGCTGGTTCCCGGTCGAGCAAGCGCGAGAAAAGCCCGTCGGGATGCCTGCGCCCACTCCGAGGAATCTACCAGCACCCACAAAATGCCAGGGTACGGACAGCGCGACGAGCTCGACAGGACGACCATATTCGGATGCAGCTCCTGAATCTCAGCCAGTGCCGGCTCTCTCCACTGGTCACAGCCGCGTATTGCCGCGGGGCTCTCCAAATGGTTAGTCGTGATGCTCATTGGGGAGTACGCCTTTTTGATTATTGTTATCAACTTCCAATGCTGCGTGGCCGCATATCCTTCAGCGGCTAAAACCATTGAGCTGCATGGGAATCTCCAGAGAGCACCAAGGTTGAAACCGGATTGGAGGATTCGCCGAAGATGCATAAGCGCGGACGAATATCCGCGCTGCAACCGGATGCATAGAGAGAAGGCATATCCGCGGCAGCCTGATTATATTTGAGAGATTGCGTCGATTGGAGTAGCACCGCGCGCCACTCCATGAGTCCCCGATGCAGGGTGTCATTATCTGCGTCGCCCCCCAAGATTCAGCTTCGGCCTTGACACAAGAAAAGGCTGGAACCGGATTCGGTTTTCCACCAACATATAGGTTATCGCCGACAGTGCGACAGCCAAGACGACGCACGCGGCGCGAAGTTGCCAGGAATTATTCTGGAAAGCCTCCTTTGCAATAATCAGGATGGGCTAGTGCCACAAATAGAGGGAGTAGGAAATCCTGCCGAGAGATTGAAATGGAAGCAAAGTTAGCCAGCTTGCGGCCGCTGAATCAGGTGCGTCTGCGCCAGCCAGAATAAACACCGCCGTAGCAACAACGGGGAGCGCCGCCATATCCAAATACCAAGTGGACTGCTGAAAGATTTGGTTTGCCGAGGGGTAAGGTCCACAATCCCTGCGGAAGTGTGAATCAGCTCGCAATGTTTTTTCGGGACGGCCTAGACAGGTTCAGCCCTGTAACGGGGCCAGCCGCTCATAATCCCTTTTTGGTTGCTGTTGCATTTCTGTGGGCAAATTCCCTGAGAAGGGGTTCACACCGGTTAAGCTCGCAAGCAAAGAATAAGTACCGGGATGAACCGGTTAAGAGCCGGAACAACCGCCAGCCAACGGTTTCACGCCCGCTCCCTTCAAATTTCAACTTCGACGCGCTCCAAGTGAATGGCACTGGCACGCCCGCGAATCTTGTGACATTCCGATTACAGCAATCTGACAACTGAGAATGCATGCGGTAATAGAGTCCCATTAGATGACGGCGGGCTCTCATGGAGATTGAAGCCACCACGCTTTCAGTCATGATCACATTAGGAGTTGCGAAACAGATGATCAATCTGCAAGGACCAAGAGCAGTGGTTTGCGGGGCAGGAGGCTTCATTGGCGGCCATCTTGTTAAGGACCTTCTGGCTCGCGGAGTCGATGTAATTCGCGCGGTCGACATAAAACCTTTGAACGAGTGGTATCAGGTTGCGAATGGAGTTGAGAATATTTCCCTCGATCTGAAGGACCCGCAGAACTGCGTGATCGCCACCAGCGATGCGGATCATGTATATCAACTGGCCGCGGATATGGGCGGTATGGGGTTCATCGAAAACAATAAAGCGCTTTGCATGCTCAACGTGCTGACGAACACAAACCTGCTCGTGGCAGCCAGGGAGACGGCTGTCAACCGGTTCTTTTATGCATCTTCTGCCTGTGTCTACAACGCCGAGAAACAAACCAGGCAAGATGTAATCGCCCTCAAAGAGTCCGATGCCTATCCTGCACTGCCGGAAGATGGCTACGGCTGGGAGAAGCTCTTCAGCGAGCGGATGTGCCGCCATTTCGAGGAAGATTTTGGACTGATCTGCCGCGTTGCGCGTTACCACAACGTTTATGGGCCACACGGCACCTGGGCCGATGGACGGGAAAAGGCGCCGGCAGCCATTTGCCGAAAGGTGTGCGCGGCAAAGCTATCCGGAAATCACGAGATCACGATTTGGGGAAATGGCCGGCAAACACGCAGTTTCATGTTTATAGACGACTGCATCAAGGGTACGGAATTGATTATGAACAGCGATATCACCGAACCTATCAATCTTGGGTCGAGCGAACTTGTCACCATTGACCAACTGGTTGACATAGCCGAAGAAATTGCGGGTATCCGGCTCAAACGCATCTACGATCTGAATGCCCCAAAGGGTGTGAATGGACGCAATAGTGACAACTCAATGATCATGGAGCGTCTTGGGTGGGAGCCCTCGATCCGTCTTCGCAATGGACTCGAGAAGACATACCGCTGGATAGAAAGACAAATGACTGAAGACGCCATTAGCCATGATTGTGGGTTGCTCGAATCGCTCCGCGGCTGATAGGCGGTCTGTGAGAGTTCAATTGCTAATAAGAGAGGTTTCGCCATGACTGCCGCTTCACCCTTCGCAGAAGTTAAGAGCGCTATCGACGAGATTCGAGCCGGGCGCATGGTCATCGTGGTCGACGACGAAGACCGTGAAAACGAGGGAGACCTCACAATGGCTGCGGAAAAGATTACTCCGGAAGCCGTAAACTTCATGGCGAAATACGGACGCGGGCTTATTTGCCTCGCTATGACTCCTGAACGCCTGGATTATCTCCAACTGCAGCCGATGACCGCACAGAACACCGCACGGTTTGGCACTGCATTTACTGAATCAATCGACGCTCTGGTGCGCGGCGTCACCACGGGCATCTCCGCGTATGACCGCGCTGAAACAATTCTATGTGCAATCGATCCGGCAACCCATCCATCAGACCTCGGTCGCCCGGGCCATGTATTTCCTTTGCG
Organism: Occallatibacter sp.; assembly: GCA_049513795.1. GTDB lineage: Bacteria > Acidobacteriota > Terriglobia > Terriglobales > Acidobacteriaceae > Telmatobacter. Next base: position 9,962 of record JBEKVS010000006.1, on the reverse strand, counting down.
CGCACAACGCGGCGGAGTTCTGGTGCGCGCCGGTCAGACCGAGGCATCCGTGGATTTGGCGCGTCTCGCTGGCTTGACGCCTGCCGGTGTGATTTGCGAAATCATGAAGGACGACGGCACCATGGCTCGGGTGCCGGATTTGATCGAGTTCTGCAAACTTCACCGCTTGATGATGATCACGGTCGCGGATTTAATCCGCTACCGCATGGCTCATGAGCGCTCCATCCATCGTAAGGGAGCCGCTGTGCTGCCCACGAGCTTTGGTGAATTCTCAATGATCGCTTAGGGCACCGATCACGATCGAGAGTCACATGTCGCTCTTGTGCACGGCGATGTCGCTAGCTCTGAGGAGCCGGTGCTGTTCGAAGCATACTCATTGTCTTGCCGGGGATGTATTTCACGCTTCGCCATGTGAATGTGCATCGAACATTCGCTCCCCGTTGCAACGAATTATCAGCGAGGGGGTTGGCGCCGTGATTTACCTGCATCAGAACTCACTTGGATTCTCGCATGGAAAGATTGATGGCGCGGATTCGCTGGAGTTTCACAAAGACGAGAGGGGCCAGGTTTCGCCCGAAGGTCAGAGGAGTACTCAACGGGAAATAGGGATCGGGGCTCAAATCTTGCATGATCTTAATCTTCGCCGAATCCGCCTGATGACCAACCATCCCCGACCTGTGGCGGCGCTCGAAAGCTACGGCATCGAGATTGTAGAGCATATCCCGCTCCCCACCGTTAAGACGCCCGTTCTCGATTCGCCAGGTGAGGAGACTGCGGTCGAATGGAAGCTGGTTACCGCCGGCGTGTAGTTGATCTGGCCGAACAAGTGTGGGCCTAAGTGGCTCCGTGCTTACCTGGTGTTTGGGGTACGAATTGGTCGAACTCCAATGTTAGAGGTGTTCACGGGAAAAGATCTCGCATCTGAGAAGTTGGCAGGCATTCGGTACTCTGTTCCAAGGGAGGAACTTGCTCCGCACTATGCAGGGCAACAGGTTGACGATGATAAAAGGCATAACATTCAGTCGACGCATATGCGATGCGGCGGAGTTCCATCGGCTAGCCGGGTTCCTAGATACCCTCGGATTAGAAGAAGGCCGATGCCGGGATGTCTCCGCTGGAGTAGGCTGCCGATTCGTTGCGCCTGTCGGCAATATCGAGTTCTCTCATGCATCGGAGTGTGGGCAGGACAACTCCGCGGATAAATTGAATGATTCTGACGGCACGATCAGCATTGAGGTTACCAATCTCGACTCCGTCCGCCAGACTGTCGATGCGTGGCTCAACGCCAATCCCAGTAACTCGCCGACGACCGTGAACGAAGTCGCCGAAACCAAGTGGGGTTCACGCCTCTTCATCGCAACGCCAGTGCCCGGCTTCTCCATTATGTTCTGGGAGTGGAGTCACCCGCTCAAAGGCAGGCCAGTCGCTCTCGAAGGCGACCTTTCGGCCAAGGGCATGCGCTTTGCCGTTGTAGCTGCGCGCTGGAACGCGGTCATTACAGATAGGTTGCTGCAGAGTTCCCTTGATGCGCTGTTTCGCAGCGGGGCAAGCGAACAAGACGTCGAGATTCTCCGCGTCCCCGGTGCATGGGAGATTCCCTCCGCGTCGCGCAAGCTCGCTGAATCCGGGAACTTTGACGCCATCATCACTCTGGGCGTGCTTCTTCGTGGCGAGACGGCGCATTATGAAGCGATTTACACCGAAGTCTCGCGCGGCATCGGCCAGTCGCAACAGGAGACGGGCATCCCACATGCGTTCGGTGTTCTCACCTGCGAAACCTTTGAACAAGCACTTGATCGCGCCGGTCTCAAAGCAGGAAACAAGGGCTTTGAAGCCGCCGCTGCCGCTATCGAGATGGTCTCCCTGCACCGCAAAATCGACACTCTATGTCAGAAACCGCACACCGATATGTGAGCTTCGCATACACGTTTTGCACGCCCGCGATGCAAACGCTCCATCAAGCCGAAAGGACTGACAGAGCCTTGGCCATGGCGCTGTCAGTCCTTTCGGCAGTTTTGTTGATGCGCAGGTCTGCGCATGCGGCATTGCCGCATACGGCTCTTGCCTAGGCTTCCGGTACCGCGGCATGTACTGGAGCACTGTTCGATTGAAAAGAGCCCAATTCGTTCGAGTTCGCTGGCTTCGTCGCAGCAGTGCATGCCGCGAAGCGTGGCAGACCTCAGTGCGAAAGCCATCCAATCGATACCGATTTGTAGGCACACCTTGGTAGCGGAAGTACCCTTCCACCACAAGCGGCCCAATCTCCATACGAATGAATGACACCATGTCGACAATTTCGTGACAACTAAGTGGGAGGACAAAGGCCCTACAAGGGCGAAGGCGATCATCCGGGATCCTACGCCGCCGATGTATTCGACCCGGTTGGGGATTCGTTCGAGGTCGTCCATAAAAGCTAGTGAAACCTCACATCTCCACCAGCGCTCGATGCACGAGGTGGATCGAGATTGAACCTTCACCCACGGCAGATGCAACGCGCTTCACGTTGCCAGAACGAATATCTCCGACAGCAAAAACTCCGGGCAGGCTAGTTTCCAGCATCTGCGGAGGCCGGCCGAGTGGCCATTTCATTGGCGCGCTGTCCAGAATCGGGTCCAAATCCCGTCCTGTGAGGATGAACCCTTGCTGATCGAGCGCAAGACATCCACGCAGCCAATCTGTACGCGGCGAAGCGCCTGCCATGACGAACACATGGCCGATGTCATGCACAGATTCTTCGCCCGTCGCCCGGTCCAGCCAGGTGACTCGCTCCAGGTGCGAATCGCCTGCCAAGGCGACAATTTCGGTCTCGAAATGCAGTTCGATGCCCGGATTCTCAACGATTCGCTGGATGAGATAACGCGACATGGTGTCGGATAACTCCTTTCCGCGAACCAGCATATAGACCCTGCGTACTGTTTCTGCCAGGAAAACCGCTGCTTGGCCGGCAGAGTTGCCGCCGCCAACCACGACTATCTCCTCGCCCGTGCACAGTTGTGCTTCCATGGCTGTGGCGGCGTAGTAGATGCCCTGTCCCTCGAATCGGCCCAGATTCTCGACACTTGGCTTGTTGTACTGAGCGCCGGCGGCGATCACAATGCTCCGCGCCTCGACGAGTCCGCCGTTTTCCAAAGTAAGCTCATACGGCCGCTGGTCACACTTGACCTTCACAACTTTCTGGCCGACCGTCATCTGCGCGCCGAATTTCTCTGCCTGCACGACCGCGCGGCCGGCAAGTTCCTGCCCCGAAATGCCCATGGGAAAACCAACATAATTCTCGATCTTTGAACTCGCTCCGGCCTGACCTCCGGGGAAATCAGATTCGATCAACACAGCGTCCAGACCCTCGGAAGCCGCATATACCGCCGCGGCCAAGCCGGCGGGGCCAGCGCCCACAATCGCGACATCATAAACGCGGTGCCCGTCTGTTCGGCCGGAGATCCCCAGACACTCCGCTAGTTTCTGATTCGTCGGATTTCGCAATACATTCTTTCCGCCGCAGATCACAACGGGAATGTCCTCTAGCTTTATGTCGAAGCGATCCAGAAGTTCCTGCGATTCTTTATCGCTATCGAGATCGACATAGCGAAAGGGATGGCCGTTGCGGGTTAGGAATTCGCGCAGGCGCAAAGTGTTGGACGAATGTTGCGATCCCAAGACGGCCACATTGCCCAGACCTCCTGAAATCATCGCGACGCGCCGCAGGAGGAATGCGCGCATGAAGATATCGCTCAGCTCGGCATCCTTCGCAATCAACGTGCGCAACGCGTCTGAGTCGATCTCCATAAACTCTCCCGGCTCGGCCACACGCCCGCGAGAAAGGGCGCGCGCACCGGAGATCAGGACAAGCTCACCTGAGAATTGGCCGGGGCCGTACGTTACAAATACCTGCTCGCCGGAGAGTCCGGATATCGCGATATCAAGCTTTCCTGAAAGCACCACGAAACAGGACATGCCCGTCTTGCCTGGTTCGAAAAGGACTTCTCCAGCCTGGACCGATCGGATATTGCCGTAGGGCCGGAGACGGGCGATCTGCGCCGGCGTAAGCACGGGAAAAGCCTCGGCTTGCCTGTCAGGCGCATTGATTGTTGGCAACATGGTTCAATTCTCCTGCAACCGTATGAAATGCCACCGAGCGGTCGCTCGTCGTCGAGCATGAAGAGGTTCGAAGCAGTTTACTGTGGCTCTTGAGCATTTCTCTCTCAAGCGCGGCAGGTCCAGGATGGCTGGCTAGTTCAGATGCGATTCCCAGTCGGCCGGCACCCTTCCTGCCGGTCCAGGAGCGGGCTGATTTCTCGAGTGCGAATGCGGCGGAAGCAACTCTACACCCTTGACCATCGCCTGCTTCTCGTAATCGAAGAACCAATCCTCGCCCGGCTCAAAGCTGGTGATGATCGGATGCCCCGTCGCCGCGGCATGCTTTGATGCATGTTGACTCGGAGAACTGTCACAGCATCCGATGTGCCCACACTCCGCACACCGGCGGAGGTGAAACCACCAACCTCTCAGCGACGCAAGGCATTCTACACATCCGTCGCCACTTGGTTTCGAAACGGGGTTGATTCCGCGCGCAGCTCTTTTCATCTCCGAGGTTCCCTTCGTGGTTTTTGTTCGCAATAAAATTGATGTATAAGAATTAGAGAATACTTCAGAACGTCCGCTGAACGGACCGGAAGAGCACCTGCTCGGAGTTCTGGGAGTTCCTGAAAATCTTTGTACGCGATTTGTACGCAAACCAGGCAATCGTGGAATTCGGCGAATTCCAGGCACTCTCAGTATCAGTAACTTGAGTGTTTTCAGTGCAGATGACGGGTTCGACTCCCGCCGCCTCCACCAATAAATGTCTGTCGTATAGAGGCTTTACAGATTCAATCCTTTGTATCTGTCGGATCTCGCTGGGCGCTGGAGCCGGCAGCTGAGCCCCATGCCTAGGCGAAAGCGCCCCGCAGATAGTAACTCAATTCAATTACTTTGGTGAGGGCTGGAAAACCCGAACGACTTGATTGAGCGGCCGCGTTCAGCATTCTTCTCTTGCGTACCCGCCGATAGCTTACTTCTACTGGTTATTCTCACATCTATCATTTCCCCAAGGAGAATCATGTTCCCCGTGAAGAGAGACCACACATGCGTGCGCCTCAGGCGAAAGCCCTTTTTGCTTGCTCTTTTACTCACAACCCTATGCGGCGCCAGTCAGACTCCCTTTGCCCGCGCCTCGGAAATCACTGTCGGCAGCCCGGTGGGCGGGACGCGAATTTCGTCCCCGATTCTCATTCGCGCCCACAATATCGGGTGTGCCGGAATCCGCCCCACATCATTCGGGTATTCGCTTGACGATGACCCTGCAATGGTGCCCGCCGGAACTCCATTCGACGTCGATGTCATGGGTCAGGACCTCGCCCCGGGAACGCATACCGTCCACTTCAAATCCTGGACCAGTAAGGGGGCATGCCCGGTTGTCAGCACAACCTTCACCGTGGCTGATCCGGAGGAACCGGTGAAGGGGCCGAGCATTCCCGGAAACGCAATCTCGTCTGGCGATTTAGACGGCTCGAATGATTGGGTCGAGGGCCACGATGCGCGCACACCTGGAGAGGCCGTCGGAGTGACCGTCTATCCGGCCACAACTCCGCTGTATGACGATGCCCGGGAGTTCTCGATGACCTACTCCGACCGTGCCGGGGAACGCTGGAGCAACTCGTTTGCCAGGGACACCGAGTCGACATATTTTGCTCTCGACGTCTACGTCTTTATCCCCAATCCCTCGCAAATTTTGAACCTGGAAATGGACATCAACCAGGTCGCGAAAAACGGGAATACGATCATCATGTCGACCCAATGCTCGGGGACGCATGGAGTCTGGGAGTACGGCGACACGGTGGATGATGTGGATCATTGGCTGCTTACAAAAATGCCCTGCAATCCCGCGGAGTGGGCACCCAATGCGTGGCACCACATACAGATTGGCGAACATCACGATGGCAAGGGCGTGGTGACGCACGACTGGGTCACCCTCGATGGCGTGTACACCCCTTTTGTGGGCGCAACGCACGAATCCGCGCACCCCGAAGGCTGGGAAATCGGAGACGTCAATACCCAGTTCCAGATCGAAGGGCCGAGTGAGACTAGCGCGACGGCCTCAATCTATGTTCACAACATGACGGTTTACCGCTGGTAGTCCAAGAAAGCGGATTGTCTTGATTCGAGTCGTACGGGGGCTATGCCTGTCGGCTTTCCATAACGATCGGGTCGAATCCGCGCAGCGTTGGCCGGCTCAAAAGCGATACCCGGGCTTGAGTTCGCACCTGTAGATCTGCGTCTTCGCCGCATCCGTGCTGTTCAGAATAGTGCAAGTGGCCCAGCTCAGGTAGAGTTCCGGGCCAAGGGGGAAGACGATGGGCGTGCCATTGACATCTGCTTCGAGGCTCACGCCCTCCTCAGTGGGCGGAAGGGTGAAATGAAGGGCCTGCCCAAAGACCACAGGATGAATAAGTCGCACACTGGACGTCATTCCAGTTCGAAATACCTCCGCCTCGAGCAGAAACGTGGCCGTATCCGACCAATCGAGCGCCGAGGCGGTAATGGTGCGGCCGCCATTCACAAAGCCGCTTGAGTCAATCCGGGTGAAGGCACAGGGCCCCGCAATGCATGAGGCTCGGGCATCGCGAAATTCATTCTCAGGACCTGCGTCCAGAGAAACCGAGCCTCTTGCAGCCTTCCAGTTGCCATCAGGGGAGCATGGGGCCTGACCGTTGCAAGGCACATTCCCTTTGTTCGCGACCTCGAATGTCTTGACCTCGCTGCCCACATTCACCTCGGTCCGTGTATTCACGGTGTAGCGCACCTGGATGTTGGACACCGTGGTGACCGGGGTGTGAGGACTTACGCCGACCTGCTGAACGCTCGGAGTCATGGCTGCCACGTAGAGCTCTTTGCTTGCCTGCCGAAGTCCCGGGGTAAGCTTCAACTCGAAAGGTTGATAGTCGGCATGCTGAAAGCTGATGGTCAGTGTCTGGCCCGGCCATACCCCCTCAGGGAAGTTGATCTCGAAGTAGCCGGCAGCGTCGGACTGCGTGCTGATGCTGGTCACACCGTCCGAAGCGGTCACCGTTGCGCCGGCAATGGGCAACTCCTTTTGCGGGTCCTCGTCCTTTCGCATCACAGCACCCTGAATGGTAAGCGATCTCAGGCGCCAGTGATGGGCACGCACTAAGATCGCGGTGGCCACTGCGGCCGCTGCGATCACGACAATAATGCATGCTGCGATCTTTCTTCGGCTCACGTTCGCTCCGCCTGCATCTTATAGAATAAGACGCGTCTTTGACCCGATTTGCTGCCTGTAAAGCGACGGTGCGCGGACGATAACCCTGAAGCCGGATCGGCGATGCATTGAGACTTGAACGGTGGATAGAATAGAACGAATGAAACGGCCGCAAACCCGCATCATGAATGATCCCGGAACATGCGTTCAAGGGGGATACGAATACTCCCGCCGCGAGCTGTTGCGCCGGATCGCCGGGGTCTCGCTGGGCCTTCCCATGACGCACGCGCTTCCCTTGTTCGGCCAGCAGGCCGCCGAGCATCAGGCCACGCAGCCTCACACCCGACCTGCGGCGCCGCCCATGCCCACGTCCCTCTCAGCCAGCGACGCGCAGTTTCTCGACGGGCTCATTCATGCGAATTTCCTCTTCTTTTGGGAACAAACGAATCCCCAAACCGGCTTAACCAAAGATCGCTGCAACGTTGTGGCCAAGGATACCAGCCTCGCCGCCAGCATCGCCTCGACGGGGTTTGCCTTGACAGCCATCTGCATTGGCGAGCAACGCGGTTTTGTCAGCCACTCCGATGCCCGCGTACGAGTCACGCTGGCGCTATCTTTCCTGTGGCACAAGCTGCCCACGCATCGCGGGTTTTTCTACCATTTCGCCAATATCAATACTGGCGAAAGAATGTGGGATTCCGAAGTGTCTTCTGTCGACACGGCCATGCTGCTGTGCGGAATCCTGACCTGCAAGGAGCATTTCCACGACGAAACCATCTCCGAGCTGGCGCATGCCATCTTCGACCGCGTGGAGTGGACCTGGCTCGCGGAAGACACGACTCTTCTCTCTCACGGCTGGACTCCCGAGTTCGGTTTCATTCCATACCGCTGGGATCTTTACAGCGAATTGATGATGATGTATCTGCTGGGCATGGGGTCCGCTTCACATCCACTGCCTGGCGATGCGTGGTCTGCCTGGAAACGGACCATTTGGGAGTATGACGGACTGCGCTACATCAGCTCATATGCGCCGCTGTTCGTGCATCAATATTCTCAGGCCTGGTTCGACTTTCGTGGCAAACGCGATCGCTTCGCGGACTACTTTCAGAACTCCGTAATCGCCACCGATGTCCACCGCCGCTTCTGCCTGGAACTGAATCCGAAGTTTGTCGATTACACAAACGCGCTGTGGGGTATTACCGCATCCGATTCGGAGAAGGGATATGTGGCGTGGGGTGGTCCGCCCGCGATGGGGCCTATCGACGGAACCATTGTGCCGGCGGCGACGGGCGGCTCCTTGCCTTTCTTGCCCAATGCGACGATGCGCGTTTTGAGAACCGTTCACGACCACTATCCCAAGGCCTGGTGCCGCTACGGCTTTGTGGACGCATTCAACCCCTTGACCGATTGGTACGACACCGATGTTGTGGGTATCGACACGGGCATCACCATGCTGATGGCCGAGAATGCGCGAACGGGCTTTGTCTGGGACACATTCATGAAGAACCCAGAAGCTCAACGCGGCATGGAGATTGCGGGCTTCAAAGCTTACAACTCGCCGGAGGGATAGATGGTTGATTTAGGGACGAACAACAATCCGCGCCCCAAGTGCATCGCATGGGATGAGAAAGAACGAAAAACAAGCAAACTTAGCCATCAAGTAAGAGAGATCGTCCCAGGCACCGGGAACCCGAGACTGCGCGCTCGTGTGCGGTAAAGAACACGCATTCCGGCTGGGCTGTTCTAAAGTGAAGCATGTCCGCGACTACGCATGATGAGAACCTCACTGGGCAAGCCAGCGAGAACCAATCCGGCGAACCAAAACCTCCCGGTAATGCATGGGCAGACCGATTGCGTGCACTCAAGAACGTGCCGCCGGTTCTGCATTTCGTCTGGGAATCCGGTCCTTCCGTCGTGTTCTGGAATATTGCAATCCGTATTCTGGTTGCGTTCCTCCCGGTGGGCATCGGCATCGTTGGCCGCTATATCATCGACGGTGTCAACCAGATTCGTATTCAAAAGCCTCTGCCGCAACACTTCTGGTGGCTGGTCGGCGCGGAGATGGCGCTGGCCGTACTGACCGGCATTCTGTCGCGCGCCGTCGACTACTTCGACAATCTGCTGGCAGATCGCTACACGCACCATGTGAGCGTGGAGGTGATGCGCAAGGCTGCCTCGCTCGACGTAACGGTCTACGAAGACCCGGTGTTTTACGATCGTCTGGAACGCGCGCGCGTGCAAGCCACGGATCGGCTGGCCATGATTCAGCAGATGGGCCGTCTGATCCAGCAGTCCGTCACTGCGATTGCCTTCTCCGCCGTCCTCATCCGCTACTCGCCGTTTCTGCTTCTTTTGCTTGTAGCGGGAATATTGCCGGCATTTCTTGGTGAGAGCCATTTCGCGTTTCTTACCTATGCCAAAAACTTTCGCCAGACGCCGCGGCGGCGACAGATGGATTACTTGCGCCAGGTGGGCGGCAGCAAGGAAGCCGCGAAAGAGCTTCGCCTTTTCAACCTCAGCGACTATCTGACGCGGCGATTCACCGCCCATTCGCAGAGCATCTACGAAGAGAACGTCGCACTCAATCGCAGGCGTCTGTTCTGGGGCGGGCTGCTGGCCATCATCGGGCAACTTGGCTATTACGGCGCCTACGGCTACAGCATTTACCGCACCATTCAAGGCCGCTACAGCATTGGCGATCTCACGC